>JAIYDQ010000017.1 GCA_027487375.1 Planctomycetaceae bacterium
CTCAAAACCGCAACTCATCGAATCTTCCACTACACTTTTCCAAGTAACAGAAGTCACCCTTGGAAACATCGGTTCGATAGCGACCCATTAAACCGGAAAAGTCGACACGTCCGCATGGGGATAGAGTGGCGATGCGGGTTGATCGCTACAACTCGTACATCTATTTGCTAGCCATCTGAACGATTTGGCCATCCTGGAACGCTGCAGCATTAGCGATGATCACGTTTTCTCCACCCACGAGCCCGCTAACTATGTCAACTTCAGTTGCAGAACGAATGCCGACCTTGATAGCGGTTTTGGTTACCTTTCCTGCATCCGTAACAACCATGCAGTAAGCTTGGCCATCAAGCATAACGACTGCGGCCTTTGGCAAGGTCAGCGCATCTTGCTTCTCAGCGACCGTCAACTCAACATTGGCATACATACCAGGCCTCAGTACTCCGGACTCGTTCGGGATATCGATTTCGCTCCGAAGTGTTCTCGATCCTGACTGCAACGCCCAAGCCGTCCTGGTGACATTTCCTTCAAAAACGCGTCCACCGAGCGAGGGAACTTTAATGATTGCCTTGCGTCCTGATTCGACAAGAGCGGCATCGGTTTCTGGAACTTCGATAAAGACGCGAATCTTGTCCGTCTGAACGATTGTAAAGAGTGGCTTGTCGTCGCTTGAGCTGGCAGCCTGGATAAGTGCACCGAGATCGTAATTACGTTCAGTTATAAATCCATCGTATGGTGCTCGGATCACTAGGTAATCGCACAGAGAACGCACTCGCTTTAGCTCAGCTTCGGCAATTTTGAGCCTTGCTTCGGCCGCATTGAGATCTGCTTTCGCTTTTGTTATTCCCATCAGAGCTTCATTCAGTTTTGCTTTCGCTGATCGAATTTTTGCTGCAGACTCTGATCGGGTTGCGTCGGCTGCCAGCATTTGCTGTAGCGTCTCGTCGGCAAGTTTTTGAGTTACCGTCTGGGTTGAAGCCAAAACGTTGATTCGTTCTGATTCTGATTTCCAGCGTTGATATTCAGATTCTGCTCTTTGCTGACTGGCAACGAATTCATCGATGATTGATTCTGCGGACGTCGCGACTGACTTGGCAACTTCAACAGCCGCTTCAGCCTGCGCGATGTCAGAGGTCGCCTGAACAATCATTGCTTCCTTTTGCATCCGTTCGTCCTGCAACTCGGGTGCGGTCAACACCGCAAGAACTTGGCCAGCCTCTGTCACATTTCCTTGAGAATCTCTTTTGGGTCCAACAACACGATCACCGATGTCGACTAATTGTTGATCGATGTAGCCCGATATCTTTGCGAGAAGATGAGTAGTTGAAAAAGCTTCGACTCGCCCCGGTTGCTCGGTCTTTTGAAGGAGCGATTGCCGAACGGGTTTCGCTGTAGTCACCTTCGGCAGTTCAGCAATTGCCGTAGCTCTTTCGGAGAACGAATCGACCTCCACCGCTTTCCTACAGCCAAAGAAGCCTGCAAGCATAACTACACTTACGAACGCAATGAGCGCTCGCAAACGATAATCGACTCGTGATTCTCGAAAAGACTTCATGCTTACTACTCTTTTGATTTTCTTGGTTAGTTTATTTGGCTGCTAGGGTAGGGGCATCAGCATCTTCGGGATGCAAAGATCCAGAAGACGTCCCACGCCCCGCCTGAACCAAAGCGAATACTGCGGGCAAAACAAGCAAGGTCGAAAGCGTTGCCGCGATTAAACCACCTATCACCGCACGCCCGAGTGGTGCGGTCTGTTGCCCTGACTCGCCAAGACCAATTGCCATTGGAAGCATCCCGGCAAGCATCGCGCAACTGGTCATCAAGACCGGGCGTAAACGATCTGACGAAGCATGCTCTGCCGCTTGTGAGGCACTCTCTCCACCACGTCTGCGTTGTTCCGCGAAAGTCACAACCAAAATTGCGTTTGCCATCGCAACCCCCAGTCCCATGATGATTCCAATAAAAGATTGGATGTTGAGCGTCGACCCGGTAAGCCACAGCATCACGCCTGCCCCTGCAATGACCGCCGGTGCAGTTGAGATCGTCACTAGCGAAAGCCGAAACGATTGGAAGCTGGCCGCAAGCATTAAAAAGATTGCCAACACAGCTAGAACAAGCCCGACACCAAGCCCGCTTAGCATATGGTAAAGCGGCGGTATCTGACCGCGTAACTCATAAGTCACACGTGCCGGCTTTAATCCCAGCTTTTCTTGCGCGTCTTTTGCCGCGTCATCATCCTTTTTGACTTGTTCCAAAAGGCTAGAGACTTCGCGGGCGACCTCTCCGAGATCCGACCCGACTACGTTTGCAGTCAGAGAGAGCTCACGCTTCATGTTGTAACGATCGAATTCGCCTGCTGTTGTTGACTGAGTCAACTGCGCAACATCACGTAGCAGCAGCGGCCCTTCTTGGTCTCGGTTCAAGATTGGAACAGTGCCTAGATCATTCAATGACTTCATCGCTGGCTGTGGGATTTCAACTTGTACTTGGTACCCAACACCTGTTTTAGGATCGGGCCAATAATTGGGGACGACAAATCGACTTGAAGAGGTTGCCGCCAGGACTGAGCGACTCACTTGGTCCATCGTCGCGCCGGCAAGTCCTGATTTCTCGCGATCGATTTTTACTTCAATCGTTGGATAATCCAAGGCTTGTACAATCTGAACATCGCGCAGTCTTGGATGCTTCGTTAATGCAGTTTGCACCTTAGACGCAAAGTCCCGATTCTCCGCTTGCGAGCCCCCACGAACAGCGACCTCGATCGGTGCAGAAGATCCGAAGCTCATAACTTCACTAATAATGTCGGCCGGCTCGAAGGAGAATCGCACGTCAGCAAACTCTTTGCCGAGTTTTGTTCGCAAGCGGGTAAGGAGTTGCTCAGTATCGATACCTGACTCGGGCTTCAGTGCAATTCGAAATACTGCTTCTTCTGGTCCACGCATAAACTGATACACGGAATTGATCGGAAAAGATGCCGGAACCGTACCGACATATCCAAGTGTAAGTGCGATTTTGTCTTTCCCGTCACTCCCTTTGGTTTCGTCTTTAATCGATTCTAAGACTCGTAAAGCAATCTGCTCCGTGACATCGATATGCGTCCCGTCTTTTGAGCGCATGCGCAGCCGAAATTCCCCCGAGTCGATCTTTGGAAAGATATCAACACCAATCGCTGAAATGGATAGTCCAATCGTGACAGCACAGAGAACGAGGTAGCTAGGGACGACAACCCAACGCGTATTGATCATCAAACGGGTCCAACTCCGAAAGCCCAAGCCTGAAAAGATTGGACGGGGCTCATTCACAACTCCCGGAGGACCATTCCGCAGTAACCAAACGCACAAGATGGGAACCATCGTACTTGAAAGAATGTACGAGCCTATCATTGCAAATCCAACTGCAAGTGACAGCGGATAAAACAGTTCTCGTGGAGCCCCTTGCATAAAAAATGTTGGTACGAAGACAGCCAGAATACAAAGCATGGCCAACAATCGTGGAACTGCGGTTTGTCGATTTCCATTCAAGACCGCATTCGCTACCGACGGCTGCTTCTTCATCTGCGTGTGAATGTTTTCGATCTCCACTGTGGCTTCGTCGACCAAGATACCGACCGACAATGCAAGGCCACCTAGGGTCATCAAGTTGATGGTCTGTCCGGTTAGCCAAAGCCCCACAATCGAAAACAAGATGGCAAGCGGAATATTGAGCACCACCACGATCGCGCTGCGCCAGTCTCTCAAAAAGACAAGCACCATCAGCCCGGTAAGCATCGCCCCCAAAAAACCTTCAGCGACTAAGCTTGATATCGCACCCGTTACATAGGGTGACTGATCAAACTCAAAGGCGACTTTAATATCGTCCGGCAATTCCTTCTGCATTTTTGGCAGAGCTTGTTTAATCTCACCAATAACATTCATCGTGGAAGCATCGGCGCGTTTCGTTGCCAAGATGTAAACAGCTCGACGGCCATTGACGAGAGCGTAACCGGTAATCATATCACTTGCGTCTTCAATAGAACCGATGTCTCGCAAGTAGACAGTCTGAGCGCCTGTCTTCAGAGGAATCTGTCCTAATTCACGAACATCGCGAATCATTGCATTGGTAGGTACCGATGGATAACTATCACCAATACGAACGTTTCCTGACGGAGTGATGGTGTTCCCTTTTGTAAGCGCTCCAATCACATCATCTGGTGATAGCCCGAAGGCTCGCAACCGGTCCGGGTTCGCTCGAACGACAATGCTCCGCGCAGATCCTCCAAACGGTGGTGGTGCCGAGACACCAGGCAGCGAGGAAAACATCGGACGAACTTTAAAGAGCGCTTGATCTTGGATCTCGGCTATCGTTTTCGTTCCACTCGATAAGACAAGATAGCCAACAGGAACGCTTCCGGTGTCGAAGCGCATTACAAAAGGAGGAACTGTTCCCGGAGGCATCATCGCACGCGAACGATTCACATAGTTGATGGTCTCAGCCATTGCTTGAGCCATGTTGGTACCGGGATGAAAGATCAACTTCATCAGCGCTGTACCTTGCACATTTCGGCTTTCAACGTGATGAATACCATTGATGTAAAGAAAGTGGTACTCGTAGTAGTTCGTAAGCAGCCCTTCCATCTGAGCCGGATCCATACCACCGTAGGGCTGGCAAACGTAGATCACCGGCAAATTGAGCGATGGAAAGATATCGATCGACATTCGCTTGATCGGGAGCTCGATCCCGCGGACCTTCAACCATTCATCAACCGATTTAGGACGAACGACGGCGAATCCAACCAGGACAATCGCAATCAATCCAACAATGACACTTCGAGGGCGACGAAGCGCAAAATTAATCGGGTTCATGCGTAAGAGGGATTCCCCTAAGGTTGGGCAGTAATGGCTTGTGTAGGATGAGACCACTGTCTCGTCCGGTTGATCTTTCGAGACGATGGTCGCAACGAATAAATGGTGATTCTCAGCCCGCCACTCACCTAAGGGGCTGCTGTTGATACCTTTCCTATTGTACTCACTCGACAGCGAATGCGCTTGACAGGTCACTTTCGCTAACCTACTTTACTAGAACGTTTACGGTGACGGATGGCGCAGTTTGTTTCATCCGCGAACAGGGAACCCGGTGAGAATCCGGGACGGTCCAGCCGCTGTGAGCTGTCAGCTTGACGCACCTTGCGTTTTGCAAGTTCGATTTCCTTCTCAAGGAAGTGCCATTGCTCGAGTAGTTTCGAGTGAGAAGGCTTTGAAATCGGATCGATAGCAAGTCAGAAGACCTACCGCAAATGATGGTGAAGACGTGCCTTCTCGGATTGAGGCATTCGCCGCAAAGCTGATTTTTGCAGAGAAGGCTTCCAAGCAACGGCTCAGCCTCTCAATTCAAAGATTCTGTTTTGATTTACCGTTCGCAGCGAGTCTGCTTGTTTCAGCAACCAAGGTTCGTTCGGGTGCCGAAATCCAAAGTGGCTCGAGATGACTCTACGAGTTTATCTCGGTAGAGGGCTTTTTTAGAGAGGTTCATTCGATGAAACTTCGAATTCTGTTTCTGTTTTTGCTCGCGTTTATTCCGTCTTTTGCGCAAGCAAATCTCTTAGTTACTTTTGAAGACAAAACAGTCTTCACTGGTACTAGTCTGGCAGGTGGAGGATCGTTTTTTAATGGCAACAGTGGTTCTGGCCTTAACAGCAATGTTGGATGGTCAAGCCAAGGAGTTTTCTTTAACAACTCCTATGAGAACTTTGGGGGTGGTTTTGAGGGTTGGAATGGCTGGAGTTACAGCAACGTGGTAAACACTACGACTGCAGGATTTTTAAACCAATACGCTTCTTACCCTGGTGGTGGCTCCAATGGATTAGGAGGCGTATCCGCCGGACAAAACTATGCAATAGCTTACAACGACGGCTTTGGTGGAACACCGTTTTTTAATCTTCCCTCTGGGATGCTCCTTCATTCGGTTGATCTAACCAATACAACGTACTCGGCACTTTCGATGCGAAACGGCGATAGCTTTGCAAAGAAATTTGGAGGCCCCTCTGGTGGCGAGCCCGACTTGTTGAGCGTAACTCTTAACGGCTATGACAGCTTGGGCGGGACAGGAACATTGATTGGCGCCGTTACGGTAAACTTAGCGGACTTTCGATTCGCCGAGAGCTCACAAGACTTCATTCTCGATAGTTGGCAGAACGTGAGCTTATCAAGCATCGCTAATGCACGGTCAGTGAGCCTTACGTTCTTTTCTACAGACGTTGGTTCTTTCGGCATCAATACGCCAACGTTTGTTGCACTCGATAATCTTCGGTTGACAGCAGTCCCAGAGCCATCGACTGCTTGCTTAATAGTGGCCGTTGGGTCAACGATTCTGATCTATCGACGAAAGCTAACAAAAGCAAATAGATAAGCGTTTCTCAACAACTGCGACTTACAATTTTGGGACACGGGCGCGTAAGTTTGGGCGATCGTCTCGACCACTTCACAGTCTGGGACTTATGCCTTAGCCTACGCCAGTATCCCAATACAACCCGCGCGAGTGACAAAGTGCTCATTAGATCTTCGGTTCGCGATCTGCTGACGTAATCCGGCGATATGCAACCGCCCCTACAACTAAGCAGGAACCGGACATGAGGATTGTTTCATTGTTACCAAGCGCAACGGAAATTGTCTGTCAGCTTGGCTTACGCGACCATTTGGTGGGAGTAACACACGAGTGTGACTACCCGGCTTCCGTTCTCGGACTTCCCAAAGTTACAACCTCCTTGATCCCTCATGACGCCTCCAGCCACGAGATTGATTTGGCTGTTCGGGAACGACTCAAAACCGAACGCGCTCTCTATAGTCTTGATCTACCAACACTTCAGTCGCTTCGACCGAACCTGATTGTGACTCAATCACTATGCGACGTTTGTGCCGTTGCAGAGACCGAAGTCCAACATGCTGCGCATTCATTGCCGAGCAATCCGACTGTTATCAACTTAGAACCCTCATGTCTCGAAGACGTGATGATGTGTATTCGAACTGTTGGCGAAGCAGCCAGCTGCTCTGAACGAGCGGAAATCGAAATTGCGGCCCTCAAACGTCGTGTTGCAATCGTATCATCGCGATCGCTCGAACTCGTTCACCGACCGTCAGTGATGCTTCTAGAGTGGATTGATCCGCCATTTTGCGCAGGGCATTGGAGCCCGGAACTAGTGCAACTCGCTGGAGGACGCGAAGTCATTGGGACCTCTGCAAAGCGATCTCAAACAACTCCATGGAATGCGATTGTTGAAGCCGACCCTGAAGTCCTCTTTATCGCTTGTTGTGGATTTGGAGTCGAAAGGACTTTGAAGGACATCCCCAAGCTTCAGTCTTACTCCGACTGGGGTTCCTTGCAGTGCGTTCGGGAGGGAAAAGTCTTTGTTGTCGATGGATCCTCATACTTCAGTCGCCCAGGCCCGCGACTCGTCGACAGTCTCGAGATACTTGCGCATGCTTTACACCCTTCAATACATCCGCTTCCTCATGGTCTCATTCCTGCGTTGCAACTGGTAGCAACTTCATAGCAAAAACTTGCGACACCTTCCGCCGCAACTCGCCTGTCAGCGACGAGCTTGCGTGTTTAGTTTCTTTGGAAAAAAGCCTATGCGACGACTATCCTGCTTTTTTGCCATCGTCGGATTGCGTAACCAGCCAACGGTAGTCCTAGCAAAGCGATGCTAGAAGGCTCAGGAACTGCGGTTACTTCAAACACAAAGCGCCCACTGTCGCCTAACCCACCAGGTCCATCGCTCAAGTTGAACACCGCTTGAAACGCGGAACCGAACGCCGTTGTGTCAGGAACGGTAAACACAGGAGTAAACGTAAAGTTGTTACCTGCCCCTAAAGCAATGGATTGTCCGGCCGCGTTCATCAACAATGAACCTGCAGTATCGCGAATACTTAGCCCAGGACTGATCGACAACAAATTCATGGTGATCGTGTTTGCGCTCAACAGTCCAGCCCATCTCGCGATGTTGGTGTTGCTTGGCACATCCAAAGCGGTGGACGAATTGAACATAAAATTCTCAGGGGTTCCCGGTGCAAATCCGCTGAGCGAATTGACACTTCGAATTTCAAGATTATTAAAATCAGTCCCGTTATTAAGCCCCGTGCGTAGCATACCAGAAAAGGCCCCGCTGCCAGGCTGCATAGTGATATCGTTGACTAGCGGCGACTCCGGAAGAATGTTGCTGACGCCCATCGTTCCATTGAAGTCATTGACGGCAGTTGTGGCACCTGTGTTTGGCCCAGTGAAGGAGTAGGCCCCCTTGGAGTGATAGTGATTGACGGTCCAATCGTTAACGACTCCCGGACCAGGCGCTGGATAAGAATGCGCGTAGAGAAAAGTTAGTCTATTCAAGTTTGGATTGGGTAATCCATTGTATGCCCCCCCAATGATTGTCGGCCTGCTATCAAATCCAATGTAATACTCCGCAATATCAGCCTTCGCGATCGTCGCAGAGCAAGCCCCGATCATGGCGGCGATTGCTAAAAACGGCACAAAAAAAATCTTCACTGCATATCTCCTCAATCTATTTATTCACATTCGATTTCCCACACGGAAATCTCACTATTGACGGAATAATACCTACATGCATACATTATGCAAGTAGCTATCGAATGCTTTTCGTGTTTTGGAGGGCTCTTGTTTTTCCTACCGTCAGAGCCGCACGATGATCTAACGAAGTAACTTTTGGTTGCAGTGATACAAATGCAGAACAAATCTATCCGACTTGCTTTCATGACAATTCTTTTGAGCAACGTCCCCCTTTGCGCGAACGCAGATATCGTTGTCTACACCGATGGACACGCAGACATCGGAGTAACCGGAGTCCCCGGCAATTACACCATGAAAATTGAACTCGACGAGATCGGCACTTTCGCTCCAAGCCAAGTCGTGACCCGAGTTCCGGACGGAGTTCGAACCACGTTTGCGAGCGTGCCTTCCGATATCAGTCCAACCGGTCTCGTCGCCGGTCAACCGGGATCAATTTGGATCCTTCCACAAATCCAAAATGAACTTTATCCGTGGCCAGGGCTCTCGCTAGAAGGAATCGGCGGAACGGGTACCGGGACCTTTCGATTGCTTTCGGCATCCATGCCAGCCGGCGGAAATTTCTCTTTATGGAGCTGGGGAACGTTCGCGCCCCCAAACTTTTGGATGACAACCGCAGATGGCATCAATCCGGTCGTTGGACCAGGGGCAGACACTGTGAATCTAAATATCGGATCCCACGCCCACTTTAACTTTGGGTTTACCGTGGCCGGAATCTATGACATCACCATGGACGTTACAGGAACAAGAAACGGAGTCGACTTCACAACGACTCCAGGAACCTTTCGGTTCGCCGTGGGAGACTCCTCAGCAGTACCTGAACCCACTGCGATTGCATTACTCGCAATGCTCGCTGGCGTAGTAACCGTAATCCGCAAGATACGCCCCCAAACCGGAATCAAACCGTCCGCTGCCCAAGCCACTGATCACAGTTATAGATAACGCACAGTCTCTTTTCACCTTGAGGGATTTCCGGCGATCGGTGGTGGACCGTTTCTTGATGGTTAGGATGACGATGCCCTTTTAACAAGACCAGCGCATTTAATGGAGCCTGACAAATAGAGTGCGGTCGGTCCAAATAAACATACTCCGTCGCGGGACCAGCGTAAGTCGTGAGCATTCGCACAAAGACATTATCACAGTGAAACTTCGGGCACGATTGCTTATCAGCAACCTCGATTCGAAGATCTACTCTGGGTTGCTGGAACGCTTTGGCAAATAATCGGATCGACTCGCAGATGTCATCGACGAGGCTTTCGCTTTCAATATCGAGTGCAAGCAACGAATCACGAATCACCGGTGCAGCGATACCTGGTTCGATTCGCATTCGATACTCGCCCAATCTCGCTTCATGAACTTGGCTGCCCAAGGAAAAGTCAACGGATCGTGGAATTACGAAGATATCTGTACCAGCCTTGGCGAATGGGACAGACAAATGATCTGGAGTTAACAAGGACTTTGATGACTTTTTACCCAACCGTGCGTTTCCTAAAACAGGCATAACAAGTCTCTCGATAGGAGTGAAAGAAATTCCGCATGAAGCGACACACCTTGTCCCTTCAATGCAACGGAAGTATAGTTGCATTTGCATACGTTGTGCAATCCGAGAGGGTTCGATTTACAGGAGAAAAGTGATGTCAGATATCTGCAGTGCCTACTTCGGGGTGCTAACGGGGTTATTGTGCTATTCAATGGTGGCTGCAACGGAATCAGCGCACGACGGCGATGAGTTGATTGTTGTTGTCGAATCTACAGAGTGGCTAAACGCGACAAAGCAACTCGTTGGTGACAACGCCGAAGTGCTATGCTGGAAATTTGATCGGCCAGACTGGTTCCAATGCGACACGACAACTTGTCAGAAAATCCTAGTCCTCAGCGACCCCAACAACCAGCAAATGAGCAAAGAGTTATGGAGAGAGCGCCTGCATAACCAAGGCTGCCACATCTACCCAATAAAACTCGGTAAATCCAGCGAATCTTCTAACCAATCCAACCTGCTACGAACTCTACATCGATCACTTGTCGATTGCCATCCAGAGAAAGAATCGATCTGGGATAAGAACTTTCAGCAGGCCCTTTCCAAATTGCACAACTCCCGCGCAGTTGCTCACTTCAGTTCAAAATATCTCGCGAACAAGGAGCGAGGGCTCGACAATGAAATTGAACCGAGCAAATGACACATAAACCTGTATGCATTGGAGTCTGTCTGCTCTAGGGTTTCTGCATCCGACATCCTTGTACTCGTACTCAGGCGTATACCTGTTCCCGCACTCGTCAGCGTACTCGATTCGTATTGGAATCGATCGCCTACTCGTAGTATTTCATTGAACTCGACCTACCGGCCCCCCAAGCACCAGGCGCTCGTGGGCCTTCCATCTAAACAAAGCCAATCCATCAATAGAGAAGCTCAATGGAAATCTGCTTCGTGGCGGATTGAGTTACCCTTATGGGAGCGTTTCTAACTGACAATTTGGCGATGTTATTATCAAAATTCTGGGTCACAGAAGTGAATACCACTTAGAAGCGAGCGTAAGAATCGCTTTCAAAGTAGAATCTCGAAACGCTACATATGATTGTAGTGTTCATGAATCTAATAAGTCTTCTTCTCAGCTACCAATGATCTTTTCAAAAGTAAATTTTTCAATTGCATCGATCGTGCTGTGTGCTTGTTTCGAATTGGCAGGCCCGTGCTTCGCCTGTCCTCTTTGCGACGCGACATCCAGCACCATCTCGGAAGATATCAATTCTGCAGACGTAGCAGTCATTGGCAAGTCTTTGGGTAAGGGAACGGAGTTTCCTAAAAAGGAAACAGACCTGTCGGTAACGCGTTTTAAAATTATTGAAAAGCTGAGAGTCGCAAAACCAAGTCGTGAACTAGAGCTATTTCTCAATCGCGATCAAGTAGTTTACTCGAACGAACCAATCACCGAAGGAGAGCACTTTCTTCTCTTTGCATACGACACAAGTAATCTCGAATGGGGAGTACCACTCAGAATTTCCCCAATCGCTGATACCTACATTCGTGCCGTTTCTAAGCTATCAATGGAACAGTCCGATCGGCTCCGTTTTTTTCTTCAACACCTCACCTCAACAGATGAGCTTGCTTCGGAAGATGCTTATAATGAGTTTGCAAAATCTTCGATGGATTCGATCCGCTCGATACAAGAGCATCTAAACCGTGAACAAATAATCTCGTTCATTGATGATCCGGCGACCAAACCGCGGCTTCGCGGGCTGTATTGGATGCTGTTGAGCCTAGTTGGTAAGCCAGAGGATGTTGCGTTGTCTAGAAGTTTTCTTCTCAAAACACATGTCAACGAAATCACACCACCGATTGACCTTCCAGCGAATATCGCGTGCATGGTCAAGCTGGGAGGTGAACCAGCGATGTCGGAAATCGATACTCGTTTCTTGAAGCCAATTGGTAAACCTTCACCAAGCACAATAAAGCCTGAGCCGATTACGCCAGCCATCAGAGTCGACTCTCCTGTCGCAGGACAGAACCAAATTGACTCCAGTCCCGACGACTCAGAAAAGTCGGCAACTTCACTAAGCCGGTCTGCCCATGAGCCCCCCTCCGTATCGTGCGTCAATGCCGTTGCAAGCGCGATACGCGTTCTCGAGCAGGAGCTACATGCTTTGCCCAAGGACCGATTAAGCGAGTCTCTTCGTTTGGTTCTGGAACGTGAAGACATGGCCGACTATGTCATTCCCGACTTGGCGAGGTGGGAAGATTGGAGCGCCATGGAGCGACTTGATCGGCTTTTCTACGAAAGCGATACCGATCGATCTTTTGTGCGAATTCCAATCTTCAACTACATGAGAATCTGTCCAAGACCGGAAGCAAAGGAGCTACTCAAGAAGATGGAAGCATTCGATCCCAAATCTGCAGAGCGTGCTGCAATGCTATTTGGATACAAAGAACCTCAATTCCAGCGGACTCCACCGCCCACGCCAGAGCAAGACCAATAAAACCCCAAAGAGTATTCCGGAGCAAAACTCGTTATAATTAACATTTGCATTTGCATCGTCGTTGCTTTACAGTTCTTGTTTGGTTTTGCTTTGATGATGGTTAGGTACTTCTAAATGACGAATGAACTCTTGCCGGTTACTGTCCTTTCAGGATTCCTCGGGGCCGGAAAAACGACACTCCTCAATCATGTCTTGAACAATCGCGACGGACTCAAGGTCGCCGTGATCGTCAACGACATGAGCGAGGTTAATATTGATGCAGAGCTTGTGAAACAAGACTCGCAGTTGAGCCGTACGGATGAACGGCTCATCGAGATGTCCAACGGTTGCATTTGCTGCACACTTCGCGAAGACTTGCTAGTTGAAATCGCGAATCTCGCGAAACAGAATCGTTTTGATTATCTGCTGATTGAGTCAACCGGGATTTCTGAACCTCTACCCGTTGCGGAAACATTTACTTTTGGGATCACCGACGAGCAATCGTTGAGCGAGCTTGCTCGGCTCGACACGATGGTGACCGTCGTTGACGCGTATAACTTCTTTCGCGAAGTTGTCACCATCGATTCTCTTGCGAAACGGAATCAGGCGACAAACGATCAAGACAAAAGAATGATTGCCGAGTTGATGATGCAACAGGTTGAATTTGCGGATGTCTTGATTATCAACAAAGTAGACTTGGTCGATAACGACGAGCTGGTTCAGATTCAATCGCTTCTAAAAGTTTTGAATCCTTACGCGCGTATGTTGATCAGTGAGAATAGTAAGATTGATCCGAGGCTAATTCTGAACACGGGGCGCTTTGATTTCGAGCGGGCGGCTCAAAGTCCTGGCTGGCGAGTCCGATTACGAGAAGACGTGACAAGCGAAAGCGATGAGTACGGTGTAAGCTCCGTTGTCTTTCGTGCGAGGCGCCCATTCCATCCCGCTCGGTTCTGGGAAGCGTTGCATGGAGAATGGCTCGGACTCATGAGAGCGAAAGGCCTTTTCTGGCTCGCAACACGACTCGACAAAATCGGTGTTTGGAGCCAAGCAGGACCGGTCGCTCGCATCCAAGGAGGCAATCTCTGGTGGGCAGCGGTCCCCGAAGAAGATCGCCCTCAAGACGAATCCTTCCAAGCTCATTTGAGCAAACTCTGGGACCCATCCGTTGGCGACTGTAGGCAAGAACTCGTTTTGATCGGTGTGGATATGCCTACAGAGAGTTTTAAAACAACTCTCGATAATTGCTTACTCACCGACGAGGAAATGGCATTAGGACCAAATGCGTGGAACGCTTTAGAAGATCCGATGCCCGCATGGTGACGGCACGATTAAAGATGCGATTTGCCCTGAGGCTCACGCATCGTGATATCAACGTCAATAAATTATCGACGCATTGCATCTTGATGCTTGGTCGGACCCAAGTAGACATTAGACGAACAAGGAATCGATATCGTCCAGACTCATTGCAAGGTCCACTGCGAATGCATTGATCGAATGTATTTCATCGAGTGTTGCGTCAGCCAGGTCTGCGAGAGCCATATCAGAAAGCCTCACGTGAGCCTCGTCCAGATTGACCCATTCAGCCGATATTGCGGCGACTTCGTCTGTAACGCGATCAATGTTTTCGAGGATTTCGCTTTCGCTTCTTACTCCATATTCGGAATTGTCATAAGCGGCAACATCGCTTCCAAGCTTTGTGGTTTGGAACGAAGAAGGACCTGTTATCACCGTGGTCCAGTTGCCGATCAAAACGTCAGCAGTAGAGGATCGAACGCTGATGTTACTGATTGGTGACGTTCCTGCGGAATCAGTAACCACGAACGTAGTGCAGTTTGCTCGCAGTTGGTCCCATGTTGCAGCGGCGGGGTGCGTGTTGCCCCAAGGATTGAAGGTGGTAAATCGATCCGTGGATGCATCGTAGCCGGTAATGATGTAAGCATGCCCTCCCACAAACCCATTTGATGGATTTGCCGTGGTTCCTAACGTAACGGCGCGACCAGATTGGAGAGCACTAACCAATGTTTGCTTCGGGGTGCTTGCAAAAGAATAGTTGCTGGAATTGAATCCCAGAATCTGCGCGTTTACGGTGCCCATCCAACCACCCTCAATGGCTGCATAAGTATTCGTGCCATTTCGACCAGAGTTACCCGTTTCATTCCATTGTGCATACGCCTTTTCAAGTAAAGCAACCCAGAGAGTCGTAGAGGCACTCGAAATTGCTTGGCCGACTCCCGAGTAAGCAAGTGTCCCGTTAGAGTAGGCCGGTAACCTTCGATTGACAGTGACATAATCGGCCGAACCCGCGAAGAATCGGACTGTGAAAGTCCCGTCTCCATTATCGATAAAGACATTCCGAATCGCATCCGCATTTCTATCTGCGATGGCAGTCGCGGCAGCGATCAGATAGCAGTCGCCTAAGTATCCTTGCTTCGCATCGGACCGGGACGGATTTCCGTTGAATAGGTTTCCAGTTGAAATCTGATAGGTAAGCCCCGAACCAGATATCACTGGCTCGTCGGCTCCCAAGAACCATTTATCAACGAGATTATTCAGCAAAGTGGACGAGCTACCTGCAGCCAGATTCCCAGCAACCTGCCCTTTGAATCTGAGGTTCGCAGGATTCGCATTGACGACATCGCGAGCAAGTTCACGCACGTAGCTTGGCATACTGAATTGCGATCCTGCTCCAATGATGGCGCGGAGATCTGTCAACTCGGTCTGACTTACAGTACCGTCGGCACCAACGCTACGCAGTATCTGAATCATCTCAGCGCGTGTAATTGAGTTGTCCGCGTAGAGCCCTGTCAATAGATTCCGCAACGCCATATCTGTGACGCTTGAAGCTGGTCCAGGAGTAGCAACAGCGATGTTGAGGTTTGCTGTTACTGTTCCCGACCGTACTGTGATCGCGTATGAACCAACTGTGGAACCGGCTCGATAGAGACCTGCGGTTGTTATCGTGCCACCGGTTGCTGTCCAAGTCATGGTAGGTTGCGTTGCCATCGGTCGATCGAATTGGTCGACACCTTGGGCCGTATACTGTTGCGATGCGCCAAGTGCGACCGTCGATGCACCGGTAATGTTTATCTTGGCCAGAGTTGCAACCACGTTGAACGAAACTGTCTGGTTGATAGTGCCCGATGAGGCGCGAACGGAAAAGTTTCCAACTTGGCTGAATCCGATTGTGGTTCCTGCATTGGTAGTTGTATAGGTTGCCGTTGCTCCGGATGGAACCGTTACTGATGTCCACGTAAACGTTGGTTGTGTTACCATAGGTTGCCCAAACTGATCATTAGCGATCGCTCGAACAATGGTACTTGCCGTAGGCACTGAGACCACCGAAGTCGAATTGATTGGGGTGTTTGTCGAACTGACCATTGACAAGCTTGTAAACATTTGGACAACGTTTACTTGGAACGACGCCGCGGCGGTTCCTCCAGCAACTCGCACATTGTAGCTACCAGCACGGTTGAAAATGACGGTGGCGACTCCCGAAGTAACCGTTGCCGTAACGGTGCCCTGCGTGGGAGCAGTTGTCGCTGTCCACGTTAGGCTTGGAAGCGTCGTCATTGCGATACCGAACTGATCAAAACCACTTACGTTCAATCGTTGGCCTGTTGTCGCGACGCGAATAGCGAGATTGGGGCTAACAGCGACTCTCTCTGGTGTTGTTAAGTCGATGCGCGAAAGAACGGCAGTCACATTGACTTGAAACGTAAATGAAGCGGAACCCGATTGGGCTCGAACACTGTATGTTCCGACACGATTGAATGTTACCGTCGCTGAGCTACCGGTGACTTGTATTCTCGGTTGAGATCCTGTCGGTGTTGTAGGTGTTGTCCAAGTGAATGTCGGCTGTTGTGCCATCGCGTTACCGAACTGATCGAATGCGGTTGCAGACCAAGTCTGGCTTAGTGCGGTGGTGGTGCTAGGAGTCGTCGCTGATGCAGCTTGTCCAAGTGAATTTCGGACTGCGATACCGGTTGCGGTCGCGACGACGTTAGATCGGAGATCGACAGTGAGAGTGCCAACGGCCACGCGTGTCGTGTAGGCTCCAAGCCGACTGAAGGTAAGCGTCGTGACCGAATTCGCAACCGATGGTGTAACGGTTCCGCCCGTTGGCGAAGCGACTCGTGTCCAGGTCGGCGTCGCTGTAGAAGCCATCGCTGTACCGAACTGATCCAAACCAGTTACTCTGACAGTTTGAGTTCTTCCTGTTACGTTATGTGTGATGCTCGGATTCAGTATTGCTCCCGTTGAATCTTCGAGCTTAAGCGACGTTAAAGTCGCAACCACATTCACCTGAAGTGTGCTAGTCGTGGTAAGGCCGGCTTCGTCACGAATCGTGACTCGCAAGGAGTAGGTTCCGGGCTTGTTGAAAGTCGCTGTGCTCTGCTTGGCTGCGTTCGTTCCATTCGCAGCAAAGCTAACTGTGCCGCCAGAGGGAAAAGCAGTCGCTGCCCAAGTATAAGTCAACCTCGATTCACCCGCGTTGTCTGCCCCTAAAACGGACACAGATGCTGATTGTGAGCGAACGTCCGTTCCGTTTACAAGCCTGGCGGTTGTTGCAACCGTGGGCGCGGTATTGCCTACGTTGTTAGCAATTGTTGATACGACTTGGGTAGATCCAACCGCTGCGTCGCTTATGGACGAAGGTGCAAGCAATTGTTGAAGATGCTGCTCCAAACCATCAACCGCATTCATCATTCGGTTTTCAAGCTGCTCGATACCGAGTTGCGTGGTTTTGCGATGAGTCTTTTTACGGCTGCGGCTCGAGTCGTTGCTATCAGGCATTGTTGATTTCTTCCAGCAGAAGAGTTCCCATGAACTGTCTCGCGATGGCGCAATTGCGACATCCTCGGGAACCCTAGGTCAAAAATCTCTTGGTGGCAAAAAACATTCCGCGGCCGGTGATCGAATGCACCATGTAATACGCTTTACCACTTTAAAAACATTGAGAATATTGCCGTTTAATCGCTACGATCGGAACGACCAGAGAGCCATATCGAAGTGCAATTTGGTGACAAAGTTTCAAGAGACCTCTCAAAGTTGCAATCAACCGTTGCGCATGGTGGACGATCCGAGTAGAATTCACAAATAGAGAAACGTCTCAGAAATACCCACCTCCGAACCCTATGAGATTCGTTATGCACAAGCTGTTATTCGTTGCAATCGCCCTCCTCTCTTTTACAGCTCTCGCTCTTCCCGGCGTGGCGCAGCAGGCTGATCCATTTAATGCTCCTTGGCAGCCATTGTTCAATGGAACAGATCTAACTGGCTGGACTCCCATCGGTAACGAAAAATGGGTTGTTGAGAATGGGGAAATCTACGGCGAAGGGATCACAAAAGAGTACGGCTATTTGGCGACCGAAAAGACGTACAAAAGCTTTCATCTCTCTTTAAGGTTCAAGTGCGAAGCCGACGGCAATAGCGGCGTGTACATTCACACCGCTTTTGAACCGGGAACGGCGAAAGTAACTGCTGGTCGTCAGATTGAAATCGACCGAACACTGGCTCATCACACGGGTGGTATCTACGGCGATGACAAAGGCTGGATCGTCTGGCCGGCTCCGCATTTAGAAACGGTCATCAAGCCAAATGATTGGAATGACATGTTGATCCGCGTTGAAGGAAAACGATACGTCGTCATCCTCAACGGCATTGAGGTACTCGACTTCACCTATCCAAGCCCCAAGGCAACCGAAGGCGTGATCGCTCTTCAACTTCACTCCGGCGGCGAAGGTCGCATGCGATTCAAAGACATCTTGATTCGCGACCTCTCTGGACCGACGGCTAAGTGATCTGATGGTGGTAAGCCTCCTTCGAAACCTATCGCGCAGTTTGAGATCGGTGAATCGGCAGCGTTGAAAGCCTACGCTCGATATCTTGATTGATGCTTCGCGTTCGGTCGCCACCAAGTCCACCAAAGTCGCGTTCGAAATCGTCCCTGTAGATTCCTTCAGGAAGCCCTTCGTAGTCAGGCATCACATCCGATACCACTGGAGCTCCGGTCAGGAACGACTGGATTCTTCTTGCCGAGTCCGCGTTCTTGGTTGCTTCCAAGGCGAATCGCATTCCCGCTCGATTGGCGAGCATGTCGACAAACGAGAATCCGGAACCGCCGGCTAGCGAGTCCTTTAATTCCTTGCCAATGGCCACATTCATCGTGCGAGTTTCATCGGTGAGAACAATCAATGCAGCGCAGACGGAAAAGTGGCGTGACAGGTCGTGTCGGCCGCGAAGCGTTGTTCGACCGCGAATCGCGTTGAACTCTGTAACGTGACTCAGATCAATCGTTCGTCGGGCGACTTCTGCAATCTTTTCTTCACCAAGAATGACCCCCAGCGCCAAGATGGCTGCTTGGTTCGGAAAAATCGGATCGGTCCCGTGTGAGTTATCCTCGGCAAAGGCAAAAGCCGTTTGCATGCAAGCAATAAAGCCCTCATCGCCACTGGGAATGTCGTCCATTGACTCGAGCAAGTGAAGCCCAGTTGCCCGCGCGGCCGAGTCGAGATCGTTCGAGATACCAGTCGATAGCCCCCACGCCAAAACTGCGGCTACGAAAACAACGAGTCCAACAATGCAAAGCATGCTTCCCCGCAGTGCGAGCCCAACGAATGCTCCGAAAGTCGCGCTTGCAATGCTCAGTTGCCACTGTACCGGTGCTGGAAAGTAACCGTGGTTGATCCACTGACTTCCCACTGCAAATAGGGGCGATAACAGAAGTACGCTTGGGCCAGCCCACCGCAACGGAAAACGCATAAACAACATGGACAACAAGACACCAAAGAGCCCAAACATCATGCTGCGAAGCACAATCGTACTGACCACACGCGAAAGCGACTCTGATAGCCCAAATAAAGACTGGATGGCCTGAACAGCCCAATCAGGAGCCGACAGTGGACGTGGATCTGGAACAACAGAGACAGCTACAAAAAGAGTCAATGTCGTTAGGAATCCAATAAAAGTTGCCCAAGAACGTGAGCCCTCGGATAATTTGGAACAAGCACCTGCTGCAGGATATGTATCACTTAGGTGGGGGTTGGCCATCAATTGGAATCAATTCGCTTTTCTGGAGTGAGCATCGCCGGACCGTCGACTGGCGTTGCAAAGTAGTATAGCGGCATTAGACCGAATGTAGATGTCTTGGATTGGAGGCAGTGTCTTGTACGGGCAAACGGACGGGACTTCGGTCCCATCCTACGGTATCCATTGGCGAGTTCTTTTAGGGTATCATTCATGTGGGGCGATGTTTCAGTGAACAGTTTACAAGGGTAACTATATGTCCTCTCCCAATCGTCGACGATTTCTCACGAACGCTTCAACGTCTCTTGCTGCCGCTCATTTGTCTGCGGCTGCTAGTACTTCACTTTTTGCTCAGCAAGAACAAACCGCTGCACCGGAGCGGATTGTGGTTGGGATTATGGGGCTCAGTCGCGGCTTAGATCTTGCAAAAGACTTAGTCAAAATGCCCAACGTCGTTATCAAGTATGCATGCGACGCTGATGAAAAACGAGCGGCCTCCGGAGTAAAACGAATCACGGAAGCAGGTGGTACGCCGAAACCGATCCAAGATTTCCGAGAAATGCTGGATGATAAAGAAGTCGACGCTTTCTTTTGTGCTGCTCCCAATCACTGGCACGGACCGGCTGCAATTTTAGGAACGCGAGCGGGAAAGCATGTTTATGTCGAAAAACCTGCCTGCCATAATCCGCAAGAGGGCGAATGGATGATCGCGGCGGCTGAGAAGTACAAGAAGTGTGTTCAAGTTGGTAACCAACGCAGAAGCAGCCCGGGATTCCAAGCCGCCATCGAGAAAGTTCATTCTGGTGCTATCGGCAATGTGTATTTGGCTCGAAGTTTCTTCAATCGCATGCGTGGTTCCATCGGAATTAAAACCGACTCCCCTCCGCCAGCTTCCCTGAACTACGACTTATGGCAAGGCCCAGTTCCTCGCCGCGAGTTTCGCGAGAATGTGGTTCACTACAACTGGCACTGGTTCTGGCACTGGGGAAATGGCGAGCTTGGTAACAACGGCGTGCATGCTCTGGACATATGCCGTTGGGGGCTTCAAGTTGACTATCCAATGAAGACAACCAGCTCCGGGGGACGGTTTTGTTATAAGGACGACCAAGAAACACCCGATACCCAAACAGCCGAGTGGCTTTTCGAGGGCGGAAAGCAAATTACCTATCAAGGCCTTTCTTGTACACAACATCCGCCCGGTCCATTCGTCTCGTTCTATGGCAGTGAGGGGTCGATTGAAATCAATCAGGAGGGTGGCTTTCAAGTATTCGACTCGAAGAACAAGCTTGTCTCAGAAAGCCCCGATTCGGGCTGGGGCCAAGCGGACCATATTGCGAATTTCATTGCGGCGGTTCGTCAAAACGATCCTAGTATTCTTAAGCAACCGATTCTTAGCGGCCATCAAAGCACCTTGCTTTGCCACCTGGGGAACATCGCTTATCGCACCGACCGAGTGATTCACTCGTCATCAACGAATGGTCAAATCTTAGACCAAGACATCCCCAAGGGCCTTTGGCGGCGTGAGTACGACCCTAAGTGGGAAAATGAAATGATTGTTTCATAGCCCTCTAAGGCCCCGACTTACAGGAAGCGAAGAACCAAGAAAGCGGAACGGTTACCTCCGCTCTACAGTGATGTCACGAATCCTACCCGCGAGTCGTGGGACCATGAGAAGATCGCGTTCAATCTGCCGCGGATATTTCAAATCTAGCAAGCGGAAACAACACTCTTCGGATGCAGTTAACGCATACTCAAAACAGAATAATCGTCATCGTATGGCAGAAAGATCGAACGCAAAGAAATGATCCTCATATCTTTCTGCGTTCGATTTTTCTGCCTGTTAGTCCTGTGTTTACTCTCGACGAATGGTCACAAATTGAAGTCGATGGCGTTCAACGTTGATCCAGTGCAGTCGAGTAAGCGGACTTGCGGCAAGCAACCTTTCCAGGTGCGATTTGAAATCAACATTCATTTTGTATATGGAAGTGATTTGAAATGCTTCGTCGGGTGAAGCTAGACAAGATCGTTGGTTGCCAATATCGACGCCATCGCGTTTCATACCAATCATAGATTCGACTGTGCCGGAGCCTCCCATAAGATGCACCATCGCTTCACGGTACAGGCTAACAGAAAGACAAGTCCCCCAGTCACCGACAAGTTCGACCATCGACCGGCACAAGAATTCTGGGCCAATGTAGGATTCGTCGTCGACTGAAAAACTACGTCTTTCTTCGTGACTTAGGACTGAGTTTACGAACCTGCCTTCTACTTTCTGAGTTGCAAAGTTCAAAACTTTACCGCGTTCCACATTAAGAACACAGAGATAAGTCAGTAGCTGACCGACGTGAGCCTCATTGATCGCCTTGGCCGCTTTGGCCGCTTTGATTTCATAAACCGCTACATCATTCACCACCAGATCAAGGAAAAGTGATTTTGTAAACGAACCATGCGTAAGTAGAACCTCAACTTCACGTTTGACGCGAAATCCGTTTTCTTCGAGTCTGATAGCAAGATCGGATTGGTAGACTCGCTCGTCAGCTAGACTTCCCAGCCCATTCTGGGAATCGAAGGCATGACGCATGACCTGGAAGTCGAGAGCCTGAAATTCATGCTGAGCCACGGACCGAATCGGGATGCTGCATTGAATTGGCACGTCACGATCTCCTGCTTGAGACGGAAACTTACAGGGGCAGAAAGATCGAACGCAGAAATATGGTTCAGATATCTTTCTGCGTTCGATATTTCTGCCTATTCGTATTAGAAGCGGTTGGTCAGGCTAGGTGCCCGTTTGTGTTACTAGTGATCCGCCTGGCCGTCCTACCGTACGTTCAAAGTCTAACAATTTTCCTTATGTTGCAGAAAAATCGAACGAAGAAATATGAATCTGGTAGCTGATGCCTAACAATTCAAATGTCGCCGAAAACGATTGCTAGGCATGCGAGTTCAGCAGATGTACTACGAAAGCTGCTACGACGAGCCGGCAATTTTGGCCCAGGTGTCACGCAATGTTACAATTCGGTTGAACACCGGTTTTCCAGGAGTGGAATCCTTTGTATCCGAGCAGAAGTAACCATTGCGTTCAAACTGGACTCGCGTTCCCGGTTCCATGGCGGCAACGGAAGGTTCGACTTTCGCGGTAACCTCTTTCACGCTGTCGGGATTGAGGTTGTCGAGAAAAGTTTTTCCTGCTGGAACATCCTCTGGGTCCTGACTCAAGAATAGCCGATCGTAAAGTCGGACCTGGACATCAGACGCTGTTTTAGCAGAGACCCAATGAATGGTTCCTTTCACTTTTTTCGTGCTAGCCGACTCGCTGCCCGAACGTGTCTCTGGATCGTAAGAGCAGTTGAGCTGAACAATATTACCTTCAGAGTCTTTTACGACTTCGTCACAACGAATGATGTAAGCGTAACGCAAACGTACTTCTCCACCGGGCTTTAATCGGAAGTACTTCGATGGAGGCGTTTCCATGAAGTCTTCGCGTTCGATGTAGAGTTCATTCGAGAACGGGAGTTCGCGCGTGCCATCTTCTGGTCGCTCGGGATTGTTAACCGCTGTCATCGTTTCGGTGTTGTCGGCAGGATAGTTTGTTAGGACAACTTTAATCGGATCTAGGATTGCCATCACGCGCGGGGCGACTGCGTTCAAATGGTCGCGAATCGCATTCTCCAAGATCACCACATCGATGGTGCTATTAAATCGTGCGACGCC
>JAIYDQ010000516.1 GCA_027487375.1 Planctomycetaceae bacterium
TCACCGTCGATGGACTTGATAAGTGACTTCACTAGCGGATGCTCAGAATACTTCCTGACTAGAGTTGGCTGATTCACGATCGGTGCTGCAGGTTTCCGTACTGCGGTGTTTACCTTCGGAGGAAGGTTTGACATCTGCAACGTGAGGCGAACAGGTTGGCTTATGATGGATTGCAACGCTTCTTCGATTGACTTTCGATGAGCCGGCTCATTGCAATGCCGCATAGCGAGATCCGCCCCTAACGGAAAGAACGCGGTCCAATGGATGGGGTCAGTACCGTTTGCTGAAGCTTGATTACCAACGCGTTCGATCTTAACAACCATCGACGCATAATCTGCGACCATGCCGTCGACGCGTAACAATGCTTGCTGCCAGCAACCCATGGGTGTTGTCTCGTCAGTATCACTAGCAGGCTCAGTGCTTGTTGCCGTTACATCCTCAGACACATGCATAGCACCTGGACGATTCCCCGCTGAACGATCCTCAGACAAACGCCCCCCAGCCCGCGCGCCTCCGAGATCATCATGGGCGTCCATCATCGGCGGCCTGGAGTCGTCTTGAGCAAAACTATCAAGCGAAGTTGTTACAGTAGCCGACGTTTGCTGGTCCGCGTTGCTGAGATCGCTCGTTTTGGATTCCGGCTCTTGCTCTGTGTCTACGGGGACATTAACCGCTTCGTGCACAGAGTCATTTGTTAGGCTATTTACTGAGTCGATTGGTGGTCGTATCGACGCGGCGATCTGCGCCGATGCGATCAGCTCAGCCTTTTTTTTTTCCGAGTCGCTTGATAACTGCTGACTAGGAGCGGGAGTGACACGGCCGGGCGCAGTTGTTGAGGGCGCACTTGCTATCGTTGGTGGAGATTTACCAGCTTGCAAGCCGCGGATGAGATCAGCAAGTCCTTGAAGATCTTGGAGATGGCAAATCTGAACCATAGCAACTTCGAGTATCGTTCGGCTTTGTGTGCTGTGGCGCATCTTCACGAGCGACTCATCGAGGATTTGAATCGCCGAGAGAAGTGTCATCGTACCCCAGCGTTTGGCTGCTGCGACGAGCTCATCTGCCCGGGCCGGATTGGCCGTTCGAAGCAGTTCAACCGACGCACCAACACCGATGGTCATCATATCGCGGAGGTAACCCAAGATTTGCTCGCCAAGTTGTCCTGCATCGACACCGGCTTCGACCGCTTGATGGAGCAGCAGAAGGACCTGGGCGTTATCGCGATTGATCAATGCATCTGCAATTTCCGCTAGACGCGACTCGTCAGCCGTACCGAGCATTTCATGAACGGTGGCGGTGGTGATCTTGCTATCAGCAAAACTCAGAATCTGCTCGAGCAATGATTGGCTGTCTCGCATGGAACCAGCGGCCCGCCTAGCGATCAACTGGAGCGCTTCAGGCTCTGCGGTAGCTCCCTCGTTCTTGCAAATGAATTGGAGACGCTCCAGAATCTGATCGGTCTTCACCGGTGCGAAGTCAAAGCGTTGACATCGTGACAGAACTGTGATGGGGACTTTCTCTGGATCCGTTGTACAGAAGATAAACTTGACGTGCGGCGGTGGTTCTTCGAGCGTTTTTAGGAGTGCATTGAAGGCCTGCACTGTCAGCATGTGGACTTCGTCGATGATATAGATCTTGTAAGGCGATCGACTTGGTCGAGCAGAAACACTCGCACGAAGTTGTCGAATCTCGTCGATACCTCGATTGCTTGCACCGTCAATTTCCAAGACGTCCATATCTTCGCCCGAATCGATCGCCTGAGCGACATCCGAGTTGGGATCAAAGGCACCAGAACCATCGGCGGAGGCATTGAGTGCCTTGGCAAAGATTCGTGCCGAGCTGGTCTTACCCACTCCACGTGCACCGGTGAACAAGTAAGCATGTCCGACGCGGTTCGTCTGAATGGCGGTTGTTAATGCCTGTACGACCGTCTGCTGACCAACAAGTTCGGAAAAGTCTCGTGGACGGTATCGGCGAGCTACGACGGTGTACTTGCCATCGGCCGCTCCAGGGACCTCGATCGGGGCTGCACCTTGGGGGTCGGCTTGCGATGAATCGCTTCCTTCTTTTTTCGAGCTGGATGCAGCCTTAGGCATAAATGAGTCGTCACCAACGAGAAACCTTGACAGGAGTATTTCCCTTGAATGTGACGCAACGCCGCCAACTAGGCAAGTCCACACGCCCTCGTCACACCCTATTCGGGGAGGAGATCCTCCAATGTGATATCTTTGAAAGTCCCGCCATTTTCGTTAGCGATCATTTCCAAAGGCTGCCTCCCGAGAGGACTTAGCAGAAGAATTGTGTGAATGGGAACGATCGGTTGTCCGGTCTTCTTGTCGTGATTAAAGTTCCGAAGCATCCAGATGGAATCGTCCTGAATGACTCCATCTGATAACAGAAAGATTGCATCGGGTGCCATCTTCACCGCCTTGGCAAGAGCCGACCGAGGAAACGTGCCGCGCCCGAGTATAAGACTTTCGATCCATCGTTGCGTTCGCTCTAACGTTTTCGGATCGTTGACGAGGAAATTCTTAGTCGCGCTTTGATTGAAAGCTGGGTGATCAGTTTCATCAAAGCAGATGACGAAAAACTCCGTGTCTGACATCAGTTCATGCAAAGATCGCATCAACTCAAAAGTCGCCAGTCGCCATCTCGCCCCCGTCATGCTCCGCGAGCTATCGACAACGAAGACAAACTTCTTACCGGCGACTGCAGTGCCAAAGAACGTAGCCTGAGGTGTTTGCGATTGACTCCCGCTGTCACTTTTTTCGGATGCTGCAGCGGTTGCGTTCTCCGAGCCATCCTGACCATTTCCGCTTCTTCTCCCTTTAGCAGCTCCTTGTTGACTGCCGCCACCTTTTGCGAATGCGACTGTCGATATCTTTTCCAAATTCGACACGACTGAATACATGTCTTGTGACGATCGAGTGGTTGGCTCCAAATCGAGATTCGGTTCGACAGGCTTCAGCGCAAGGTCGGCCACAGAAGAAAAATCTTCGACCAAAGATGGTTCCTCGAAATCCGACACATCGTCATCGACACTTGGTGATGCTGACTCAAGAGCCGATGAAAACTCGAATAGACGATCATCATTGGAAGTCGTTCGGTCTGCGTGCTCAAAGTGCAGCATCAGCTTCGCACCCGGAATGATCGAGCTCCCAATGGTTAGCAAAGCCAACATGAGCAGCATCGCTAGATGGATAACACAGCTAAGTGACCAACTGATCCATGAACTCATTTTACATGCATAGCTTTCCAATTTGTCCTAAGTAGCTGCATCTCTCGGAGACGCAGTGAGCTCTGGTCTTCAAGAAACGAGACTACGTGAGCCCAGCAGCTTACTTTGGCTTCGGAACGTAACGATACGTACCCAGGTTCTGCTGGGCAATAGTCTTCATGAGTTGCTGGGCTTCGGGTTTCTCCGTGTAGAAGCAAACCGAATGGATAGGAACGCGTGTTTGCTGGCCCGAAATGAAGTCGTCCACCGTGTTGAATTTCCGGACTTTCGGAGCTAGATCCACAGTCGTTTCACCGTCGAAGAGAAGAAAAATGCCATCGGGTTCCATTTCAATCGCTCGCTCGATAACTTCGCCTGGATGCTTGCCACCTTGAATCTTAACTCGTTCCATCCAAGCCATCGTCTTTTGGATATTTTCGGGGCTTGCATAGACAGGGAAACTCTCCTCGTTTTTTCCGTCCAGCTTCATCGCTTCGATTTCTTCACCAAAGAAAAAGATATAGAACCTTTGCGTTGGTTTCATGGTTGAGAGCGAACGAACAATCTCTTGTTTGGCAGATTCAAAGGCACCGCCTTTCATACTTCCCGAACGGTCCACGATATAGCAAAAGCTATTGCCGGTAGCCTTCACACCAAAAAACTGAGCTCCGGTTGTGGAAGGGACGGTATTCATGGCCGAACCGATTGCTTCACCAACCTCGCTTCCGAGTGTCGAGGGCATTTCGCTGGGAGCATCTCCTGAGACCGAGGTCGGCAAGGCCAGCGTACTTGTAGAGACCGAAGCGAGCGGAGTAGTAACCGTCGGAAGGTTCGGCGTTGACATCGTCGTTGGCTCGACCTCCGGCGTGTCCATTGGCGCGATTTCGGTGGGTGACTCCATCGAAACGGTTTGGGAGTCTACAGGCGATGCGACGATTGCCATGGGTTCTGTGCGGGTTGCCATCGTAATCACGTAAGCCGACATCCCAACGAGAACAACCAAGTGAGCACCTGTACTCCAAAGCAATGCTGGCGACAACCACAACAGCTTTTTGAAATGGTTCTCGGGTTCTTTTGCCTGTGACACGACGCGACGCATCGATTCAGGAATCTCGATCGGTGCGTCATCGATTCGCGGAATCGTTAAGATCGGCTCTTCGAGTTTCGCTACAGAGTTCGGTTGCCCTGGCGAGTCCAGTTGAGGGTCCGTTGCAAACGCTAACTCAGCACTCTCGCCCGTTTCATTTTCAAGATTCGAAACATCTGTCGATTCTGCAAGAGCGGCTTGCTCGCGCGCAAGAGCCGCTTGGACCATGGTGTCCCACGGTGACTTCTTGACATTTGAAAGGTCCGACACACTGCGCGATGTCACCGGCTCAACTGC
This sequence comes from Planctomycetaceae bacterium, assembly GCA_027487375.1. Taxonomy (GTDB): domain Bacteria; phylum Planctomycetota; class Planctomycetia; order Pirellulales; family Pirellulaceae; genus JAIYDQ01. The sequence goes on from JAIYDQ010000516.1 coordinate 4,602, forward strand.
TTCCGCTTGCACAGTGTCATTTTGTTGCAACTCCGATCTCAAGTCGTTTTCCCGCTCTAGAGGCATCGCTCTTTGCGGAGTGTCTACGTCGTGTGCCTTGTGATGGCTTTGCTCACGAATGGAACCCAAAATCGTTGAGTGAAGAGAAGTCGTATCAATAGATTCGACAGAGGCTGCAGCGATGGAGTTTCTGACGAGATGCCCACCCGCACTATCCAGAAGCGAGTGATACTGGTCCAACCAATGCTGCAAACGGTTCGTATTGCCATTCTCAGCGTCGCCCAGGGCAGCTTGCAAATCGATCCTGGCAGCGTGAATCCGTGCGGCTTCCTCGCGGAATTTAAGCGATTCTAAAGCCAGCTTACCTCTCTGAAGCATCGCCTCGGAAGTCAGTTTCGGTTCGGTTTCTGCGTCTGCCATGCTCTCCCCCTAGAAAATAAAGAACCGCGCCCATTGTGAGGGGATCATTGTGGACCGGTCAAGCAAAAAATTGCAAACCTGCTTCGAGTTCTGTTCAGATTGATCTTGGCTGCTGATGAGCAAATCCCCTATTTTCCCAGTCGAGTTTCCTGCCGAGAGCTCACCGGAGCCAAATACAACCATGATCCAAACGCCTCAGTCCCAACCGAAGCCAAATCTAATTCGCACTCTAGCTTGTGCGATATTTGCAGCATTTGTAGCGATACATATTCCCTGCGTGAGCTACTCGCAAGACGCGACTGCTCCGGCAATGGTGACCAATCAAGCCAAAGCGAGCCGCAATGCGGCGTTAACACTTCCTAGCGATGCTGGCCAGTACTGGATGGAATACGACCTGCGTCCTTATACAAGCCGTATGAAGACCGTCGACCGGCCGCAACAAGCAATCCTCGATTGGATCCTTCGCGACACGGGAACCGATGTTTGGTTCAATGAGCCTGCTGGTGTCTTGACGGCGGATCGATCCACCTTGCGTGTTTATCACAATGAGGGAATGCAAAAAACTGTTCAGCAGGTTTACGAAAAATTTGTTAACGGAACCAACGAACCCCAAACGTTTGCTCTTCGAATCATCATGATTGGGAGTCCAGCGTGGCGACAACGGGCGATGGGATGGATGAAACCGGTCGATGTTCAAACACCTGGCGTAAGCGCTTGGTTGCTGACCAAAGAAAACTCGGCACTGCTTGGTGCACTCATTCGAAGCCGAAACGACGTGGTCGAAACAGCTCTACCACAAATCACGCTGTTCAACGGGCAATCCAGCAACATCGAACAATTAAGATCTCGCAACTACGTTCGTGAATACACGCGACAGGAGCAACCCTATCCGGTGTATATACCCGTTTCCGATGAAATCCAAGAAGGTTATAAGCTTCAATTTAGTCCTTTGCTTAGTAACGACATGCGAGCGATGGATGTTTCGCTGAAGTGTTCCATTGATCAAGTTGAACGGTTAAATAATGTTCCGATCGATCTTCCTGCAGCAAATGGAACCATGACAACGGCTCAGATTAACGTTCCGCAGTTGGTGTCATGGCGGATGCACGAGCGTTTCCGCTGGCCAACAGACCAAGTGCTAATGCTCTCATGCGGAGTGATCGCGGCACCCAACAACAGTACTGCTCCGAACTCACTCTTTGGAAGCCCGGCGATGGCCGCAAGCAACGGAATTCTTGGCCTGGGGAAACTTCTTCCCAACGCTGCTGGAACGAGGTCTGACGCGCTGCTTGTAATGGAATACATCGGCCCAGCTTCGACAAATTTGACAACCACTCCAACCAATCAAACAGCAACTGTCGGCAGTGTTGGAATTCCCGCACCGATCGCCACGAACCCCAATACATCTAGCCCAATCTCTCGCGGTCGCTACTAAAGCGAATTCGCACAAGTAATTCCGGTTGATAAGCGGCCTGGCGTCATCCCAATGGCACTCACTTTGTAGTGGCTAGATCAAAATCAATGTAGAATATCGAACAAGGAATGTCGAATTCAGAACGAAATCATCCATTATTTCGTAATTCGACATTCCTTGTTCGGCGTTCGATATTCAATAGGCACCGAAAGTGCGTGCCTTTGGGCGTCAGCCTGCGGTTAATGAAAACGCTATAGAAACCACTCTCTGACGCGTGGCGGCTGATGAAGTATCAAATAGTTTTTGACAGAAAGTAGTTGGCATTGGGCAAACGCTATCGGCTAATGTTTCTTCAGGACGGGACGATGGTCCCATCCTACGGTGTTGAAAAGTGCATTTTCCTAAACCGAGTTCCTGTCCCCTGTCGTTGATAGGGTTTGGATTTGCGAGTACCCTTGCAATTCCTCTCACGGGTTCCTGGTTCGAATTGGGTTTTTCACTTTTCTGAAAAAAATCAATGCTGTTGCCGACTGCTTTAAAAATCATCGATGGTCGCTACCTGCGGATAGGCTGGTCAGATGGCCAAGTCTTGCAAACGTCGATCAGCGCCTTGCGAAAAGCTTGCCCGTGTGCAACTTGCAAGGAAAAGCATAAGCCGATGGTGGATTTGGTCTCGCAGAAAAAGACGGTCAAGCTGTCTTTGCCGACCCTGACAGCGGCCGAAACCAAGCCGCTGACCATTAGCCACATGAAGCCAGTCGGAAATTATGCTTATAAGATCGATTTTTCTGACGGGCATTCCTCTGGACTATTTACAATGGAATTGTTGAGAGAGTCAGGATCGGCTGTTGAGCCGGATTCGGTTACCCCTGAGGTCCGTTCCTGATTGCTCTTTCAGATTCATTTGTTCTGCCTTGTTTTACCTGACTGCTGATTGGTCAGGTTTGATTGAGTCGATGACCGTTCCCAAGCATCACTTCCACTCGCCATTGAACCAAGGTCCTTACCATGGCCTTCGTCCCGTTGGCTTACCGGCGGGAGGGAATGTTGCTGACGGTTCTAGCCCAGCCCGCAGTATTATTGGCTGGCGTGAGTGGGTTGCACTTCCGATGCTCGGGATCGAGCGACTCGATGCGAAGATTGACACTGGGGCTCGTAGCAGTTCGTTGGACGTTCACTCGATTGAAGAGTTCAAAAAGAATAAGCACACGTGGGTTCGCTTTCGCATATTGGATGATATTGATTTATCGATGTCGGGACGATTGGTGGAAGCGAAACTGGTCGAATACCGAAATGTTCGAGCATCCAGCGGTCACGTCATGCGACGACCTGTGATTCTCACTGAGTTATCGATCGGGCATCATTCTTGGCAAGTCGAGTTGACATTGAGCAATCGCCAAAGCATGGGATATCGCATGTTAGTCGGTAGACTTGCGATCGAGGAGCGATTCTTGGTCGATGCATCTCGAAGCCATCTTTCGGGGCCTCAATTGAATTGTTCTGCAACGCAACGGTAGCAATCGAGTGCAGACGAGACTGCAGGCTTGTCCCCAATAACCACGAAAGACTGGGTACAGCGCAGGCCATAGCGATCTCTTTGCTCTAAAACATCGCTTTAGTTGGTCTGGCAAATCAGTTCCGATCAAACACCCTGAGCAACCTAGGCAGACTTTAACGCCGACTAGCTGCTCACCCCCGCCATCTAACACGAGCGGGTAACAGGATAGGAAGACTTTGCGGCCTCATGTCCTGCGCATGCGTAAAAGCCGGAAAAAAATGGCATTCTGTGATAGTTTTGGTGGTCTCGGTAATTCGCGAAAAATGATTTCGCCCGCTCAAGCAATCGCGAAACGCTTACCGATACCACCATTCGAAGCGACTACGTAGGACGTTTGATTCGTGCAAACGTACCTGAATCGTAGGCGTTAAAACCAAAGACGAAAACCGGGAGTACAGAACCCATGGATGGTTTCTTCCGGAGTCAACAGTGATGTACCGTTGAGGTTGTGATATGTTGCCGAGTAGATCGTCGGTGTTCTTCGGTGAACATCGGTGACGAACGGTCAACGAAGTCGAATGAACAAAGACTGAAAGGTTAATGTTCATTCATGGCCTCGATTCACGAGAAAGCGATTTCGACGACGGCTTCGTGCGTTGAAACCGAGTTCACGTGGACTACTAGGGCGCGGATCACCCTTACTGTTGAACGTCGTGCATCGAAAATATGGAGATACACTCGATGAAATGGAAACTAATTGTTGGATCGTTGGTCATCGGAGCTAGCCTATCGGGCCAAAGCTTCGGCTTCGATCTACTGAATCGTATGTTGGGTGGTAGTGGATGCGGATGTGCGAGCTCTTGCTGTGACACTTCGGTATCTGGCCCATCCTGTGGATCAGAAATGGCCGGTTGCGGCGCTGCTCCTTCTTGCGGATCCGAGATGGCTGGCTGTGCAGCAGCTCCATCGTGCGGTGCAGGACCATCTTGCGGTGCTGAACTAGCATCGTGTGATCCTTGCAGCGGAGCCAAAGGTTGCGGACCATCGTGCGGAGCTGAACTTGCTTCGTGCGATCCTTGCAGCGGAGCAGCTGGATGTGGACCATCGTGCGGAGCTGAATTGGCTTCCTGCGATCCATGTGCAGGTTCGGCTGGACCAAGCTGCGGTTGCGAAGCTCCTAAGAAGAAGTGCTGCAACAAGCCTCTCTTGGGTCTTCTCAAGGGAATCAAGGCTGAAATGCACGCTGTAAAGTGCAGCTTGTCGAAGCCAATTTTCTCTTGCTGTGACAAGGGATGCGATAAGGGTTGCGATCCTTGCGGATCCGCTGGTCCTAGCTGTGGCGCAGAAGCTTGTGGTTGCGGTGCAGCTCCTAGCTGCGGCGCTGAAACCGCTGGCTGTGGACCTAGCTGTGGTGCTGAAGCTTGTGGTTGCGGTGCAGCTCCTAGCTGTGGCGCTGAGACCGCTGGTTGTGCACCTAGCTGTGGCGCTGAAACAGCTTGTGCTCCAGCAGGATGTGATAGCGGATGTGGTTTGAAGAAGAAGCCTTGCGGCCTTCTCTCCAAGCTATTCGCTTGCCATGGCAAGAAGTCTTGCGATGAAGGTGCATGTGATGCTTGTGCAACACCATGCAGCTCTTGCTCGGCTCCAGCAGCTGCTCCAACAGAAGCAGCTCCAGCAGCAGCACCAGCTCCAGTAGTGGATCCAAGTGCTTACATGAACAGCAAGCGTCGAGTCATTCAGGTTAGCTCGGCAACCATTCGTTAATTCGAACGGTCCGAGTCTCTAACCCTTAGAGACTTCGAACGCGATCTAAAAACGGCCTGCAACCCTCAAAAGTTGCGGGCCGTTTTTTTTGCTCCCACCAGTCGTACATCTCCATCAACGCTTCACGCATATCGGTAGGATGTCTCAATCGGACTTCACGCCACCGAATCATCGCCTCTTCGATGTCTATTGATTGATCAGTGTCATCGTCATACGCAATCAACAATTGCCTCAAAACATAATGGTCATCATCAACGGTCCGCTGTGTCATCCATAGCAACGGAAAACGTCGCATAGGAGAATGAGTTGTGACAAGCAGCCGGCTTTCATGATTCCGCGCAAGGCGAGTCAGTCTGTATTGAGCCCACCAGCTCACCTGCTCGAACCCGTCCACAATGACGATCGTTTGCGGCCCCCATCGATGGCTGGCCAACTCCCACCGAGCCCCCATTCGGTCCCGTCGCGTGCTTTCCGAACTCAAGCGATGAGCATCGACCTCATACTGGCTCGGAATGCTTTTTCTCATCGTTTCCAATAACGACGATTTGCCGCTACCATGTGGCCCCACGATCGCAGCCCTACGCGTGGGGATTTGTAGAAATCGATCGAAAAGCTGTTCGATCGTCACTCCATCACGAAGCTGAAACGAAATTCTACCGGGCTGAACATATCGAGTTGAAAAAGGATTTGACGCAATCATCCTTGTATTGTGAAACGGCTTCCAGCGAACGCAAGTAGGTCAACGTACATCATCCACACGTTTGAATGTAGATTGATTCAGCAACCTAACTATTGGAAGAGATATCCAAAAACCTTTCCCGCAAGAAACATATACAACAAGCACTTGCAGGCTGGAGGTTGGAAACTTGTGGGGGTGTGGAAAGCGGATGTTTCATTGCAAACATCGAATTCAAGTAAATATGAATAGGTGCGCGTATATATGTAGTTATGTGTGTGTGTGTGCGTTTGCATGTAAACAAAACATACATACATGTAAGCATATGCA
>JAIYDQ010000111.1 GCA_027487375.1 Planctomycetaceae bacterium
AAGGACCTTCTGATTGATTGGTTCGGCACACCTGATAATCCCAAGCTTCCTCCCGCTTTTGCAGACTCGGACTACGCAGATTTGATTTCGCTGGAGACGATGCGTCCTGCAGTAGGACCAGCACCCGAATCGATTGAGCCAGGCGACCATGGGCTTTACCGACAACTGTGCACTTCCTGTCACGGTGAGACCGGACAAGGCCGCGGTACCGTTGCCGCTTCGCAAAATCCTTATCCACGCGACTTCCGAAAAGGCGTTTTCAAATACAAGTCGGCACTGCGAAACAGCAAGCCTCTTAAGAGCGACATCGCGCATGTCCTTCGACATGGACTAGCCGGTTCGCAAATGCCGCTCTTCAATAAGCTGAGCGACAAACAAATCGATGCACTCGTTGATTACGTGGTGTATCTATCGATCCGAGGAGAATTCGAGCGGCAACTGCTGGCGATGGGAACAGCAGACTTAGATCCAGAACAGGCTTTCAATTCGGACCCAGCCAAACGGGAGCGGATCTATGACGTTTCGTATCGAGGATCGACCGTAGAAGCACAAGCAGAGGCCTTCAAGGACCAAGTATCCACTGCTGAAGATCTTCTCACCGAGATTGCTGATAAGTGGGTCGAAGCTGAAGACGAAGTAGAAGAAGTGGAAGCCCCCGAGGATGTCCCAGTTCCTGGGTTGACTCCTGAAGCGGACATTGACGCCGACGAGCTTGCCGCGTCCATTGCGAAAGGTCGTGAGCTGTTTGTAGGAAGTGTGGCGGCTTGTTCAAAGTGCCATGGCGATTCGGGCAAGGGAGATGGTAAGCAGCTTCCGGATTACGACGAGTGGACGAAGGATTGGACCGTTCAGATTAACGTGAAGCCAGACGACATGGACGCGATTCTTCCGTTTCTTGCTCGTGGGGGAATGAAGCCACAGCCAATCCTTCCGCGAAATCTCGTCGAAGGCAACTTCCGTGGCGGTCGTGATCCCATTGCGGTTTATCGGCGTATTCTCTACGGAATTGCGGGCGGTCCGATGCCAGCTGCAGCACTTGCCAGCAAACCTGGTGAGCCAGGATTAACCACGGATGACATTTGGCATCTCGTTAACTTCGTCACGTCGCTGAAAACAGCGCCACCAGCGAGCAGCGAGCCGCCGAAGGCTGAACCCAGCACAAAAGAACCAGATAAAAAAGAACCCAGTACAAAAGAACCGGTCGATAGCGTGACGATTCGATAGTGTCGAGCTCCAAAATCGGACATCGATACGCTACGATGGTATTTGTGGCGTGAAGTATCTCGACAATGGAGTTTTGTGATGCGAAGACTATTTTTCTATGGAGCTGCTGCACTAGCGTTCATTTGCACGGCAGCAAGCTCGCGATTTGCCGTCGCAGATCCGACTGAAGCTACGCCCATCACCGGTAGTAAGGCAAACAAAGCTTTCGAAACCGCCGACGCAACCAGCGGCGAGCTTGCCAAGCAGATTGCAGAACTCATCGCCGCTCTTGGGAGCGAGCAATACTCCGTTCGCCGCCAAGCACAGTTGGATCTGGAGCGAATTGGGGTCCCTGCTTTGGATCAACTGCAGCAAGCGATCTTGAATAAAGACCCACAAATTGCAACTGCCGCCAAGTACATGATACGAAGCAGTTACATTCGATGGACCGGTCGCGAAGATCCGCTCAACGTTCGAAAACTTTTGGAGCAATATGGAAATGGTGACGTCGTTCATCGCTCTGAACGTATTGACAAGCTGAGTGCATTACCTGATCGGCAAGGCATCCCGGCTCTACTGCGAATTGCTCGTTATGAAACATCGATTGACTTGAGCAAGCGGGCTGCGCTGGCGGTGCTGAATAACATCAAACCGGCAATGAAATCGGTCTCCGATCCAAGTGACTCCGTTCAGGATCTTGCAAAGCAAAACGAAATCTGGCCAATCATCTTGCAATCGATCGGAGCGGCTAAGGGAACCGGAAGCAGTTGGTTAAAAGAGTACGCAGAAAGCCAACGAGACAAAACTCCACTCGACTCAACATGGTGGCAGTCTGCTATCGATAACGAGTTTCGGCTCATCGACAACAAGTCAGGAGAATCAAGCCGTGAGATCGTTTCGGAATTGACGCGATGGACCGCAGAACAATTCGTGAACCAAGGACAAACCGACGTGGCCTTGTCCCTCGCAAAAAATCTATTGCGGATCTCTTATTCCCTTCGTGAACAATCAAAAGAGTCAGAAGACCTTTATCTTTGGGCTCTCGACCGAAAGCTCCCCGCGTTCGTCACGGAACATTCAAACAAGTACATCGAAGAACTCGATAAACAGATTGCCCAGCGCAAGGCGAATCCAAAAGGAAATCCCCAGGGTGTCCCTCAGGGAAACCCAATGGGTAACCCTCCGTTTGGAATTGGTAGATCCTTTTCACCCTTTGCTACCAAGTTGCGTTATCTCCGCGCTGAAGCGTTTCGGCAGCTCAACGATGAAAGTGCCGCAGAGCGCGAATCGAAGATCGCTTTTGATCGAAGCGATTCAACTGATGAAACGGAGATTTACGAACGTTGTTACTACGGCGATTTCCTGCGAGATCGAATGCAATTCGACTGGGCCGAACAAGAACTACAAAAGGCTTGGCAGCTTGCCTTGGATGAACGAAAACTGGAGCTTAGCGTTTCGTACGAACTCGCCATGATGCTCTCTGATGGCGAGGATTACTATGGTGCAGAAAAAGCATTAAGGCCGTTGGTTGAACGCCTAGAAGCAGAGCCTGAATTTGCAAGAGAGATCGACAATGACATTCCTCCTAGAACGGTGTTTTTGCCTGAGGAACGCGCGGTCCTTGAGTCGCAGCGGATGCGATCGATGTGGTTATACTTCCGTGCAAAATCTAAACTCCAATCCAATCAAATCGATTCGGCTTGGGAAGACCTGCAAGCCGCTCTAGTCTCCGATCCAGAGAATGTCGACATCATTATCTCGATGATGGAGATGACCGATGCAGGTGATCCCAAGCAACTTCCTGAACGCGTCGAGAAATCGATGGCCCCGCAAGCTAAAATGTCGCAGCGACGCGATGAAGCAAAGAAAGCTTTCGCTTCGGCCGTACTCGCGTTTCGTGAATCACTTCCGCGATTGGAGAAAAGTTTGCGCACGAGCAATGATAACGAGCGAGCGACTCCCCAAAGGCACTACTCCATCGCACTCAACACCTACGCTTGGCTTCTGGCATCGACAGGCCATGATTTGGAATACGCACTCGAATGCAGTGAGCTGGCCTGCCGATTGGCCCCGAACAACGCCGCCTTTATTGACACACTCGCACGCTGCAACTTCCGCGTCGGAAACGTTGAAAATGCGATTCAGCTCCAGAAGCAAGCCATCGCTGCCGAACCATCGATGCGCGAGTTGAGAAGGAATCTAGAAGCTTTTCAAGCATCAACGAAATAATGCATCATACCGGAAGCAGATCTCGTAAGAGATCTGACCAGTATTCTTTGCACCGACCTCTGAATTCTTAGGTTGATTTAGCGAGGGATTGCGCACGATGACCCGTAGGATTAGCTTTTTCGCTTCAGAAGCTCATCGAGATCTTCTGCATAAACACTATCGTAGTTGGATGTCGCTTGCGACTGGTTGCTGTTTGCAAGTGACGATGCCAAGCTAGAGGAGACCTCAATCGATGGGTTAACTTGCGACATGGCTGCATCCGTATTATTCGCAACCGACGGCGTACCTTCTCCTTCAGCCGTAGAACCGTTGGTCGACGTCGAACGAGGCAAGACTGAATTGTTCGACACAGACGAAGCGCTGGAACCCGAAGTCACAGGTGTAAGCGTCACTTGACTTGGTGTAGAAAGTACACGAATCAAACGAGCATTACCCTCTGTGGCTCGCGTCGTCGCATTGCTGCCTGAGACGGCGATGGTGCCTGTGAAAGCTTGTCCAGCGGTATTTGTCGCTCGAACAGTTAGCGATGTGCCGGCAGTGTTCAAGGTCATGGATAGACTGCTGTAGTCTCGCCATGCGCCATAAGCAGCGACCCAATGCTGAGCGGACTCACCAGGAGTGATCGCTACCATAAATCCGCGATTGAATCTCGAAGAAGTAAAATCGCGAATGTCGATGTATCTGGCTTGAACGTTCCCAACAGGAAGGCTTACCCCAGACATATTTCCATCTGCAAAAGCGGATTGGACGGATACAGAACTTGCTGGATTGGTCGCAAACGGAAGGGTTGGAAGCGAGAAACTATATGTACCAGGTGCAAGGTTTGGTACAGCAAAGTCACCGTCGACATCTGCTGTAATTCTTTGATTGACAAGTGACCCGTCAAACGCGGTTCCTGTAAAGTTGAGACCTAAACCGGAGATTGCTGCGATGTTGCCCAAGGGAACTGTCCCGGTGGTTCCGGAACTACTCGAACCGGGACGAATCTGTCCGCTGATGGCACGTGGTGTGAAATTCTGAACGGTCAATTGAACGGTAGCCGTATCGGTGAGACCGGCCGCGTCCGACGCCGTGTAGGTGAAGCTCACTGTCCCCGTAAAATCTGTATTGGGGGCCGAGTACACGATTCGATTATTCTGTATCGAAACGGTTCCCTGTCCTGTAGGAGGCTGAGTAATCGCTGTGATTGTTAGCACGTCTCCTGAATCGACATCAGTGTCGTTCGCCAAGACGTTAAGGTTCTGGTTTGGCTGAGACAATACAGTTAAAGTATCATCGACGCCTACCGGTGCATCGTTTACTCCGGTAACTGTAAATGTAACTGTGCCAGTTGCAGTGCTTCCGCCTGTTTCCTGAAGTGTATAGGTAACGATCTCGGTGCCGCTGAAGTTTGCTCTCGGAGCGTATCGAAGTCGAAGCCCGTCAGTGGTAACAGAAACAGTTCCACCTTGGGTGGCGATCGGCGAGACTACGCTGAGAGCACGTCCAGTCACGTTCGGAGTATCGTTTGCGAGAACATTGAACTCCGCGACTGCGGCGTCTTCCACAACGGTGAAGCTATCGTTGCCCGCCACCGGAGGTGGAACGCGAGGATTGACCAAAATGGTAACGGTCGTCGAAGCGGTTCCGCCGTTGTTGTCGCGAACCGTGTAAGTCAGTGTCTCTGTTCCAACGAATCCGGTTCGTGGTGTGTAAAGAATTGCGTTCGATCCACCGTTGATTCGAGCCGTTCCGCCTTGGCTGGGTGTCCCTACTTGCGAAACAGTGAACGTTTCACCCTGATCGACACCGGAAGAATCATTCAAAAGCACTTCTAAGAAGTTATCTGAACTACCTTCGATAAACGTGTACGAGTCCGCTGTCGCAATGGGAGGATCGTTTACCGGTTGTACTTGAATGGTAACCGTACCCGTTGCTTCCGCGCCCGTATTGTCACGAACGGTGTAAGTGAATACTTCACCACCATTGTAGTTTGCAACCGGCGTATAACGTAAGGATCTGTTATCTGATGCAATGGTCAGCGTGCCCCCCGCGCTTGGAGTGCCTACGGCGACAATCGAAATGACCGTACTGGTTCCAGGTACTGTCGTATCGTTGGCTAAAACGTCAACGTTGTTATTGGAGGAGTCTTCGTTGAAATTGAAGATGTCATCCACCACGGTAAAGTTGCGACCGATGGCAAGTGAGTTACTTCCAAAACTTATCCGTTGCTTATCGACGGCGACTTGGGAGCCGTAAACGAGGAAATCTCGTCCTTGAGTCTCAGCGGCATCCGTAGTGAAGTTCGCTTGGCCCGCAGCGGTCGCTCGGAATTGCACTTCAGCAAATACGATTCCTGCAGCACCCGACGGAGTGGAACTGGATCTAGCTCCTCCTAACTCGTTGATCAAACCAAGGGTCGATGTGTTTCCATCTGGTGAAACTTCGAATCCATTGGGGCGTGTTATTGGAGAGGAGCCTTCTAGAGCTACGACCGCGCTGTTGTAATTGAAGTCTGCATAAGCAGCAAAGACGCCGTCGTTACCGGAAGTTCGAAGGTCTCTGGCGACGAGCTGTACCTTGAAAACTTGGCCGATCGTAACCGAAGTAATTGGAGCGTTGTTCAAGTCGACCAATCGGATCGTGATCGCACCAAGAGCGGCAGCCGCGACATTCATCGAGATGTTTTCACTGCGAACGTTACCTGCTGTATCCGTTAAATTCACCGTGAACGTATTGTTGCCAATCTGACCTGCAGTAGGCGTCCAATTGACGACTCCGGTGGAGGCATTAATGGTCATCCCCGATGGTGCATTGGTTAAGCTATAAACCAGCCCAGCGCCTTCTTCAGGATGAAAAAGATTTACGGTAAAGGCTTGTTCGGACGGAATGGACGCAGGGAACAGGTTCGTGCCTAATGAGACCGGCTGAGTCGCATCGAACGTTACCGACAACGCTGGCGAAGCAACACTTTCAACGGAATTGACGGTTTGTGTCGCCGTGATAACTCGCGTTCCATCGCCGAGAGCTGCAAGGTTTGCCGTTGTTATTGTCGTGGTAGTACCAGTCGCAGTCGCACTCCCTAAAACGTTGGTACCACTCTTGAGCGTCACCGTTGCACCGACGACGGTGCCACTTACTGTAAACGAAAGTGTCCCAGTTCGAGTCACATTGTCGGATGTGCTTGCGCCGGAATCACTAGCCGTATCCAAATCGATACTCGTTGGGGCCGCTGGAGCGGTGGAGGCCACATTCACGGTGATCAACTGCGTATCAAATTGATCGTTGGCATTTGCATCTGCGCTTTGGCGGACAGAGGCTCGAACTTGGAAGCTACCGGTAAAGCTTGCTGGGGGAGTAATCGAAAGCAAACCTGTGGCCGAGTTGACGGTAACGCTGTTGGATGTAAATGGCGCCGTAACACCGTTCGCCAATACCGCAGAGAAGACACGCGTGTCGCCTTCTTTGTCTTGAGCTGCAAGTTGATAAGTTGTCGTTTGTCCTGCGGTCGCGTTAATTGTTGGAATGTCATTAAGGAACGGCGAACCGTTGCTTGAATCATTCGCGACGGTAACAACAAACGTTTGCGAAGTTTGGTTACCTTCGGTGTCGGTTGCTGTGACGGTAATGGTGGACGTTGCACCAGCAGCACCAATCGCGCGAAGCCTTACCAAACCATTTTCGGTGTCATTAAAAATGTCGATTGATTCGATCACCACATCGGTGATTGGTTTGTCGCTTGAATTGACTGACGTTCTTGCAATTCCTTGACGTGTTGAATCGCCTTCGACTAACTGACCAAAAATCGAGTGGTTGAAGTCGAGATTTCGTGTTGGGCCGGCAGTGATGAAGAACTGGGAATCGTTTGTGTCGTCGGAACTCTTTGCATAAGACAAAACACCCGAGCGATTGTGCTGAAGATTGAGATTGAATTGATCATCGAAATTTGGGAGAGGTGAACCGCCGGTGCCTGTGCCCGTTGGATCGCCTCCTTGGATGACGAAGTTCTGAATCACGCGATGGAAGATCATCCGGTTGGAACCAACCGTGTCGTAGAACCCTTGATTGGCAAGCGTTGAAAATTGATTCACTGGTCGCGGCGCGTCGGTGCTAAAGAGTTCGAAGACCATATCGCCGAAATTGGATGCTCGAACAATTGCACTTTGGTTACCAGCCAGGACCTCAGCACTCACGGCAGATGGATTGCTGCTGGTTACTGTGATTGTAAGTGGATTGCCATTGGGATCGTAAGCATCGATGGGAATGTGAAGTGGCGATCCTCGCAAGACTGTAGTCCCTGCGATCGGGGCAATCGATGGAGTGCTGGAAGTGGGAATGGCAATTCCCGAAGCGGTTGAAAGTTGCGCGAGAGTCAAAACACCCGTTTGACGCGATCCATTTTGAAACTGCCAGGTTGGATATACCGTTACGTTCTCCGCAATTCCGCGCGCGTTCGCAGTTCGGTCAGGATTGGTGACTTCCACGAAGTTCAGGAATTGGGCACCATCTTCGAAGAGCCGCTTCTGCTGAGCGCAGTTCGGACACCAATCGGCGCCGAAGAAAATAACACCAGCGTCACGGAGAGCTTTCGCAAAGGCAACGAGATCTTGAGCCGCTTCGCCCTCGGCAGTGGTTTGTGTAGTGATCGATTGTGAAGATGCTGCGACTTCGCTTCCCGAAGTGGACAGGTAGTTATTAAGCCCGTTTGCCTCGGCTGCCATGGCAGCGCTGTCGAAGAAATCGGCTGCCATCAACTGTCGCATTTCCAGCGGTTCGAAAGCAATTGGTCGGTTGGTCGAGGCTTCGGTCTCGGCGGCTTTGGCAAGTCCAAGTTTTTCCGAGCAAACGTTAACCCAATAACGCCCAAACAGTAGGCTACTAACACCACGGAATGGTTTGGTCATTTTCTGACTCATTGTGTTTCCACCTGACATGTCACAACTATTTCGAGAGAGTGCTGCAAATTATTGGTTTGATGACCGTCAAAGGCCAATTCCAACCTCCTATTTCGCCTAAACCTCCAGCCTAGTTCAAAGGGCGGCAGGTGGATTAGGCATTTCAGCGTATTCCAACCGCACCTTGGTTTGTGTCGGCAAAAATTGATGGAATTATCCATACATTTTGCCCAATCCAAACCGCGGCAACCGAGTTTGCTGACTGTAGTCCGACGGCTCGCCAGCTCCCAACACACCTCCAGGGCGGATAAAAGACCGGCGTTTCGGCTTATTACTTACGCGTCAGATGAGGTGGAAACCCGCAAAGTTCCCTAGCGGAATTTCGTAAGGGCTTCATCGATAGCGAAAACAGCGTTGGGCGGCATCGGGCGGCATTAGGCCAGTGCGACGAGTAGCGGAGCCGGGGTGTAGATCCGTCAAGCAAATTCTTCGCCTCGTCCTAAAGCGTCGAGAATTGGTATGATCTGTCCGAATGATGGACTTGTGGGATCACTGTGATCATTTCGAAAATTGGAAAGTTCAACGCAGCAATGACGGACGCAATTGTCGTAGAAAACCGATGGGCGGTCTGCTCGCTCCTCATGGCGCAAGTGCCACCACCGGCCGAAGAGAGTATCTGGAGCATCATTTTCAGTGGCGGTATCCTCGGCATCGCGATCATGTCGGCACTGATTGCTCTGTCGCTGGTGACGGTTTATTTGATTGTTGACCAGTCGTTAGCCCTTCGCCGACAGGACATTGCACCCCCAGATTTCATCGAAAGCGTTCGGCTGTTACTCTCGCAAGCCAAACTTAAAGAGGCAGACCAACTTTGCCGTGATCGACCGTCGCCTGTTGCCTTCATCATCGCAAGCGGAATTGCGGAAGTGGAATTCGGTTGGCCGGCAGTGGAGAAGGCATTGGAGGATTCGACTGGTCAACAAGCAGCTCGACTCTATCGCAAGATCGAATACTTAGCGGTACTCGGTAATCTCGCGCCGATGCTTGGTCTTCTAGGCACCGTGAGCGGGATGATTGTCGCGTTCCGACAAGTTGCCCTTTCGCAAGGCGCCGCAGGTGCCGGGGAACTGGCTCAAGGGATCTACTCCGCCTTGGTAACGACAGTCGCAGGTCTTCTAATCGCAATTCCTGCGCTTGCTGCCTTTGCAATTTTAAGAAACCGAATCGACCAATTGGTTGTAGAGTCGGCGTATGCGGCTCAGCATGCCTTTGCACCGATTCGTCGCCGAATTCCTGGAGCGACTGCACCCCGAGTTGCTGTTGCACCTCCTGTAAATCGGCCAAAAGAGTAGAGAAGTAAGGCGCAAGAATTTTCTTGGCCTAGATCAGGATGTTGCAGATATTCAGTTGTTTGAAGAATCAGGTTTTGACGCAACAAACATCCCATATTCCATCGCACCTGAATCGTAAGCGTTGAGAATCGCATCGAAGTGATCTAAGAACAAAACATGGTTCTTGCCGAGCACTTTCGCGAGATAGCGTACGCCGGTTCGTTCAACACGTTTACGACAGATTTCCCAAGTTTGCTTTACTTGCGCGGTGCATATAGTCTTCACACGGACTTCTAAACCAGCCTTTTCAAACCAGCTAACGTAGTCAGACTGGCTTCCAAGGGATGGGCAAAACATTCCTTCGCAAACTTTGGTCGCTTCTGCGATCTGAGTGTCCGTCATAGGCGATTCGCCGGCTAACCAAGCACAAAGCGCAAAGCAACCGCCGGGCTTTATCCAGCGTGCAGCTCGGGCAAAAAATGCAGGCTTATCGAACAGGTGTTCTGTGCACTCGATACTCCAAACAGCGTTGGCAGACTGAGCTGGAAAATCGATCACCTCAGCATCCGCTCTGAGAAATTTGGGACGCGTTTTGTACTGCCCCAGTCGAGATTCGGTTGCCGCCCAGAATCGCTGTAACGGGCTCAGCGTCACACCTGTCACGCGGCAATCCAAATTCTTCGCAAGCCAACGGCTTGATCCCCCCATGCCGCAACCAATGTCATAAACTACGGAATCACGCTGAATGCCAGCCAGCTTGGCAAGTTCCTGCGTTAGCTGTATCTGAGCAATCGATGGGGACTCGTCGGCACTCCAGAACCCATGGTGAATATGCTGTCCCCAAAGTAGCCGATAAAAGAGAGTGCTAACATCGTAATGATTTTGAATGACGGACTTTTTGATGTTCTCGCATTCAATCATTGTACGTTATCGACCGAATAAAAATGGCTGCGATGGCGGGATCATCGTGTTGAGCGGCACCCCTTGAGGATAGCCAGTTGGTGGGTACCCTGTTTGTGGATAGCCGGGTGGGAACGAGGAAGTTGGCGCGCCAAATGGAGGAAGTGTTGGGTTAGTCGGCTGCATCGTACCCGCAGGAAAGGCTTGCGATGGAACGGAACCTTGAGGTACTGCTCCGATCGGCATGGTATTCATTGGAACAGTCCCCGGCGGCGGAGTCACGTTGAAACCTGGAGGAACGGTCCCCGCAGTATAACCCGGCGGCATCGCAGCCGAATTGATCGCTGGCGGTGCAAAAACTCCCGTGTTGATTGGCATACCTTGCGTCTGGTTAACCGGAAAGGCAGAGCCATAAGGGGTTGGATACGTCTGAGGAGTAGAGCAACACCCGGAGAGAAAGCTTGCGAGGCATGTTACGCCAGCGAGCAGAATCGGTGTTCGTCGATTGCGAAACAACTCCCGAAAACCGGAAATGGGATTGGATTGGTTCATCGTCATAATCCTCGCCGAGGCATATCGCTTCTCAACGGTTATTCATCTAGGTGCAAGCAGAATTTCCCCAGAGCACCCTAGTACTCGGAATTACCTACCCACCACAAGATGAGTTTCCTACACAAGAGCCGGGCTAACGCTATGTCCCGATTCGTTGCGATAGGTTTCGCGGTTGAGATACGCGCGTTTTGAATGCAGACTACGGGTTGCGACGCAAGCGATTTCGCAGAGCATCACGAATTGGCTGCTGACCTGGTGTCGTGGGCGTTGCCGCTTCGGGATCAGTACTTTCCAAGTTGGATTGGCTATCTCGATTGGCTTGACGGCGTCGTTGGATCTCGCGGATTAAATCGACAGCAGCTCCGATTGCAACATCCGCTTCTCCACCGGCCAGTCCCTCTACTGCTCCAAGTGCCGCATTAACGGCCGGTGCTTCGCTGCCAAGCTGTTGTCGGACCAACGCAATCAGATCGGCCGACTCGCCACGCATTGCTGATAGGTCTACTTGGGGCTTATCCAAAGTTCCACGCACCGCGACACCAATGGTCGGCACACCCAACTCTCGAACCTTTTCGCGGCTCGCCAGTTGCTCCAACGGAACAGGAACGTTGACAATCAAATCCAGTGTTCGTGTTACCAATTCAACGCTTCCAGCACTCGACAATTGGAGTCTTGGGTCAATTCTTGGAAAACCAAACTCAAGCCCCTTATGCGAGACCTTCTGATCAGCGACTGCGACCTCAATCTTGGAGTTGTCGATAAAGACCAACTCATAAACGCTTTCGGTCCCACGTAGTCTAGCAAGGATATCCAGTAGTCGTTTCACCTCAGGTTCGGTAGGACCACTTTTGACTTCATGTAAGGAGATGATCGCAGTCCCCGTAGACTGTAATGGAGAATCGATTGGGATATCTATCACACCGGTTTCCAACGACACGCGACCTTGAAACCAAGCAGATTTTGCAAGCAGTGGAATTGCATAGCCTAAGCCCAATCGCATTAGCTCGGGCGTTATCTCTGTATCGGAAAGTATTTTCGTTGGCTCCAGATGCACAAAAGAACCTTCAGCATTGCGAGTATACGTACCGTCCAGATGAATGCCCTTCAGAGCCACCAACGAAGATTGCTCTTTATCGGAATTCAACATGACATGCAAATCATCTACGACTAGCTGCACTTGCAATGGCCGAAGGGACTTGGTTGGCTCGTCTTGGCCGCTCGGACCGATGCGACCCTCGATCGCTGCAATCAATCGTTGTAGATTGGTTTGATTGTCAATCCACTCGACATCAATCCTTGGTGAAACAAGATCGATACGGGCGGCTCGAAATCCATTCCACAGATAACTCAAAAGCCCCTGATCGGTCTTGATTGTCTGAATCGTGAGCAACGAATCCGGCTTATTAGTCTCGCTCAATTTCAGCCCGTCTAATCGCAACGGCGAAAACCAACTCAGCTTCACCGACTCGATGTCCAAGTCAAACCCTTGCACCGCAACTTGGTTCAGCAGCTTTGCATAAACCCATCGCATTGATGCAATCGTAGGAAGCATCGTCAAGAGAACGATTGGTATCGCTACCAGCAAAAATGCGACGTACCTGCGAATCTTTCCGCCACGATTTCTGATGAGATTCATCTGAATTTCCTTATGACCAAAAGCTAAGCAAAATACGCTTGGTAAATCTGCCGCACTTTCGCGACGTCGATTTTCAACTGGGCCACTAACTGTTCGACGCCATCAAACTTTTTGACACCTCGAATCTGTTCTAGCAATTCGACTTCTAGCATTGCTCCATAAAGATCACCAGAAAAATCTAATAGGAAGACTTCGACTTTTGTCGCGTTCTCGGCAAACGTAGGGTTGGGCCCAATGTGAATCGCTGCGGGATATTGCACCTGCCCCAGTGAGACTGCTCCAGCATACACTCCATGAGGCGGAACCAAAACATCGATGTCTCCAAGGTTTGCCGTTGGAAAGCCAATCGTACGCCCCCGAGCCGCTCCTTGAACAACGCGACCATGAAGCCGATATGGTTCCAGCAGTAGCTTGTTCGCCTCGCGAATATCGCCCGAATCAATCAAGGAACGAATACGCGAGCTCGATACCCAATGCCCTGCGGAGGATTGCCCATCTGCAATCGTCAGATGAACTCCATGCTGTTGACACAGTTCGTCTAGCAGTGCGATATCTCCGCGTCGATCTTTTCCAAAATGGAAATTGGGACCTTCAATAATGCTTTTTGCGTTCAACAGATCTACCAAAATCTGCTTATAAAAATCCTCGGCCGATAGATCCAGCAATTTGTGTGTCGTCTCGATAATGATAACGTAGTCGATCCCAAGTTTAAACAGGATCTCCGCTCGTCGTTCCATCCATGTTAATGCTGGAGGAACCATCTCAGGCCGCAACAATTTTATCGGCGGGGGGTCAAAGGTAAGGATTACCGAAGGACCTCCAACTCGCTGGGACTGGTCGATAAGCAAACGAACCAACTGACGATGCCCAAGATGGATACCGTCAAAGTTGCCGATCGCAATAGCACCACCGCATGCTTCCTGCGGAACAGAACCTAATCCTCGTACCAACAATGCCATTGCAACCAATCAAACAGGCGAAACAATTGAAGAACTTTCCAATCCTTAGTATTGTACTCGGACTGAGCTCGGCTGTCTCTGCAGACAACTAGAATCCACGTAGCAGTGCCTCTCCGCAGGCACTGACTTAACACGTAGCGGTGGCTCTCCGTAGGCACTGTGTTACCAAGTAGCAGTGCCTCTCCGTAGGCACTGACTTCTCATGTAGCCTCGGAGACACGGTGTATCTCAATCTACTATAGTCTTTCTGTAGATTAGTCTTTCTGCAGATTCGGTTTCAATTTGCAAGTCTCGGAGAGACTTGCCTACGTGAAAACTTTTCTACGTGCAAACTTGCCTACGTGGTCGCGTGTGGCTTTCACGTTCGCATGCGTTGCTTCCAAAATCGCAATCCCATGTTTGCAGCCCCAGCCAGCCCTCCTACGCTCAAGCTCAAGAACAAGCAAAGCAGGCTTCTTCGACGTGTATCCAAATCGTGATACCATTCCGCAACCTTCTGGCGGTCCTCCGGAAAGATTTCCAACTGTCCCCAAAGCTGATGGTAAGTGCCCGAAGGTCGGTCCAACACGGCCACCCATTCTCGATTAGGTACCAACCAGTTTTCCCGCACCCAGGACGCATTTAGCGCAGTCAACTTATGGGCAACCGGTTCGGCGATGACATGCTGGTTTACATATTGGCGAGCAGCCTCGAGCATAACCTTATCCATCTGCTCCCGGCATGCCTCCTCCGATTCTAGTAGTTCTGTCGAGAAAGATACTCGATGTATATTACCGTCAAGCACATCAGGAGCCGCAACCCATTCAGGTTTGTCATCGGAATACAGTGGCTCGGAATCTGAAACAATAGCGGTGGGCTCGCTATTGGATTTTGTTGAATCAACAACAACTTTTCCTGCATCCTTCTCCGCACCAATCGAAATACTCATGTTTGGTAACAGTGAGCACTTCACGATCAGTGCTAGAACCAAAACGTTGAACCGAAGCGACAGAACTAAATCTGATATCATTAAAGTCGCTCCAGTTTTGAATCGATCCAAGGTGTCGACATTTGCAAAGCGAGCGAGGTGACTCCGGCAACGATCAAGCACCAAGGAGTTGGGAAGAAAACGAAACCGCTCAAAATAACCGAAGCAAGGATTGCCCATAAAACGCTGAATAGACTAAATCGATGTTTACGAAGAATGTCCGATTGCCGCCACCATTTCACTAGGCCCATAAGCATCGCAAAGTAAGCCATGAAAGCAGGCAACAGCGGAGTTAAACCGCTATGAAAACGAGGCCAAGTTCGCGGTTCTGAGTCTCTCTGAAAGTGAGTCACGTTGCCCCAAGGGACTTGCAGGAACTCACTAACTCCGTATCCCACAGCGCCAACCCCAAGGCCGACCGTTAGAAGCGTAAAGCGGAACATGAGTCCATCTTCTTCGCGTCGCTCCCAACGCTTTCCTATGAACAGAACAGTCCAAGTCATTATCAAAGTCATGACCGCAGTCCAAGTTCCCGCCGCAATGAAATGAGACGAATCGACTTGAGTAGGTGCGACAGCGATTGCAACTAAGTAGCCGAAAACTGACAAAATACTGACAATCGTTGTGGATGAGACGACCGACCACGTCCACTCAATCCAATTGTCGATGGTCGCCTTCTGTTGCAGTTGGGCTCGCTTATGCGACTGCCACTGAGCAAAATTCCGAAATGGCTTTCTACTACGGATTGGTGCCTCGACTAAGGGGACAACATCGGGCAAAGGATGACTTGCATCGCTTGCGCCATGAGCTACACCAGCAGGCACTTGAGCGATAGGTAGCGGTGCCAGTCGTTCGTCGAGCTTTTGTTCCGTTGCATTTTGCGGTTGATACGAACTGACCAACGACCAAACAATGAAATATGGAATATAACAAAGCAGTAGCGTTGCAATGAAAGGCAAAACCGCCACACCACGCGCAACGACTATCACAATAACAATTGCCAGAGCGGCTCCGTACCAAGGTGAGTTATGTGGAATCTGTCCGAACCATCGTTGGATCTCGGCAAACATTCCCAGCACCGCGTTCGCGATCGGTTCCTGCGCATAACGTACCGGTCGCAGTCCGGCATGCTTGAATGAAGCAGACTGGTTCGGTGAGCGTCTTGCCGTGGGTTCAAATGTTCCTGACGATGTTTTCAAAACTGGCGTTGAAACGCCGAAATGTCGCTTGATCGTATCCCAACTTGGCAACGGTGAGTGGGGACGTTCGGGTTGTTGCTGTGGCTGAACCGCCATACCGCTACGGTCGATCGAAATGTTTAGCGAGCTCAACATATCCGCTACGGAATGAAATCGAGCCTGCGGATCTTTATGCAGCGCACGGGCAATGGTGTCTCTGAAATGGATCGGCACGGTCGACAAATCGGGAAGGGAAGCAAGGTGCTTTAAAATGATTTCTTGTGGAGATTCACCGTCAAAGGGAACGCTTCCCGTGAGCATTTCAAAAAGCAAAATTCCCAGCGAATAAATATCGATCTCTTTTCCATACTGGCCGTTACCAATCTCGGGAGCCATATAGTGGAACGTTCCAACACTTTCGGTTTGACCGCCACGCTGCGATTTGGAAATGAACTTTGCGAGTCCATAGTCACCAATCTTCACCAAGCCATTTTCGATAAACACGTTTGCTGGTTTCAGGTCACGATGCACAATTCCTTGTTCGTGTAGATAGTGGACTCCCGCACCTAGTTGACCAAAGATGGTCATCACATCGCTTGACGATAGTCCATTCGGTGATTCGTCGAGCAATTCACGCAGGCTCTTTCCGGCCACATACTCCATGATGATCCAGCCGAAGTCCGATTCGCTTTGACGAATATCGAGCAGATCAACGAGATTCGGATGACGAAGATTCAGGCACTGTGAAGCTCCACGCAACTCGACATCAAGATTGCGACGCACTTGTTTTATGGCGACTTCTTTTCCAGCATCGGTAACCGCGAGATAGACTTCACCGAACCCACCGATCCCCAGACCACGACGAATCGAGTAACCCTCTAGCGGTTTTTCACCCGTTCCGTATTTGAAGTTCATTGGTGTTCTCCGAAGAATCTCGCTCGATCCCATGTCTGTGCCCCTTGGATCTTTGACCATGGATTTGTAGGTCGATTGATAGATTGTAGTAGTCATAGCCGTTCGCTAGAAATAATTTCAAACCAGTGCCATTATGACCGAAAGCGCCCCCTCTACAGCGACATCGATTGGTTTCAGCATCGGGATTCAAAGCTCGGGCGTTCGGGATCCATGATGCGATTTAAGTATTGTGGTTGGTTAGTATGAGTGAGGTTTGGTGTGACTCTCAGACAAGCAACTAAGTGATCGTAATCGAGAAATCTTCGCCTTGAATTCGCTCGTTCGTCGCCATGGGCAGACTTGGCGAATTGCTTGATCCAAGCTGCGATCCTCCATTCGACTGGACTCGATACCTCCAGGCGTTCTCTTGTCGATATAGTGTCAAGTTCGAATTCCACTTTCTGCAGGTCACATGTGCCATGGAGTTCGGCCCCAAGACGCAAATCCGGCGAAACAACACTACACCGTCAATCGGTTCATGCCACCGGTGACGACTAGTAATCGTGAGCACGGCCGTGTCGCTCAACGGACTTGGTTTTGCAAAAGCAAGTGTAACGGAATTGGCTATTCGAATTTCATCGCCATTAAGTAACACACAAGCTTCCACAAGCCGATTGTTATTGACTTCGACTTTTGAACGTTCGAATGGCTGAATTAAGTAGTCTTCCCCAACATAGCGAATGCTAAAAGCCTGCTTTGGAATGTCGCTCGTAATCTCGATGGCTTCAGGAGCACTTCCACGTCCCCCGAAGATGACTTCGGATTGATCGTAAACTCCGTAGCCACCAACCCCATCGATCCAAAGCGTATTTCGGTTTTGCATAATGGAGAATCGCTTATTGTTTCGCGACCGATTCGATAGTCATATCGTCTGTTTCGAAGTAGCTACTGATCTGCTCTACGATATCCGATGGTGCAGCGTCGTCCAACGGGATCGCTCCTTGGAAAACACCCTCGCTATCAGATACTTTTTCTGCAACATCGATACGCGTTGCGATGTCATCGAGCAGTTGCCGCGTTTGGCTGAGGCTGGAGTCGTTTAACGTAAATGATCCAGCCGTTTCGGCGACCTGAACCATTGTGAGTCTCGCTTGCAAGTTTTCAACTTCGATCTCGAGCTGTCGCTTTGCGGCTAGCATTTCGTCAAGTTTGCGGCGCGATGCGTCGAGATTTTTCTCTCGGGCGGCAAGAATCTTAGTCAGTTTATCCGCTGTGGCCTCTTGGGTCTGATACTGCTTGAATCGCATGTTCAAGTCCTCTCGAACCTGACTCACCGAATACTTCCTTCCGGCATAGACAAGCTGCTCTTCGGTGCCGGATTCCGAGCAATCGCCGACATCTTTCTTCAATCGAAGCATATCCCTTTTAGATTTTTCCAAGAGCTGTTGCTTGCGATCTACTTCCTTCACCAATCGGGCGACTTCCACTTCCTCTCTCGCGATCAGTTGAAGATTTCCAGTGATTTCAGGCTTCAAGTTAGCGATCATGTCGCGCGCACGCCGAATCTCTAGCTCGATCGGTATTTGGTCTTTGATCCCATCACGAATCGAAGAGAACCCTGTGCGGACATAACTGTAACCAGAAGTTCCCATCAAGGCCGTTGACGCACCGCCTACCAATAACGCTCCAATTACCAATTTTTTTAGCATATCAAGTATCTCCCAAGGAAAGGTGAAAATCCCGAAACAGAACCTCAACAGGTTCTAAGGGTTATTCGCCTCGCAGGGGACAATCTTGGAAACGATCAAAATAAATTGGTAAATTATCGATAATATCTAGATCGGTTTATGACTTTCGCTTTGTAATCGATCCTATTCAATGCGTTGCCCCAGGCGTTCAGCGAGACGTGTAAGAGTGTTGCTGGCGTCACCTTCGGCGAGTTTTGCATGGATCAGGTGAAGCTGAGTCCGATCATTCCATGCAGCGTCGATTGCTTGGCAGAATTCCGCCTCGCTGCGTACAAGATAGCCCTTTCCACCACCATATACCGATGGCAGCAAATGATAGTTCCACGTGTGGATTTCGTTGTACGCCCAGTCCCCTTTTTGAAGCATTCGCTCTGTGCCATATCCATGATTGTCCAGGACAATAATGATCGGCGAGTATCCGTTGCGAACAAGAGTTGATATTTCTTGGCCGGTCATTTGAAAGGCTCCGTCACCGCAAATGACAACCACTCGGTCATCGGGTCTCGCGACGCAAGCACCCAATGCAGCTGGCACTGAGAATCCCATCGATGTGTAGTAGGCTGGCGAGATGAAGTCGGTTGAATCGTGAATGACCAGTTCCGTTGCGGCAAACAACGAATCACCAATGTCCGCAATCACAATACTCTTGGAGTCGAGTCGCGTGTTGAGGTGTGCGATGATGCGACTCACTTGAAGCCCCTTGCGATCGTCAGCTTCTGATATCGGTTGCGGTGGAACTGGTGCTTTCACATGTAAGTCGTTCGGAATCGAACGCTGCGTTCGCTTTGGGTTTGACAGGATCAACTCGTCCAAGAAGTGCTTCAGCGAAACTTGCGGAAAATGATGATACGAGATTTGTAGCTGTTCGCTGGTCGCATAAATGCAGTTCTTCACATCCAGCTTGGCGGTATAGATGCCCAGATTGATATCGGTCATAAAAGTCCCCAGAAGGAGAACGCAGTCGCTTTCCTCTACGTATTGCGTAACTTCTGATTTCCCCATTGCTCCTTCATAGAGCCCGATAAAAAGTGGGTGGGTCTCACGAACAACACTTTTACCCAGGATGGTTGAAGCGATCGGTATCTGAGTTTGCTCGGCGAGCGCGATTACTTGTTCGGACAATCCGAATCGATGAATCTCAACGCCAGCGATGATGATAGGACGCTGAGCTCGGGAAATTCGTTCGGAAGCTTCTTGAACCGCTTCGGAAAGGGCGAACTGATCTTCTGCATGGTCCGGTCGACGATAGGCTCGCGCGACAGGTGGTACTACATTCACCATGTCACGCGGTATGTCGATGTAAACGGGTCGTTTGAATCGATAACAAGCATCCAGAACTCGATCGATCTCGCTAAAAGCGGTCATCGGATCATTTAGTTCTGTCGCAGCAATACAAAGCTTTTCGAACACATCCAATTGAGTTCGAAAATCACGAACTTTGTGATGTAGCAACGGGTTGTTCACTCGCTCGTTAAGTCCCGGCGAGCCTGTCAGGAGCACGACAGGCGATTTCTCGGCGTAGGCTCCCGCGATGCTATTTGCAACGCTCAATCCACCGACGCAGTAAGTGACGCAAACTGCACCCATGCCATGGATTCGTGCATACGCATCGGCCGCAAATCCGGCACAATCCTCACGCGTGCAACCGATCATGCGAATCGGGCTTTGCTGAAGCTGGCTGTAGAACGTCAGCACATAGTCGCCTGGAATCCCGAAACAGTCTTTAATCCCATAATCCTGCAAGCGATCGATCAGATAACTTCCAATCGATTGCTCACCTATCTCGTGACTTTGGCGGGGCCCTGAAGCATTCGCAACACTCATCATCCACCTCATGATTAAATCGGAAGTTTTGCCAACTCAATTATAGGTTGTAAATTTGCGGGAAAAGCTTCCATCACTACTTCTTTCAGGAGTTATCAGCTTCGCGGGCAATTCCTTTAAGAACGTGGATGATTTCTTTGGTAAGATGCGACAGGACACTTTATCGCAATCAGAAAACACAATAGCGGGCCAATCGCCACGATAAACATTGAATATGCAACAGCCGATCGAAACGAAATTGGGTAACGAAACCTTTGGATCTTCCACGACCAATCGAGGCTACTCCCCGATCAGGCGAATAATCCGCCGGATGATTTTCGGGCTGTTGTTTTTGCTACCCATGATTTTGACACTTTTCGTGACCTATCAGATTTTTCTGATACTGAACGCTTGGGTCATTGAACCGGTCGCATCGTTAATTGTTCCTAAGGGAATTCAGAATCCGTATTGGACATCGATTGAAAAGTATGTCACACCGCCAATCTCGTTGTTGACGGTGATGTTGATCTTTTACTTCTTTGGATATGCATTTCAGTCGAAAGTCAGTCGCTGGATTGACTGGTTTTTCGGTCATATTCCCGGCGTCTCGATTCTCTATCGAGCAGTCCGCGATGCGTCTCAAGCGGTTCAAGGCCCGGATGGCTTGAAAAAGATTGATACTGTCGTTTTGGTTCCGTTTCCACATGTCGGAGCTCGCGCCACTGGGTTTCTGATGGGCGAGAGCGTGGATTCGGTGACCGGTAAGCCGCTCGCGTGTGTGTACGTTCCGATCGCCTTGTTTCCACCCTCGGGATACACGCTGATATTTCCTCGCGAAGAAGTCATTGTCACGAAGTGGGAAGCTTCATCTCCATGGAAGCTACTCCTTTCCGGCGGCCTGACCGTACCAAAGGAAATTCAATTCAATCCCGACAATCCTTCGTTCAGATAAACAACGGAATGGTAGTCGTAGCAGCGTCTCTCCGAGACGCGTGAATTCTCGTCTTGGAGAGACGAGACTACTCGTTTGGAAACAGAGCGTCGTAACACCAACCATTCAATCTTGAGAGCATTAGATCGATTCCTAGGTTGATGTATCTACCGATTGAGCATGGTGACCAATCCTTCGCTACATTAACCCGAGAATTGATCTAGTTTTCTAGTCGGGGACGTCTCCAA
>JAIYDQ010000354.1 GCA_027487375.1 Planctomycetaceae bacterium
AGCCAACTTGCTTCGACCATCGATGTCCTCCCGACCGTGGCAGGAATTATTGATGCTAAGTTGCCAGACAACAAAATTGACGGAAAAGACATTCGATCATTAATGGTTGATCACGAAAGCCCTTCACCACATGTTTCTTTCCCCTACTACTACGCGAAAAACGAACTGCAAGCGGTACGTGATTCGCGATGGAAGCTAGTCTTACCCCACAAGTATCGGTCCCTTCAGGGCGATAAGGGTGGTGCCGGAGGCATTCCCTCAAACTATAAAATGATCGACGCAGGACTCGAACTCTACGACCTCGAATCCGATCCTAGCGAAACCAAAAATGTGATAGCTTCATTTCCTGATATCGCTCTTCGCCTTCAAGCAGAGGCTACAAAATGGCGCGTGCAACTCGGAGATAAACTCACTGGCGTCGAAGGCTCCGAAATCCGTCCCGCAGGCAGGGTAAACTAATTGGACAGCGTCACGTTGCGCTGGAGTACAGCCTTTAGGCGCCGAGTACATCGGATGCTCTAATAGCGGCGAAAGCCTGAACTCCATCGCAAAGTAGCGTTGTCCAACTAAGGTCCCGATATCGCTTAGTTCTTATGTCGACAAAGAGCAAAAACGACAGGTATTGATTGGCTGAATCGCTCAGACCACACGATACCTATCTTTACATGTCTACTCTTTATCCGAGTAAAACAGCTCCAAACTCTACCCCTCAACACGAAGGAGCTTCACGTGACCGTTCCAAGCAAGCAACCCCTTCGACCTCCTTCAAGTTTATTCCAATGTGTTTGTTGGCTTGCAGTGTTCTTTTCAGGGCTAACTGCCATGGCGATTGTTTCAAAGAATACGTCGTTTTGGATGGAACCGCCGAACAGCGGTGTTCAGAACGATCGATCTATCACAGTTTGGTACGGTTGGCCCGTTATATCGATGCGATACGACGTGGATTCTACCGATCGGCCACCATATGGACCGAGGGTAAACTACGGATTCTGGGCTAACGTGTCGAAGTTGAAGATAAACTCCATTTCTTCGATTATTAATCTCGCAGTTGCAATCATTCTAATTGTTGGAGTGTATCGATCAGTCGCTTGGCTACAATCAAAACTGCAATTGCGAGTGACTGTACGCTTATGCATTGTAGTCCTGGGATTTGCGGTTGTTTTTCTCGTTCCGCATCTATACGGATGGATTTTGTTCAGCACCTTGGCTCCTATATATTTCCAGTATTACGCTTTCAATGTTTGGATCGATGGCGTCGTATTGATGTCGATTTTTGTTACTTGCATTTGGCTTTCGCATGTGATTTCTTTCAGCCGCGAGATTCACAAAAATGACTTGTCTGGCTCGAACTCTTAGATCCGCATCGCATGCATGTGCGACAGTCAATACTTCACGGGTGAGAGTTCTCATGAAGACCATTTGATGTTTTTGATTGGGCGTACCATACGAATGCGATTCTTGCGTGAAGTTCAACGTCCGTAGTCTGGGGGCGGTATCGGACGCTTCGCACCATTCGCGTTTGCTTCTTCGATGCCAGGCACAGAACCGAGTTCGCGACGCAGACGTTCAATAATGGAGTCGTTGATGAATCCGCCAAGTTCGAAGCCCGCGAAAGGGTAGTGGGATGCGGGCAGAATTGGCTCACCCCGTTTCACCGCTTCAACGCGCTCTTGATCGAATGCAAGCTTCACTTGCCACCGTTCCTCCTTCGACATGTTCGGCCCGTTCAATCCTGCTAAGCCAAGAAGCGGCGCGGCGAGTTTACAACCCTCAACCGTTACCTTTGTGTCAAGAATATTGACGCAAATCAAATGACTCATCGCCTGAATCGGCTTAAAGCCGTCGTCATCAATTGGATTGAGACCTAGTTCAAGGTACTCGACATTTGTAAGTCCAAGTTTGGCTAGTTCGCCGATCGAGGTAATCTCGTTAGCCTGTAAATGAAGGCGCCGAATCTGATGAAACCCATGAAAATACTTCAAATCGGTATTACGAAGCATGCACATGCTAACTTGTAGTAGCCTGAGTTGCTTGAGTGGGAATAACGAATCGATGTCCTTTGGCGTGAAAGTGGATTTGCGAATGAAAAGCTTCTTAAGTGAAGGTAATTTCGCAATCGCTTCGAAGTCGTCTCGTCCAAGCTCGCAGAAGTTGATACTCAGCTGGTGCAAGGATGTTGAATTATTCAAGTGCGGGCGTAGTGCCCGCCAACTATCGGTTCGACTCACGGTGGCAAATATCACCTTCGAATGAGCCCAACGAAGTGTGATTCGTGGATCGCTTTCATCAAGGGTATGTAATGCGGACGCTGTGCTTGCAGAACGAATGAAATGAATAAACCAAGCGAGGAACAAGAGGGAAATTACAACGACTACAATTCGACTTTTTGACATTTGTTTTTACCGCGTACGTTTCATCCCTGTAACTTAAGCTATCTTACGCCCAAAGCTGTCCGTTCGAGAGGCGTTATGATAAAAAGGCTCCACGGGTACAAACAAAATTTCTGTGATCTCAGTTTTGAAATCTAAATATTTGTAGATATCCCTGTTGCCGTGTACCCGTTGCCCAGACACAACCAAACCAGTCCTCCCCCGTAGGAAACGCCTTCACGTCAACAAAGGTGAATGCCTTGCCGAACTGTAGTGCCTGTGTCCCCATGCCGAGGGTGCATAATGTGTGAACCTAAAGGAACGGAAACTCTTGGTCGCCGCGTACGACGCGAACGATTTCGAGCGTGCCGTTTTTCTCGCGGAAATAGATGATGTAATTTCCTACGTACGTCGATCGAATACCTTCGCCAAGATCGCGTCGGTCGTCACCGATGTCTGGATAGTTCGCCGCCAAACGACACTTCTCTCGAATCTTAGCCATCCATTGTCTTGCAGCAAAGGGTTTGTCTTTTGCGATGAAGCGTGCTATCTCTTTGAGATCATCTTTCGATGCCACGGAATATCGAAGTCTCGGCATCAACCTATCCTGGTTTCCTTAACGACTCGATGCGTTGGATTTCGACCTCAACTTCGTCGAAAACAGCCTCTTCATCTAATGACTCGCAACGATCAAGGTGGTCTATACCGGCAGCGATTTTCGCTCGCAGTTCTTCTCGGCCTTTCAGTAATCGGATGCCGTCAACAACCACATCTTCTTCGGATTGGTACTTGCCTTGTGTCACAAGACTTTTAACAAAATCGTTTGCTTCGATTGGTAAATTCAAATCCATGAATTGTCTCCACCACAACTAGGGCACCCAACATGATTTGGCGGCCTTTTCACAGGCTCCGCTTTGATTCGACCTCCATCCATTGTAGTTCCATAGCATTGGTTACGTCCACAGGCAACTCAGCCCCATATTGATGGTTTCGACCGATCTCAATTTAGCGAGTTTCGAGAAAAATTCTTGCCAACGTGTTCTCGACGGAGAGCAAGATGGCGAACTCGAACTCGAACCCGAAAAAAAGTCTACAGAGGAGTTAGCCAGATTAGCGGGTGAGCTTCAAACGATCGTCCGCAGTCGTTTCGGAACCAAGTAACTAGAAGTGAGTACCGACAGATTTGGAATTCTGATCGAAGTTTTCGACTTAGAATTAAAGCCGCCCAAGTAGTTCCGTGTTTCGTTGCTGAAAGATCCGCGCTTAGTCTTTTTTATTTTGCGGTAGACGGGCAGCCAGTTCGGTCTCGCGAAAATCAATTACAATTGATGCTGGCCTAGTCGTCGTTTGATGGCCACACGCCAAATGTTTCACTACGTCTGATAGAATATGATGCCAGCCTTTCTCTCAGCTACATTTCCCCCCTGCCGTTGAGTTCTCTCCATGAAATCCTCTTTGATCGGTCTTGTGTTTCTTTTTCTTGTAGGCTTATCTGCCAACATTGCTTTGGCAGATCGCTACGACATCGTGGTCTATGGTGGCACTAGCGGCGGGGTGACTGCTGCGATTCAAGCATCTCGACTCGGAAAGTCTGTTGTGCTAATCGAGCCAACCAAGTTCCTTGGGGGCCTGACTACGGGTGGGCTCGGTGCAACCGATATCGGTAACAAACGAGCGATCGGCGGAATGTCGCGGGAATTCTACAAGCGAATCCATCAGCACTACCTCAATAACGATAAGTGGACACGAGAAACCCGCGAAGCTTACTTCAAAGATCGTCCCCAAAACGAAGATACGATGTGGACCTTCGAACCAAGTGCGGCTTCGAAAGTCTATGACGATATGATCCGCGAGGCCAAGGTGCCGGTTGTTTTTGGAGAGCGGCTCAATCTTGACAGTGGAGTTGTCAAGGAAGGGAAGAAAATCGTCAAAATTGTTATGGAGAGCGGACGAACCTTTGAAGGAAGTGTGTTCATCGACGCGACCTATGAAGGAGATCTGATGGCCAAAGCAGGTGTCAGTTATCACGTCGGACGCGAGTCCAATCAAACCTATGGCGAGACCATCAACGGATTGCAAATCGAAGGCGCCGTCAAACATCAATTCATCAAGAATGTTGATCCCTTCGTTGTACCCGGCAACCCTCAGAGTGGTTTGCTTCCAGGTGTCACACCAATGCCTGAAGGAAAAGATGGTGATGCTGATCATCGCATCCAGGCTTACAACTTCCGTCTATGCACAACCGATAAACCGGAGAATCGTCGGCCTTGGGATAAGCCCGAGGGCTACAACGAACTTCGCTACGAATTGCTTCTGCGAAACTTCGAAGCAGGCGACATGCGTATTCCTTGGAATCCCATTTGGATGCCAAATCGCAAAACCGACACGAACAACAACTTTGCATTCAGCACGGACAACATCGGTATGAACTATGACTATCCCGATGGGAACTACTCCGTTCGCGAAAAGATCTGGAAAGAGCATGAAGTGTACACAAAGGGTTTGATGTGGACTCTTGCAAATCATCCACGTGTCCCAGAACAGATTCGTGAGGTCTTCAACCGCATCGCTCTCACAAAGGACGAGTTTCCGGATAATAACAATTGGCCACGTCAATTGTATGTCCGTGAAGCTCGACGAATGGTTTCAGATTACGTGATGAGTGAAAAGAACTGCAAACGAATTGAAGTCGTCCCTGATAGCGTTGGAATGGGGGCTTACAACATGGATAGCCATAACACCCAGCGATATGTCACCAAAGATGGCTTTGCTCGCAACGAAGGCGACATCCAGATCTCGGTAAGGCCATATCCGATTAGTTATCGCAGCATCATCCCGAAGGCGAGCGAAAGCACAAATCTGCTGGTACCTGTTTGTCTAGCTGCTAGCCACATTGCTTATGGTAGTATCCGAATGGAACCGGTCTTCATGGTTATGGGCCAAAGTGCTGCGACGGCGGCCGCTTTAGCGATCGATGGTAAGACCACAGTACAAAACGTCGACTACACCAAACTTCAAACACAGTTGCTCAAAGACGGTCAAGTCCTTGACTTCGAGTCGCCACCCATGTCAGCCAAGGTGTCCGTTTCCAAGGAAAAGCTTGGCGGCATTGTGGTAGACGATCAAGAATGTGAGCGAACCGGATTCACTAGCGAAGGTCATTCTTCAACGCCACACGTCAACACCGGTTACTTGCACGACGACAACTCTGAAAAGGGAGCCCAGAAAGCTCGTTTCACTCCCAATCTACCCAAGCCTGGTATGTATCGCGTATCGATGAGCTATTCGATAAACAAGAACCGAGCCACCAACGTTCCGGTGACAATTCATACTGCTGATGGCGACAAAAAGGTGATCGTCAATCAGCAATCAAAACCCACTGTTGATGAACTGTTTTTTCCTCTCGGCACCTTTCGCTTCGAAGCAGGAAAAAGCGGCTATGTCGAAATTAGCAACGCCAACACCAATGGGCACGTAATCATTGATGCAGTTCAATGGGTCGAAACATCAAAGCCTTAAACTCGAATCAAATCTCCATTTCAAACCAAGGATCTCAATTATGAAAACACTCAATAGCGTGAAATCAAATGTCGCAGTATACACAGCGAAACTTATTACTTTATGCGTAGGTGTTACCTTCGCATCGGTGGGACTTTCTGCAAATCAAAACGCGTTGCAAGCAGCCGAGCTGAAAGTTGGCGACGTTGTTCCGGCGTTCGAAGTTACCGATGACTCGGGGTCGATTTGGAAGTCTACAGACCATGTTGGCAAAAAAGTATTAGTTGTGTATTTCTATCCCGCCGATATGACAGGCGGATGTACGAAGCAGGCCTGCGGTTTCCGTGATGACTCGGAAAAGCTCACAAAGCTTGGAGCAGAAGTCGTCGGTGTCAGCGGCGATTCAGCGTCGAACCATCAGCTATTCAAGAAAGAGAAGAAGCTCAACTTCACGCTTTTGGCCGATACCGAAGGGAAGATAGCCGAACTGTTCGGAGTTCCAGTCACCCGTGGAGCCAAATCGATCAAGGTTGAAATCGATGGAAAAGAGGAGATGCTAAGTCGCAATGTTTCAACCAGTCGTTGGACTTTCATTATCGGCCTTGATGGGAAATTGGTGTCCAAAAACACAAGCGTTGTTGCCGCCGATGACAGTCGAGCTGCAATCGAAGCGATTTCTGCTTTGAAAACACCAAAGTAGTCGTCATGTTCTTGCGGGAACTTCACGATCAGAAAAGTGTATAGACAAATGGAACAATAGCCGATTGCGTTAACGCGACGGCTATTGCGACGAACAACAGAGAAAGCAAGAGCGGAATAAGCCACCACTTTCGGTCATGTACTGCGAGGTGGATAAATTCTTCTAGCAATGTCATCTGCGGCTTGTTTGCGTCTTCGATGAATGCGTTTGGCGATTCAGGTAAGCTCTGCTTTTGCGACAACGCATCCAAGTCTTCTGATGCTTCGACATTTTCTTTGATTGATGATTTTCGCATTTCGCTGCCGTAGATGTGTGTTTAATTGGACAACGCCACTTTGCGCTGGAGTCCAGGCTTTAGCCGCTTTTGGAGCATTCAATGCACTCGGCGCCCAAAGGCTGTACTCCAGCAATGTTGCGTTTGATTATCAGGTTCAAATGGCACTGTCGAATTAGGATTGTCGAAAATAGCGAGAAGGATTCGTCTCATCCTTGCGAAGCTCCAAATAGCTCTCTGCACTTGGATCGATCTCTGATTTTAAGGTACGCGCATGGCTTAATCGTCTTCGGCAAAATCCAATTGGAAAGAAAACGCCGAAATATGCAGCTAGCATAGCTGCTTCGGCGATGATTCGAACGGGAAGGCTAATCAGTCGACGGAACGCAAAGGCCGCTTTCGACATTAAAGTTTCAGGTTCGCTTGTAGATGCATCCTGGAACGATGATCTTTGAGTTGCCACATCGGGCACCGATTCTAATGTGGGTTGTCCTTCTCGGAGAACTAAAAATCGACCGATACAAAGTGCATCCAAACGTGTCGCATAGAAACAACGAATAGCATCCGCGGGAGTACAAACGATTGGTTCGTCGCGGAGATTAAAGCTGGTACTGATCAGCAACGGACAATTTGTTCGTCGATGAAACTCCGTGAGTAGACGATGAAATGTCGGATTGTCTGATTGAGCGACGGTTTGAAGTCGTGATGTACCATCCAGATGAATGACGCTCGGAAATTGGGAAAGAGAATCGACCGTCGGCTTTGCATGCGCAACAAAGGTCATGCTGGAACAGTCTGCGTTGCCAGGAATCCGAAAAAAGGACTCGGCATATTCGGCAAGGATTGCAGGCGCGAACGGACGGAAGGACTCGCGTTGTTTGATTCGAATGTTGAGAGTTTCTTTCATGTCGGGCGATCTTGCATCAGCGAGAATGCAACGCGATCCTAGAGCGCGCGGCCCAAACTCCATCCGGCCTTGAAACCAACCAACTATCTTCTGTGCATCAATTTGTTTTGCAACAGCTTGACATAAGCTTTGCTCATCCTCAAATGTTTGATATTGCATATGCGATTCGTCGAGTGCGGCCGTAACCTCGTCGTCCGAGAAAGCGGGGCCAAGAAGCAAATTTTGCGATGACCGATTTGATAATGCTCGTCCATCGCTGGCACTTTTAGAGGAACGTGGATGCTTTAAAAGTTGATGCCAAACATATTGAGCCGATCCGATCGCAGCCCCACAATCACCTGCAGCGCCATGAACCCACACATTCTCGAATGGGCCTTCGTCTGCTAATCGTGAATTGGCCACACAGTTCAAGGCGACTCCGCCCGCAAGGACAAGATTCTTGCTGCGAGTTCTTTGGTGTGCAGCTTGAGCGAGCTTCAGAACGATTTCTTCCAACGCACTTTGAATGGATGCCGCAATATCTTTGTGTCGATCCAAGATTGGCTCGTCAGGCATACGACGTGGTCCACTCAAGAGGCGGTCAAACTGGGCGTTTGTCATCGATGTTCCATGACAAAAGTGGAAGTATTTCATCCTCAATCGAAACGAGCCGTCGCTCCGCAAATCAATTAGTTCTCGGAGTATTACTTCACGATAAATCGGTGAACCATAGGGTGCGAGCCCCATGACTTTGTACTCTCCATCGTTTACTCGAAATCCGAGATATGCAGTGAACGACGAATAGAGCAGTCCAAGGGAATGCGGAAAGCTTAGCTCTTCGGTCAGCGAAATTTGATTTTGATATCCGTAGCCGATTGCCGTTGTTGTCCATTCTCCAACTCCGTCGATCGTGAGTATTGCGGATTGATCAAAAGGGGAGTTGTAGAACGCAGTCGCCGCATGTGATTGGTGATGTTCAATGAAAGCAATTTGTTTCTTATAGGCGTTATCAAGTGCACGGCGAATCGAGTGTTGAATATGTAGTTTGCTTTGTGTCCACGTGGGGACCGACTGACGAAAGAATGGA
>JAIYDQ010000304.1 GCA_027487375.1 Planctomycetaceae bacterium
ATGTCGCCAAGCTCATTACAAAGCGCACCCGCATCATTTCAATCCAGTGGGCAAACGCAGACATCGGTACGATTCAGGATATAAGCACAATTGGAAACTTAGATCGTCCCAACGATTGTGTTTTTCATTGTGATGCAATCTCGGCTCTGGGAAAAATTCGGACACAGTTGCCTGGACTGGGAATCGACTTGTTGTCGCTATCTGGTCATCATGCTTATGGCCCCAAAGGAGTGGGCGTTTTGTTTGTGCGAAACGGCGTCTCGATTCGACCTTTGTTTAATGGTGCTTGGCAAGAAGGCGGTCTGGCTCCGGGTGCAGAAAACATCCCTGCCATTGTCGGGTTTGGTGCAGCCATGGAATTGATCCAGAACGCCGGCATGGAGCTTGGTGATCGCATGGAGACATTAGCTAACCGGTTTTATGATCGTCTGCGAGGTGAAATCGGGGACGCGATTCGCGTGAACGGTCCAATGGAGGCTCGTGTGACCATAGAAGATCCAACTATGGGCCAAGAACAGTCCGGCAAAGAACGATCGAAGCCCATCGATAGTGTTTCCCACGCGGAAAACTTGGACTTGGAATCGGGTCTCATTCGACTTCCAAACACCCTTAGCCTGGTCTTGAAAGATCGGGACGCCCAGCAGCTTTTGATACGAACGCCCGAGCTATTCCTAGGCTATTCCGATGCTTATTCAGATCAATCAGCACGCATGATTCCTTACGGTGCCTTAGAAGCAACCGGCGTCACGCCGCGCGACGCAGCCTCAACGATCCGAGTCAGTCTGGGATGGAACACGACTGAAGAGGAAATCGATCAAGCTGTACAGTGGCTTTCAGATGCTTACCGAAGCTCCCCCGAAATGGTTGGCTAATGTCAGTAGCAACCTGCATTCGGGCGTAGATGGATTCGTAAGGAAGCGTCCCGCTTAGCAATCCAGTATCACTGTATTTTCGCACTCGTACTCAGGCGCAAGCCGGTGCTCGTACCCGTACCCGATCGGGTTGAAGTCGAATCGAGCATGAGCACCATTCCATTGAGCACGCGTACGACTTCCACATCAAGAAAGGCTAGGCGGGATCCTCGTAAGAACACAGAAGTCGGTGGAAACAACGGTAGAAGCTTTGGTCTTCAGATGTCTTACAACATCTGCTACGAGCTTAAACCAATTACTTTCCGGAGCGGAGCAGTTTAATGGCGTGGAAAGGCACAGAAATTCCGCGTTCTTGATTGACCCGTGGCGGCTGGGCACTTATACAAATAGCTGCAAGGATTTACAGCTAGCAAACTCCCCCAACCATTCGGAAGGTTGATCCATGAGTACAGGCGAAGGAGCCTCGACCCCGTTCCAAACCATGAGAGGTCGTAACTACCCGACGATACGGCAATTCACCGTCTTCTTAGAGAACCGCGTCGGCCAGTTGTTAGAAGTAGTTCGCCGCTTTGAGAACACAGGCATCAAGATCGTTGCCCTTTCGATTAGTGATTCTGCCGAGTGCGCTTTTGTGCGATTCCTGGTCTCTCAGCCTGAGCGGGGACGCGAAATCTTGGAACGAGCCGGTTTGGCGATCATTGAAAGCGATTTGATCGGCGTAGAGTTGCCCGAAGGTAACCAACCACTTCTTCAGATTTGCACCGCACTCCTACAAGCGGAAATCAATATTATCCAAGCCTATCCGCTGATTGTCCGGCCGCATGGCGAACCAGCCGTTGCGATTATGGTCGACAACACCGAACATGCTCTTGAGACATTGGCGAGAAAGAACTTCCGCACGATCACGGAAGGGGATCTGCTGGACGGACTCGAGTGATGGATTTGCTTCTGAGCCTGCAGTCAGCCGACGAGCTTCGAATCGCTAGCGACTATTCTTTTCGCTGGCTGGATCTCAAAAATCCTTTAGCTGGGTCATTAGGTTGCCCAAAGGAAGAAGTCGCCAACGAATTTCTTGGGGTTGCAGACCAGTTGCCCGGTCGAAGCGAATGGACGTTGAGTGTTGCGATAGGTGAGCTTCTGGAAAGTATGCCGACACACAAAGAAGACGGCACTGATGAACACAGTCAATTTCCTTTGCCACTTTCGCAAGAAATTCTTGATCGGTTTGACTACATCAAGGTCGCCTTGGCTGGTTCGAGCAATTGTCTATCCTGGAAGGACCGTGCGGCCTCTCTGAGCCAACAACTCGACGCCCCATCGAAACTCATCCTCGTTCATTACGCAGATTATCATCTCGCAGGTGCAGTCGACTGGGCGACAACGCTTTGGGCGAGCCGCGAACTCGGTTGCGAATACATCCTAATCGATACTTTTGACAAGAAAGCTGGACGATTAACCGATTGGCTTTCGACGGATGACTGCCAACAATACGCGAACGAGGCAGAGCGATTAGGTCTAAAGCTTTCTTTAGCCGGTTCGTTACGAATCGAAGATTTTAGGACGCTCGAAAAAACAGGTGCATCAATTCTTGGAATTCGTGGTGCTGCATGTCTAGAAGGCTCTCGCGTTTCCGGGCTATGTCGTGATAGACTACAAACGTTGTCGAGTTGCATTGCTAATGAGAGGCTTGCTACCGAATTTCGCTAGCCGGGGCTTTCACAACGAAGACGCAATGGGCTTTCCTCTCTCGCAAGTCGTTTGAAATCATCTTCTTTAGTCACTTCATTTCGATTTTTGAACATCGAAAAAGGATTCCAACCGTGTCTTCCTCAGGTAGCGAGCGAGATCGACCGTGCGGCATGATCATGCAAGGGAACCGTGTTGTCGGCGCGGTATGTATTCCCGATGGAACAGATGATCAATTCATCGAGCAGTTCAATAACTGCTACGGACCCCTTCGAATGCAATGCGCGCAAGCAGAGCGATTGGCTGAGGTGATTCGACCAAGCGTGAACCCAGACCGATTCCGTTTGCCTGCTTGGTTCCGTCACGTATGGCAAGCCGCCAACAGCAATACCCCGATGTTTCCAGAGACTCATAAGCCTTCATAAGCCAGACTCTCTGCGATAGCCGGCGTCACTCTCACAGCGAATCTGACAGAACCTTAGCGAGCCGGGCGGCCGCTTCGACAGCACGCACTTGAGCGATTCTTCCTGCTTGCTTGCCGTAGGGTTCAGAGATAGTTACAGGCGGCAGCTTTGTCGACTTGGATTCGATAGCAGCACGAATCGCCTGCTGGACTTCGCCAACGTAGAGAAACTGAACAGCGATAGCTCGACTTTCATCGATCCAGGCATGGGGATCGACCACTTGAGTGGCGGCCTCGGAGCGAGTGGTTAACTCGGGGTTGGAGTGAATCTCGAAGACACGACGGTTCACATCAGCGCGATCATAGATGTTACCAAGCAGCTGATCCCAAAGCCCATGTAATCGTAGCTCGCCAATGACAATCCGGTTGGCACCCCGATCGCCATCGGGTTCGGTGAAGATCGACTCGGCATACAGACTCCCCGAATGACACGGGAGATGCAAGTCGGCAATCAAGTGAGCGACCCAACACAACGCGATGGCGCGATCTGCTGCTGGGATGCTCTTGTCTGCGAGTTGCTTGGTGCACAGCTCGAGAGCTTGTAGTACATACAGCTCCTGCGTCGACATCGTTGCATTCTCGGGAAGCGGCCCTGGATCTTTAGGGATATCGATACCCGTAACATCGCCCATAGTAAGCGCAGCACCCAATTGATAGTGCCAAGTCGGTCGATTGTATTCATCGTAGGCTCGAGCTATGTCAGGCCAATATCCGATACGTCCAATCTTCCATTTCTCTGTTTCGATACCTACTGGGAAATCGACTGGAGGTGTAAAGTCCTTTTCATAATTCGGATGCTGCTCAATCAGCTTCTGAAGCTTCTCTTGTTCTTGTGGAGTTAGCTTTTCTCTTGCCAACATCATGATGATGGCATGCCCCGATTCGGCCCAAGCAAACAATGA
>JAIYDQ010000312.1 GCA_027487375.1 Planctomycetaceae bacterium
CACGGGCAATTTGACAAACGCATCGACCCATACATCGTGCCCGGCGACTCAAATAGCGGAGTGGTCTTTGGAGTACAAGAAGGTGCGCTCGGCAAGCAGGGTGAGCCAGACGAAAGCATTCAGGGCTACTCCTTTCGACTTTGCCTTACAAAGAATCCTTCTAACCGGATCGCCATCGAGAAGCCGGCAACTTATGACTCGGCGCATTATGAATTGCATCGACGTTACATCGCCGCGGGTGGCGTGATCTCGTCACCTGGAGCTAGTATTCCCAACGGCAAAACTGATCCTGGGTCGTGGCATCATCTCGCAGGTAACTTTACTGGCTGGAACCACAGCTATCCGATCGCTAACTACGCCGAACGTGAAGCTATGCTTCGCATCAGCCGCGATTATATCCAAGGTTTGTATTGGTTCATGGCCAATGATAAAGTTGTTCCCGAAAAACAGCGTGAACAATGGGCATCGTGGGGTTTGTGTAAGGATGAGTTCATCGATAATGGTGGTTGGCCTCGCATTTTCTATGTCCGCAACGGTCGCCGCATGGTCAGCGATTTCGTTTTGACTGAATCGCATATTCGCAAAGCGAACCCAGAGCCAATCGAAGACAGCGTGGGACTTATATGGTGGCCGCCAGATTTACATCATGCTCGTCGCATTG
This sequence comes from Planctomycetaceae bacterium, assembly GCA_027487375.1. Taxonomy (GTDB): domain Bacteria; phylum Planctomycetota; class Planctomycetia; order Pirellulales; family Pirellulaceae; genus JAIYDQ01. The sequence continues at coordinate 662 of JAIYDQ010000312.1, forward strand.
TGAAGGATGGTCGTGTGTGGAATGAAGGTGCGGTATTTGATGAATCCGAAGATGCTGACTGGATTCCATGCGGCATTCCTTATCGCTGCCTCGTACCGAAAAGATCGGAATGCACGAACCTACTCACGCCGACATGTCCCTCGTCTAGCTATGTCGCCTATGGGGCATATCGAATCGAGTTTACCTTCATGGTCGCTGCGCAGTCGGCTGCTACTGCAGCAGTGATGGCGGTTGAGGGAAACCTGCCGGTACAGGATGTACCCTATAAGAACGTACGTACCGCTCTACTGGCCGACAAACAGATCTTAAGTATTCCCGAAATAGCCGCTCCTTAAGCTGAACGCATTATGAATTACCTCCTCTCAGTTATTACCTTTCTCGCGTTGTCAATAAATGGCACGCTCGCGGACGACACTGCCCGGCTCGCATCGCTACTAGATGACGCTAAAGACAACGGTGGCTTGGTTACAATCCCACCAGGTGATTACGAGCTAGATGGCGCGAAACCACTTACCATTGCTTCGAAAACGACGGTAATGGCTTACGGTGCTAGATTTCATTTACCGAAGTCGCTCGGTGATAAGGCGCGCATAGTTTTGTTCCAAGGAGAGAATGTAAGGGACTTCCATTGGTTTGGCGGGCATTTCGCTGGGCACGTTTTTGACAATACAAAGACAAACAACTCCTGGGAGCCAAATGTCAACACACGACCGATCCTTATCACGACAACAAAAGGTGGCGTAACGGAGAACCTAACCTTTCGTGATGTGACGTCAGTTGGAGTTGCGGGTGCGGTGATTACCGTGCTCGGCGCGGAGAAGAAGGGAAGCGAACGCGATGTAGAAACCTACGCTCGCAATGTAACCGTCGAGAACTGTACGCTTGAGCGAAGTGGCAAATTCATGTGGGATTATGGCTACTTGTGGCAGATCACCGTTTGGCCTGAAGAGTACAACGATGATGAGCGAAAGATGGCTGCAAAATACTTCCGAAATGACCTGGTTCGCGAATCGATTCGGATGTTAGCCAATGATGACCGAGTCTACTTTGATAACTCCAAGTTGCTCCCTCTCTCAATCAAACGCGAAGGTGCAGACGCCGACCGCGGGCACGATTCGATTTGCTTCTACAATGACCAGCTTCCAACAAACATCAAACGAGGTAAGCAATACTTCGTCGTGGAAAGCAAACCAAGTTATGTTCGAATTGCCGAACAACCTTTAGGGGAGCCGATTCGATTCGCAAGTGATGGCGGAAAAAATGTGAAGCTAATCTTTAACTTGTTTCAGGCTCATCTTGCTCTTTATGCACCGGCAGGAACTGGTCCTGGTAAAGGGGCATTAGATTTGGTCGGCTGCGAAAATGTGATTGTAAGCGGATGCAGATTGAGTGCTCTGGGCGACACGATGCATATTCAAAAGTGCAAGACAATTACTTTTTCGAATAACCACATCACAGGTTCACGAATGGGTGCGTTCTTCCTGGCCGAGTTCTGTAAAAACGCAACGATCGTTGGAAACACAGTTGATGGTACCAATGGCTCGCGAGTCATCAGCGTTGAAAAGTCATGCCAAGACGTGACGATAGTCGGGAATACCTTTCGAGGTGGTGGTCGAGGTTCCTGGATCAATCAACCTCGCAACTTTGTGCTGTCGGATAACATCTTTGAGAACAATACAACGAAATGTGAAACAGATCCCAAGCGAGGTCGAAGATCTTTTGTAACTGGTGATTACGAGCAGTATGCCGAGCTTTACTTCACGACCTTTGAGCCGCATGGAAAGTACGGCAATATCACAATTCGTGGAAACATCTTTACGAGTGGTCCTAAGGCAACTCAAGCAATTACATTTGCAAGCGGTGGCGATAACATAATTGTCAAGGACAATATTTTCCGAGGCACAGTAACAACAATTGCTGAGCCGATTGGCTGCATCAATGTTACAATTGAAGACAACATGTTGACGCGAGCTTCATTGGATTCTGGTCAGTTGAAATAGGCCTTCATGCAAAAGTGCTCGCGTTCAGTAAACAGTCCGGTCAATCAGCAGGAACCCTTCTGTATGCAAGTCGGATTAAAGACTATCATGAACTAGGCAGTCGTGGTTTGTTGATCTCCACGATACAACTAAACACTCGTTCTAGAAGACTCTTGGTAGATTCACATGACCATCTTCTTTCGTTCAAGCTTGTTTTGGCGACGAATCGCCGTTGTCTGTCTGCTCATATTTCTTCATGATTTTATTCCAGCGCGTGCTGAGGACCTTCACCTACCAGAACCGCTGAGGTTTGATAACGGGATGTTGGTTAAAAGTCCGATGGAATGGGAGACGCGTCGTGAAGAAATTGTCAAACTCTATGAGACATGTGTTTATGGGCCGCAAGTTAGAAGTGATGCAAAGGCGACCTTTGAGCTTCGCTCTGAAAAGATTGACGCGCTGGACGGGCTAGCAGTTAGGCGGGAGATAAGAGTCTATTTGCAAGGAGATAAAGCGGGACCTTGGATGGATCTGCTGGTCTATGTACCTAAAGAGAGTGTGGGAAACGTTCCTGCGTTTTTTGGTTTCAACTACATGGGAAATCAAAGCGTTACCAATGAGGATGATGTTTCAGTAACGACGGCTTGGATAAGGCACGCGCCGAATGTTCCTGGGATTGTGGATAATCACGCGACAAAAGAAAACAGAGGTGCTCAAGCTCGTCGTTGGCCGCTTAGGTTGATCCTGCAAAGAGGATATGCGGTGGCGACTGCATGTTTCGGTGAAGTCGAGCCGGATGAACCGTTAGGTTGGACTCGCAGTCCTCTACGTCAGTCGCTGGGACTGAGAACAACGGGTGTGAGAGGGAGCGAAGACGTTGGGGCTATTGGCATCTGGGCGTTTGCGGCCGGTCGAGCTCTGGATTGTCTAGCAACACTACCGGAGATCAATGCAACACGAGTCGCGCTGACGGGCCATTCACGAATGGGGAAAACGGCACTTTGGGCGGCTGCTCTTGATCGTCGATTTGCATTGGTTGTAAGCAATGATTCAGGTGAAGGTGGAGCTTCACTTGCACGCCGAAAAATGGGCGAGCGAATTGCGGACTCTGTTAAATCGTCTGGGTATTGGTATTCGCCTCGGTATAGCGAGTACGTGAACCGAGAGGAAACATTACCTGTCGACGCGCACTTCCTCATGGCACTCATCGCGCCACGGCCGCTTTATGTGAGTAGTGCGACCGAAGATGTTGGGGCCGATCCCGAAGGGGAATTTCTTGCGACTTGGCACGTCGGTGGTGTTTATGCTCTGTATGGATTTCGCGGGCTCGATGTCCCGACAATGCCAACCCCCGACACATCCGTTGGCGATCGTGTTGGCTATCACGTTCGCAAGGGGATACATGACATCCTCGAGGCAGATTGGATGCATCATCTCGATTTTGCAGATCGATTTCTCAAGACGCAATAATGAGTATCGAATTGCTGAGACACCGATCACATGATCTTCAGGATCGGTTGGCAGAAGTCATTAAATGATCAAAAAGCATGAGGAGGCTTTTTCAGTTAGCTATCGCTGCGAAAAGCCTTCGCGAGCGACTCAATTCGTTCGCGTCTTGTGAGGTCGAACTGAAGAGGTGTAATGGTGATGTGGCCTGCTGCAAGGGCGTTCATGTCTGTCTCGTCGTCTGATGGTTTCATGGGTTCGCTGAAGGACCAGTAGTAATCGCGGCCTTTGGGATCTTGACGCTTCTCGTATTGATCTCCGTAGCGACGAACACCTAGCGGGACAACGTGTACTTGGGGACGTCCACCGGACTTCGCCAGACGGGTTGCTGCGGTTGGAATGTTCAGGTTGAACAGCTCGGAATCCGTCGGCATGTCGGAGGCTTTCTTGCTGATAAGCTGCTCAATGATTCCTGTTGCAAGTTCAGCTGCCGTTCCAAAGTCGGCATGAATGTCGTGTTCCAGTGAAACGGCAATACTCGGTATTCCAAAAAAGGCACCTTCAATTGCCGCTGCGACAGTCCCTGAGTACAAAACGTTGATACCCGCATTGAGGCCGCTGTTGATTCCACTGACAACCAAGTCAACCGGATTCGGCACAAGTTCCAGAATGCCTAGCTTGACACTATCAGCCGGTGATCCATCCACCGCCCAACCACGAAATCTATCTTGATCGTCAAAAATCTTTTTGCAGGTAAGCGGTGTCAAGTAAGTAATTGAATGGCCAACGCCACTTTGCTCGGTAGCAGGGGCAACAACGTAAACGGTTCCCAGTCGAGCAAGTGAACGAGCCAGGGCAATGATGCCGGGGGCAAAGATTCCGTCATCATTGGCTAACAAAATGTTCATAAGTTACAGGTTTTAAAAGTCTGGGTAATTTGGGGGCAAAAACAGCGACGCAGCAGTATAGATGTTTGGCTAATACGCTGCTTTGCTATTGTCTGCGACAACTTGTTTTTGTTAATCCCTGATGACGGAATGGCGCGGATGGACCGCGACCGAGTTTTTTCTGGGAGTTTTATATGGCTCGAGGCGATTCAAACGGTACTCGATGGAAAAAGACAAAGATTCTCGCGAGGTCACTTGCAGGGTCTTTTTATCTATACCGTCGCGTCGTCAATCCGACCGTCATCAAATCGCTGATGAAAAGCTCGTTATTCATGATTGCGCTATCGAGCCCGGCTGTCGCACAAATGGGTGGTGGTGGCGGCGGAGCGGGGCCTGGAGCAGACGGCACACCACTATTCAATGAGCCAAAATTTCGCGACCGAGTCTACGAAGCCGGCGGCCCGCAAATTGCCGATAGCAAAGCCGATCGATTGATCCTTTCGGTCACCATCGAAGGCAATCGATCTGTATCCGAACATAAGATTTTGTCGCTCATGCAGTCGCGGGCGGACCGGCTTTATGATCGTGACGCATTTCATCGTGACATCGGCGAGTTGTACCGATCAGGACTTTTCGATCGTATTGAGCCCTTCTTTACCGAAACGAACGAAGGCGTTCACATTCGTTTGGTTGTACGCGAAAAGCCAACCGTAACGAGCGTCCTTTTTCATGGCAACCAAGCGGTCGACGATAAGCAACTGAAAAAGCATTGTGGACTCGATGTCGGTGATCCGTGCGGTCCCAGTTCAGTCAATGCGGCAGCGAGTCGGTTGCTCGAATACTATCAAGACAAAGGCTTCAATAACGCTGACGTGCAGGTTGTCTCGGGAAACTCACCCGGCGAGCGAGATATTGTCTTCAAGATTAGCGAAGGTCCTGTCGAGCGAATCTGGGATATCAAGTTTATTGGAAACGTTGCTTTCGAAGAGAGCTTGCTCAAAGCAAAGATCAAAAGTCGCGATGCTCGCTACGGAGTCACGTCCTATGCTTTCAATAAAGCGTCTCCGGAAAGCATCGCTGACGACAAAGAGCGTCTTCTAAACTACTATCGAGGGCTTGGATACTTTGATGCCCGAGTCGATCATCGCATCGACTATGACGATAGCGGTAAGTGGATCTATCTGACCTTTGTTGTTTCCGAAGGGCGACGCTACACGATTCGAAATGTTGAGATTGCAGGCAACCAATTCTACACGACGCAAGAGTTGGAGGGGCTTCTAAAGATCAAATCCAACCAGCCATTCAATCAGGCTTACAAGAATTATGACGAGCGCATCATTCGCGACGTTTATGGTGAAAAGGGCTTCATTTTCGCTGATATTACGGGACGGTTGAAGTATCTTCCCAACGATCAAGTGGATGTGCTTTACTCGATTGCTGAAGGCGATGTTTACCGTGCGAGTGATGTGCGAGTTCACATTGATGGCGATGCCGCTTTTACGAAAAGCAACGTAGTGCGAAATCGTTTGGGTAACATTCGGCCAGGTCGCATTATCAGTTCGGTAGAGATGGAAAACGGCGAGCGTCGACTGCAAGCATCCACAATCTTCAATAGCAATGCGGCCGACGGCAGCCCTCCAAGAATTGAAGTCCAGCCACCGGACGAGTCTGATAGCTTTGGTACCCAGTAATCTCGCAGTCCCATAATGAATTCGACTCTACCGAGTCACCTAGACGTAGTCGATTGATTTTAGCTATAGCCTTACCATGATCGCTTAACCAGTCGAACACAAACGCAGTGCAATCCAGTAACCCATTACTCTCCTCGGCCCAACTTGCTATGCATCGTAAACAATCGAGCACGCTAGCCAACGCACCGGCATCGAAGCAACGATCTCCGGTTGTGCGCCGATCGTTTTCGATAGCTGGACTTACATCATCGCGAACGATACTGGCTTGGATTTGCATATGCTGTATGTCGCAGATCACGTACGCGCAGCAGTTCGGGTTCGCTCAACCGCAGGTTCCCAATCAAGGGGTCCTTCCACCTCCAACTTATCCTGGGGCGTATCCAGGAGCGATTCCAAGTACGAGCCAAGTGCCAAATGCTGCTTCAAGTACGGTGCCTGGCGCGTTTCCGCCTCCGAGTGTTTACGCAACTCCAGCACCGCAGCCCGTCTTTGGCACGCCTGCATCCCCGCAGTCGATCCCGCAAGGAACGGGTGTTCCATCCGCTGCATATCCTGTTCAGAACACTTACCCTAACGATCCTGGTCTCTACGGAGGTGGTGCCCCGGTGACTTTTGGTCAGCCGAACGTAGTGCCACAGAATCAAGTATCACCTCCAACTGCATTTGTTCCAGCTCCGAATCAATCACCTTCCGATTCGATTAACGGTTCTATCCCTTTTACGCAACCAGCATTTCCATACGAACCAAGTATTTCTCTCGCTCAACCTTCGGCTCCAACATATAGCCCTCGTATCCGAGATGTCCCAGTGGACGTGTTCGTTCAAGAAGGCAACACGGGAAGATTTATGCTTGGTGGTTCGGTCAATAGTGACTTGGGCGTCGCGGGTAACATCACCCTGGAGGAACGCAACTTTGACTTGTTCAACTTTCCAAAAAGACCGGGCGAGATGTTCAATGGAGCATTTCGTGGTGGCGGGCAAAACTTCCGTTTAGAGCTTGTTCCTGGTAATCAGGTGCAGCGGTACACGATCAATTGGACTGAGCCAAATCTTTTCGGATACTCGCCATTCAGTCTGTCGGTCGGTGGTTTCTTCTTCACTCGATTCTATCGGGATTGGACTGAGCAGCGTTTGGGCGGACGAGTTGCACTCGGTTACGAAGTTACGCCCGATCTTGCTCTTTCGACGGAATTACGTGCTGAAGATGTGAACATGTCAAACTTCAGCAACAACAGTGTCGCGGCTTTGAATCGCACGGCAGGCAGCAGCGATCTTTATACTGGACGCGTTAGCTTAATACATTCCACACGCGATAGCCCGTTCATGCCAACCGAAGGTCACTATCTGGAGATGATCTACGATCAAGGATTCGGCGAGTTCGATTTTCCTCGCGGACAAGTCAACTTTAGCCGCTACTTCCTGATTCGCGAGCGAGCAGATGGAACGGGCCGACAGACACTCACTTCGGCTTGGCGGGTTGGTCTTTCGGGTTCAGACACGCCAATCTTTGAAAACTTCTTCGCTGGTGGCTTTTCCACTCTGAGAGGTTTCCGATTCCGAGGAGCAAGTCCGGTTGAAAACAACATTCAAGTTGGTGGTCGATTTCAGTTTATCGGTTCACTCGAGTACTTATTTCCAATCACCGCAGACGACATGGTCCGAATGGTTGCCTTTTGCGACTATGGAACGATTGAACAGGACATCGAATTTGATTGGCGTAATTTCCGCGTCGCGCCGGGACTTGGATTTCGCGTAGCGATGCCTGCCCTTGGGCCTGCACCGCTTGCATTCGACTTTGCCGTTCCAGTTCAATATGCTCCGGATGATCAAAAACAGGTCTTCAACTTTTCTGTCGGTGTAACGCGGTAGTTTGATGGAATCAAAACATGGCGATGTCGTAAGGCATCTGAAGATCAAAGTACTATTTGGACATCGCAACTTTGCGCTGGAGTCCAGGCTTTAGCCGCTTTGGGAGCATCCAATGTGCTCAGCGCCCAAAGGCTGTACTCCAGCGCTAAGTTCGCTGCACAACTAGGCTAGTTTGATAAACCTGTTTTTGACGCATCAACCACCTAGTGTCCGCCAAAGGGCTCTCACTTAAGGGAGCTTTAGAATCAGGAATACCGAACAAGGTAGGTCGAATAACGAAGTGTCATGTGATCTCTTTCGAAATTCGACATTCCTTCTTCGATGTTCGATATTGTTTTTAAGAACGTAAGTTAAAAGTGAATGCCCACTGGGCTGATGATTTCATTGAGATTCGGCTATTCAATCTGATTTCATAATTGACTTGCTACCATCAATTCGTTTCCCTCAAAGCTGGGCCAAGCCCCAGTACTCCAAAGTGTTGCGTATAGCTCATGGTAAACTTCGCAGTTGAACTTAGTATCTTCGGTGGTCCGATGGACTTGCTGTTGTACTTGGTACGACGCGAGGAGCTAGAAGTAACCGATTTATCTTTGGCAAAGGTCACGTCTCAGTACTTGGACTTCTTAGAAGTCCTTCAAGAAATCGATATTGATTCGGTTGCCGACTTTCTGGAACCGATTGGACTACTGATCGAAATGAAGGCGCGTGACGTCCTCCCGTCGAATGAGCCTTCTAAAGAAGAAGCCGTCGAGATCTTGGAGGATCCTTCCGACGAACTGGTGAAGCGACTAATCGAGTACCGACGCTACCGTGACTTGGCTGGTATCCTTGACGAGCGCGGTCGCGACTGGCAACTTCGGTACACCAGACGTGCTATCGATCAACCTGTGCAGCGAACTGCGCCCGTGGAGCAAACGATAGTTGGAATTGAAATATGGGATTTGGTTAGTGCATTCGGAAGAATTCTTCGCGAACGCCAACCTGCCCCGACCACTCAGATCGTTTATGACGAAACACCTATTCACAGCTACATGAATCGGATTCACGGGCTCGTCAAAGCGAAGAAGCGAGTCGAATTACAGTCGCTGTTCGAAGCAGGTCAACACAAGAGTGCATTAGTCGGGATGTTCCTTGCGACATTGGAGTTGACTCGACATCATGGTCTCCGAGCGGAACAAACGGGAACCGACGGGCCCATGTGGCTAACACCGGGACCGGATTTCTCTCCATCATTAGATATTGCCGAAATTGATAACCTTCGTGACGAACAGGTCAAGCTATCGAACCTTCCGATGCGACCTCGATAGATGGAACGCTTGAAGTACTGGACTGATCGGTTCCTTGTCTATTCTGTCATCGTTATTTTGCGCTGGAGTCCAGGCTTTAGCCGCTTTTTACTCATCAAAGTACTCATCGCTTAAAAGCTATTCTCCAGCAGAGTAGCGATTGCTTGTCATGTTCAAAATGCTTTGTCCAACCAGATTCGCTTTGTAGGTCACTGGATTCGAAAGAACTCAACTCTCAGTGATATCGATGGCCTTGGATGGCCTCTTCCGATGTCTTAATAGATCTGCTTCGAACGAAGATACGAGTTTTCTCATGGGACGTTCGTATAGTTTGAGCGGATGTTGTGCGAAGATTGATGCTCGGACTCAATTTCTCGGCTCCGCTCTAGACCTCGGAGCAAAGCAATCTACTGCTAATTGTTGCTTCAGTTGAACTTTGTAGTAACCGTCAAAGGTCTGGTTGCTTTGCGATCCGAATAAGGGGTGGCAAAAAATCGGAAAAGTTTTGAATTTGACTCAAGTTTTCGATTCTGATCTTGGGCTTGGCGGTCGTTTTTGTTAATGGAAGGGAATGAGTGAATCCTTCGGAACAAAAAAACTGCAAGAACTCGGAAGCCTGAAGCTACATCTACTTCGGTCTGCGCGAGAGCTATCGATTCAACAGTTCGAGGTTATGCAAAGCGACGATGTTGCAACGCTTCTGACTGTGCTGTCTAGAAAATCCGAGATTCTCGATACGCTAAGAACACTACAAAAAGATCTCGATCCGTATCGCGAGCAGCAACCCGAAGACCGCCACTGGGATTCCGAAGAAGAGCGACTAGCCTGTCGCAAAACTTTTGATGAGATCGATCGCCTGTTGGAAGAGCTAACCCAGATGGACAATCAAGCGCTCGACCAAATGACTCAGCAACGTGACGCGATGGCTAGCCAGCTTGCTCAATTCGCTACGGCAGAAGCGGTTCAAAATGCATATGCAAGTAGCTTCCTTGGCTCCGAAGACGACAGCCAGTCTGGCGACTACGTAGGATTATCATTGGAGGGATAAAACATGCTTGGATCCGTCTTAGAAGGCTCTGCGATTCCCGCGTTGGAGCAAACCATTCAGTTTGCTGAGCGACGTCACGCTTTGCTTGCGTCCAACATCGCCAATGTAAGTACTCCCGGATACAAGACACGCGATCTCTCAGTCAAGAACTTTCAATCAAGCCTTCAAGAAGCGATTGCTGCGACTCGAAGTGGCGACCGGGTTACATCGTCAGTTGATTCCTCCGCGCCAAGTGATGGTCGAGGTAGTCCGATCGCAGGAATCTCCAAAACACAAGCCATGGAGAACGTTCGTGAAAGTATGAAACAGATTCTCTTTCATGACGGAAGTGACATTGGATTGGAAACGCAAGTTACTGAGATTTCAAAGAACCAATCGATGCACACAATGGCAATCGCAGTGATGCGAAATCAAATGACGCAACTTTCAATGGCGATTCGCGAATCGGTCAACGTTTAAACTAACAAAGGAACACGACGATGATATCTGCTATCGATGTAAGCACGAGTGCTCTGGTTGCTCAACGGGTTCGAATGAATACGATCTCCAGCAACATTGCAAACATGTCCACCATGATCAATGAAGACGGCGAAAACAAGCCGTATCAACCACGATTTACTGTCTTCCAAACGGAAGAAGGTAATGAAAAAAATGGCATGGCCGGCGTCAAAGTATCGTCCATTGAAATGGAGGAAGGCGAACCCCTCTATCGATACCAACCCGAGCATCCGTTGGCGGCAACCGAAGGCAAATGGAAGGGGCACGTCGCTTATCCAAACGTGAATATGAACGAGCAATTCGTGGATGCTCTAGAAGCCTCTCGAGCCTATGAAGCAAACATCGGTGTCATGGAAGTAAGTAAAAGCATGAACCGCCAAAACTTAAGCATCCTCGCCTAAATCCAAGTAGCCATGTCTCTCCGAGACACGCCCCCCAAAACAAGCGTACGTGTAGTCGTGTCTCTCCGAGACACGAAAAGAAGATCAGATTTATTAATTTGAATTAACGTCTCGGAAATGTAAGTGTGTCAGATTTCGCGTAGTCGCGGAGAGACTTCGATACTCGATTTTAAGCCCCGGCGAGTCTTTACTACGTGGGTCCTAAGTCTCGGAGAGACTTAGCTACGTGGTTTCAAGGATAACGAAAGTCAAATGCAGATTCGACCTGATTCACTGTTCGCTCGATACGAAAGCCAGCTTGAGAAGCGGCGATTGTCGAGTCGTGAGTCGGGCGAGTCAGAGACGTCAACGGGCGTAAGTTCGGCAAACGCGACGGGAGCAAAAGCTTCCGGAGGCAACTTTTTGGAACTCGTTTCCCAGGGCGTTGGGAAAGTAAACGAAATGCAACAAACATCGACGCGAGATGTAGAGCGAATGCTTTCCGGCGAAGATGTCGAGTCAGTGGAAGTCTATAGCGGTCTCCAAAAGGCGGATATGGCCTTTCGGTTGCTCGTCCAAGTTCGTAACAAACTGATGCAAGCATACGAAGAAATCAATAACATCAGAGTCTAGTAACCAAAGTAAAGTAAGATTGCGATGAATTTCATCAACCAACTAGTTGCACAGGCTCGCGGGCTATTCCTGTCGATGACTCCTGGAACTCGCGTGATGGCGATCATCATGGTTGCTGCAATTGCGATAGGTTCAGCATTTCTTGTCCGCGATAGTCAGCAGACGAAGATGGAGCTCATGTTCGGAGGCCACTTGTTTAAAGACTCTGATCTCTATCGTGCGGAGACAGCGCTCAGCAATGCCGGGCTTCGGCTTTATCAACGCGATGGGAACCGTCTCAAGATTCCAACTTCGGAAAAGGATCTTTATTTGAAGGCTCTTTCCGAAGGCAATGCAGTTCCTCGAGACTTGGGGAGCTCGTTGGAAAAAGCACTTAACGGTGGTAACTTCCTGGAGCCACTTACGACTACCAAGACTCGTATTATGGCGGCTCGTCAGAACGACATTTCGGAAGCGATTGGGCGTCTTCCCTTTGTTGAGTATGCGAATGTTACCTACGACGAACGTCGCGACGGTTTTGCGTCTCGGTCTCAGAGTACAGCCGCCGTGTTTGTGCTTCCCAAGGTAGGTTTTCAACTTACAGATCAGCATAAGCGTGGAATCATGCGGCAAGTTCAATCGGCGTTTGCTGGATTGAAGTACGAAGATATCTCGGTGATGGATCTATCTAGCGGTGCCTCCATGACTGGGGAGACCGACCCGATGAATGCCGAGCAGCAGCAGTACTACCAACAAAAGATGCAAGTTGAACAAGACCTTCGTCGCAAAGCAGTGAATCTACTTGCCGATTACGGCGAGGTGCGGCTGGAAGTTAATGTTGAGCTTGATCCGACCTTGCGCGAAGAATCAGAGAAGCTTCAATACGCCGACAAACCTGTAACCGTTCAAAGTACAACAACCAAGAAGGATACGGAAGCGACAAAGACATCCGCCGGTGGACGGCCCGGTACCGAACCAAATGCATTGGCAAACAAGTCGGCATCGCTGTCGGGAGGTAGTGGTGATTCCAATAGCAAGACCAAGGAGCAGCAAGAGAGCGAACGCAAGATCGTAGGTAAAGAAACGACATTGACCGCAAAGGTGGGCCTGCAAGTTCGTAATGCAACACTTTCGGTAGCCATACCGACCTCTTACTACAACGTAGCGTATCGTCGACAGTGGCAGGACCTAAATCCGGATAAGTCGATCTCGGAGATAACGCCTATCAAGCCCACCGAGTACACGCAGTTGCGAAACGATATTAAGGATCGTATTCAGTCTTCACTTTCAGCAATTCTTCCCGCGGCTGTGGCAGGAACCAATTCGCTTCTTCGAGTCACGGTCACAGATTATCTCGACATGCCGGTCGAACCGTTGCCGGAACCATCATTCGTTCAGACTTTGACGGCTTGGTTGGCTACTCAGTGGCAGTCCGTTGCGATGCTAGGACTCGCTGCAGCGGCTCTCATGTCGATTCGATCTTTCGCGAAAGTTGGTTCTGCTACAGACGATTCCGCTTTCGATAACGGATTCGGGATTCCTTTAGATGAAGCGACCGATCTCGATCTCGCGGAGCTGATGGCGGCGAATCAGACTGCTCCAGGTGTTGACGCAAGCGGACAACCCATCATGGGAGTACCAGGCGAAGCGGGCGGAGCACCCGAAGGAAAGAAATTTGGCAATAAGTCGCTTTCAGGAAGCGACATTCGTGATCAACTATCCGAGATGGTGCGTGAAAACCCTGACGCAGCTGCAACACTTCTCAAATCGTGGATTGGGGAATCGAACTAATGATTTCCAGTCTCAGGAAATTCGTCGCAATTGGTGCTGCTTGCTTCGTCGGTATGTTAGTGGGTTGCAATCGGTCAAACCCTTACCTGGCCTCGCAATCAAGCGGATTCCCGGCGGCTCCGTCGACATCATCTGGTAGCTTCGGCGGGATTCTTGGTCCGGGTGGCAATGCGACTGGATCGAATGAGTTACTCGCCATTCAACAGCGTTATGAAGCCCGCGAGTCAGAACTCAACCGTCGTCTTCAAGCTCTCGATGAAAATAATCGCCAGCTTCAAACACAGCTTGCTCAATCACAACAGCAAATTCAAATAGCTGCTGACGAGCGTACATTGCTTAAGCGTCAATTGATGGATGTGTCTGGCCAACTTCAACAGACACGCGTTGCAGGTTTTCAAACTGAGAATGAACTTCGCGGAATCAGTGACCAGTTTCGTAGTGCTCAGGTCTCCGCGCAGTCTCGCGGTGGGGCTCGCTTAACCGCCAATAAGAGCCTGAAAGAAGCTCCCGAATTCTTAAAAGATCTCGGCTTCTCGGTTATCGAAGATGGAGAGCTTATTCGCATTCGAATTCCCGTTGACCAGCTATTCGAGCCCAGCGGCAACACGCTTACGTCCGGGGCTTCGAGTATCTTGGAACGCGTCGCAGCAGCGATCCAACGGGAGTATCCGAAGCAACGCGTAGCTGTCGAGGCGCACACTGATTCTGGACCTTTCTACGGGGGCAACTATACAACGCCTCAGCAGTTGTCCTCCGCACAGAGTACTGCCGTGGTTGATTTCTTAGTGCGACGTAACGCTCTCCCGGCTAGCCAACTCTTCTCCTTGGCTCACGCTGACAATCACCCTATTGCGAACAACGACACTCCTGTCGCTCGATCGCAAAACCGTCGAATCGAATTCGTGATATACCCTGATACTTTCAGGTAACGAGCTCAATAGACCCGTATTTCGGAAAGTTTCTTCCTGGAATGTAGCCTGGGCGGTTACTCGCAACGATCGATGAGACTAGAATATCGACGAGACTATAATCAAGTCGAACTTGATAATGCACACTCGAAGATTGTCTCCATGAACGTTACTGCTGAATCGCCAACTACAAACGAATCGGCGACCTCGATTGTTCGGCATGCAATTGATCATGCTGCCCACTATCTCCCTTCACAGGGCCCGATTGCGGTCTTCGTTCACCATAACACCCTTCACGCCTTTGAAAGCATGCGCTTTGAAGATGCTGTCGAAGCTGGATACACGAAATATGGGTCACAGCCTTATTGGCCCGAAGCACGATATCGTAAGGAGTACGCCAAAGGCAGGATAACCGATCATGATATCGACGCTGTTCTTTTGGATGACTTAAGGCAGCATGGCTTGGAAGAAATTGCCCAGGGAACCACAAGGTTTAATCTCTATCAGAGTCTCATGAAGTCGCCCGTGTTGGAGGGCTCTGATGCCGAGTTACGGTGGCTTACCGCTCAGACGGACGCCTTGGACCATTTTTGTCATGGAGTATCGGAAGCTGTCAAGTCACAGATGCTTGATACGATGCGACATTGGACGATGAGAGACCTTCGTACAGCGAACGCGTTTCGATCAGGCACCGAATCGAATGCGAACGACGTTAAACATTCCGAAAACAGCGTTGCAATCTTCAAGCAGTTAGAACCATTTTTTCCATTTTCAACAATCGAAGACTGGTCTGAAGCGACGTGGCAGAAATGGACGCTTCACTTTTTGTGGCAGGAATGCATTCGCGCCGGGGAAGCAACGCGTTCACGGAGAATTGCCAAGCAACCCTATCTTCGTCATCGTGATCGTTTACTTGGCGCGGTATCCGAAGATAGCGACTTGATGGTTCACGATCTGTTGATTCGCTTCGCTGCGGCCATGATGGATCAAGGGGTCGCAACATGGCAGATCCCAAATCGATCCGAAGGCTTTTATCGTTGTTTCTTGACCTTGTTTCAGGATAAAGTTCCATGGGCAGAGCGATGGATGGCACCGCTGTCAAAAATCATCCGCGATGAGGATTTGATTTCCAAGTCCCCGCTCGAATCGATCGTCCATTCACTGACAGTGATGGGCGTCCCAACATCCGATTGGGATTCATACATTGAACGGACGCTGCTCGCATTGCCTGGTTGGTCTGGTATGGTCGACCAAATGGCAACCAACGCAGATTGGACTTTGTCACCGGCAAAGGCAGGCTCGTTGGATGAGTTCCTCGCGGTTCGACTTGTGCTGGACAGGATCGCCGTTCGCTACGTCGCGAATAAAAATCTTTTTGGTCAAAAGAGCTTTCAAGATCTCCTACAGTTAGACGCTCACAATACGATCGAAAGTCCACTCGCTTCATGTCGACAGCGGGCATTCCATCTTTTTCAAACCGCCCAAAAACTCGCGTGGGATCCAAAGCTACTTAGCCAATGGTCAACCTCGCAGTGGCAGACCATCGTTGACGAATTAGAACATTGCGATGGAGTATCTCGACGAAGGATTTTCCAGCTAGCCTATGAGCGTAACTACCGGATTCAAGTTTTAGATGCAATCAGCGAGCATGCTCGAGGACCTTTGCAAGTTCCAGCAAAGGTGAGACTGCAGGTCATAACCTGTATCGACGACCGCGAGGAATCTTTCCGAAGACATCTGGAAGAACTCGACCCGACGATTGAGACTTTTGGAGCTCCAGGTTTTTTTGCTGTACCGATGTACTTTCGCGGCGCTGCTGACGCTCACTTTATTCCGCTTTGCCCGGTCATCATAAAACCCAAGAATTATGTAGAAGAAGTCGGTCCACTTTCGGCTGTTCAGGCGGAACTTCGTCGTAGTCAGACTCGACGGCTTTTGGGAAAAGCCTCACACGGAGTGCACCTTAGTTCACGAAGCTTACTCAGTGGTACTTTGACGGCGTTGCTAGGATCGTTAAGTGCCTTCCCGTTGGTTGCTCGCGTCTTGTTTCCTCGCCTGACTTCTCGTATTCGATCGTCGTTTGCGGGTTTGGTAAAACCAACGATTGCAACGCGACTGGAACTTGAGCGTATTGAACTTACGGATGTTGGTGATCCGACTGACGAAAAGCCATGTACAGAAGGTTTTACTCTGGAAGAAATGGCGAATGCCATTCAACGACTTGCCGGTGATTTAGGAATTGCAAATAAGTTTGCGAGGCTTGTTGTCGTTGTTGGACACGGTTCGTCCAGCCTCAACAATCCACACGAATCGGCGTACAACTGCGGTGCGTGCGGCGGTGGTCGTGGCGGTCCAAATGCTCGAGCGAACGCGGCCATGGCGAATGATCCTCGCGTACGTCGAATACTGCGTGAACGCGGTTTAGTGATTGACGATTCAACTTACTTTCTAGGCGCCTATCACAATACTTGCAATGACTCGATAACTTACTTTGATTTGGAACGAATTCCTCAGTCGCATCAGTCCGACTTCTTGGCAGCAAGCAAAACAATTACGGAAGCCGCCAAACGCAATGCTCATGAGCGATCAAGACGCTTCGAATCTATTGAACTGGACTGTTCATTTGATGAAGCGTTAAACCACGTTGAGTGTCGCTCCGAGGATCTAGGACAAGCTCGACCGGAATACAACCATGCAACGAACGCTGTTTGCATCATCGGACGACGAGGTAGAACGCGCGGCCTTTTTCTTGACCGACGTTCGTTCTTGAATTCCTATGATCCAACAACTGACGACGAAAACGCTTCGATTTTGACTCGAATCATGCAAGCCGCTGTACCTGTTTGCGGTGGTATCAGCTTGGAGTACTACTTTTCAACGGTCGATAGCAGCGGATACGGATGCGGTTCAAAGTTGCCGCATAATATCACTTCTCTCATTGGGGTCATGGAGGGTGCGGCAAGCGACTTACGTACCGGTTTGAGTCAACAAATGGTCGAAATTCATGAGCCAGTTCGAATATTATTTGTCGTGGAAACTCAACCTGAGGTTATCTTGTCGATCATGAGTAAGAATCCACTGATCGACACCTATATCCGGAACGAATGGGTTCAAATTGCTACTTTGGATCCAAATTCCGCGAACATTCAAGTGTTCACCCAAAGTGGCTTTCATCCTTATACACCTAGTGAAGCAATACTACCGAAGTCAAAGACATCCTTGGATTGGTATCGCGGTTGGCGTGAACACCTAGGATTTGCTCGTATTGAATCTGGGTTAGTTCACCAGGAGGTGAAGTCATGAGCACTGCGATTCTGACAAATTTCCTCGGGTTCTCCACTGTTGTTGCTCCGCTGCTGCTCTTGCTTGTGATAGGTTGCTCGATGCTATTGCAATACAATCTTTCGGAAGTAACTATCGGGCGCTGGATGAAAGGGACAATCGGCTTCGGATTGGTAACAGCCGTAAGCATCCTCGCAATCATGTTATCGACAGGATCATTCCGTGAAGTCGTCGACTTCGGAAATTTAGTGACTATCAATGATGTCCATTTCCACTTTCATCTAAGTTTTATCTTTGATCGCTTGAGCGTACCGATGGCGATTCTTTCATTGGTTTTGTGCTTTACCATTGGATCGTTTGGTATCTCCTATTTGCATCGCGACAACGGTTTTCATCGATTCTTCTTGTTCTTTTCCATGTTCGCCGTTGGTATGGTCTTTGCGTCGCTTGCCGCGACAATCGAAACACTATTTTTAGGCTGGGAGTTTGTTGGGTTATCAAGTGCACTTCTGATCGCGTACTTTCATGAACGCGTCGGGCCTGTTGCGAATGGTTTGCGTGTTTGGACTGTATATCGAATTGCCGACGCGGCCTTTCTCGCTGCCGCAGTTCTTTTGCATCATGAAACCGGCGAAGGCCAATTCATTGCAATGATGAGCAGTGAACCATGGCCATATGGAGTTTCATCGCTCGATAGCGGGGTCGCTTTTTGGGCCGGACTGCTGCTACTGATTGCGGCCGCGGGAAAGTCTGGATTGATCCCGTTTTCAGGCTGGCTTCCGCGAGCTATGGAAGGTCCAACTCCTTCTAGTGCAGTATTCTATGGAGCGTTATCAGTCCACTTGGGCGCATTCCTTCTAATGCGTGTAAGTCCAATTATCGATCAGTCGTTCCCGATTCGCTGCTTAGTCATCGCGATTGGATTGAGTACCGCCATCTATGCCGCTTTCACAGCACGCGTTCAAACTGATGTGAAAAGTTCGCTGGCGTTTGCATCGCTGACACAAGTTTCGCTGATTGTTGTGGAGATAGGTCTTGGGTTTCTGTACTTGGCTTTGATTCACATGATTGGACATGCATGTTTAAGGACGCTTCAACTTCTGCGGGCACCAACACTTCTGCGAGACTATAAGACGCTCGAAAACGCATTGGGTGGGAACTTGAGCGTTCGTGCCCCGGTGTGGATCAAATGGACCAGCCCAACGATTCAGCGACGGCTTTACCGAGCCGCGATGGAACGAGGTTACTTGGACGCCATCTTGGACGAGTGTTTTGCTAAGCCATTTCAACGGTTGTTTAACGCTTTCGACCGCTTGGAACGCTCCTGGATTCGCATTCTCGCAGGCGAGGCGGTGAGCGGTCCAAGTAACTTGCAAGTGATGGATGCAAAATCGACGAAGTTGGTTGCGTCTCATGATTCCGCGCATACCCTGAATTCAAATGGGGAGCATTCATGAACGAACTCCATCTACCGTGGCTGGAATTCGCGATTTTGATTCCCCTTGTAGCCGCCGCATACGTCTGGAAAATCAAGTCAGCGGAAGAGAAGCGATTCGTGAGCATCGTAGCGTCCGGTGTGACGCTGGCGGTGACGCTCTCGGCTTGGATCGATTTTGAATCGTTAATTACCTACGAAGCTCGCGACCATTGGGATGCCATCAAAGCCATTTTTGGCCGCGAGGAATTCATGATCGACCAATTGAACGCACCGTTGTTGCCGCTAACGAGTCTTCTGTTCTTGATGACATTTCTTGCAACGCCGCGAGTGAAGTATGGCGTCTACTCGTTCACAGACAGCTTGATTTTGTTGTCGATAACCTTGGCCATTTTCAGCACGAAGGACCAGTGGCTTTTGATCGGCTTGTTGATCGCTCAGACACTTCCTCTTTCATGGGAGATCCACAACCGTAGCCGATCGACACGAGTCTATTGGATTCACATGTTCTTATTCATTTCGACTCTGATCGCCGGTGGATGGATTTATCAAGCAACCACGTCAGCATGGTGGCACGGTGTCGCAATCATCATGTGGATGATCGCTGTATTCATCCGAGGCGGCTGCTTTCCGGTTCATTGTTGGATCACTGATTTGTTTGAAAAGACCACATTTGGTGTATCAATATTGTTCATCACTCCGATGATTGGGGCTTACGCTGCGATGCGGTTAATCGTTCCGGTTGCTCCTGATTGGGCGATGCAAAGCATCGCTTTTATATCTCTGGCGACGGCTCTTTACGCTTCTTGTATGACGATTGTTCAAAAGGATGCTAGGCGATTCTTCTGCTTTTTGTTTCTCAGCCAATCATCTCTTGTCTTTGTAGGACTAGAAACGGCTTCATCGATCGGGCTTGCCGGCGCACTTTGCGTTTGGATCTCAGTCAGTCTCGCGCTGACGGGACTCGGTCTTACGCTTCGGTGTATCGAATCTCGAACGGGAGAAATATCGCTGACGAAGTACTATGGGCTGTACTCTGCTATGCCGAATTTTGCGGGGTTCTTTTTGCTCACGGGCCTATCGTGCGTCGGGTTTCCTTGCACTCTTGGGTTTATTGGAAGCGAGCTTCTGGTCGATTCGGCTATCGAGTTCTCGCCTTTGGTGGGGTTTGTAGTCGTCGCATCGACAGCCCTAAACGGAATTGGAATCATGCGTGCCTACTTTCGAATTTTCACTGGACGAAAATACGAGTCCTCGATTCCTATCGCATCGATGAGATCTGAACGCATCGCGATTCTTGCCATCACGGTCATTTTGGTGGGAGGTGGGTTGCTACCGCAATTGATCGTGAATTCGCGATACAAGGCAGCCGTCGAAATACTTCAGCACCGCACGAAATAGAGTTTGCCCACGATCAGCGCAAAATGCTTAGGCAAACATCCGAGTCAGACTATCTGTAGGATTGGACCGTTATGTTGCTCGAGGGTTCATCTCATGTGAGAGACATCGATAGAGTGACTTAAGGGCGAGGCGTTCAGAGGGGCTCGGGAATGAAGGTTAATCGATTCGAGAGCAATAATAGTCAGGCTAACTGCGGCTCGGTATTTGTTGCGAGAATCTCACGACGAATGCGTTCAATTCTCTCAATGTAGAATCGGACAGTGCTGATAAGCGCCTCTTCTTGAACTGGTTTTACCAGATAATCGTTAGCGCCCATCGCAAAAGCAGATCGAATTGCATTCGATGATGGATACCCGGTGAGAATAATGACATCCGTGAGAACGTTTGTCGCCTTGATGGTCTTCAACAGATTAAATCCATTGAAAGCCGGCATGTCCAAATCGGTTATGCAGATATCAAACCCTTCGTTAGCATTGATTGACAACGCCTCTCCAGGATTGACTGTGGATGCAATCTTGAGTTCACGACCGAAGTGGGCTCGAAGGTGACGCTTGATAAGCTTTAAGATCATAGTGTCATCGTCGACTAATAATATTCGAATGGATTCGCTTTTCATGATGGTCCTATACTTATAAGCAATCTATAAAAGTTTACGTTTTACTTAGGCGAACAATTTTTTCGTATTGAATGCGGAGAGTACTGACTGATTCCTAATCGAATCGGAGAGTGGAGCGGCAGTTAATTCGCCTTCGCACTCTGGGAGTTGTTAATAAGCAATGCTATAAGGTTGTCCCGCGGCACCGTCTAAGGTTGGCTCGTACGGAACGACAACTTGTACTGATTCGGGGCCAAGTTCTAGTCGAATTGGTAGGTTCTTGAACTCAGCGTTTTGAAGGGAGACTATTCTTGCTAGGAATGTTTCCTTATCGGCCGCCTTCAACTCGGGTGAGAGTGCTAACGAAAACACAACTTGATTCCCGGACCGCACAACCTGAACTTCTATGGAGTCTTTAAGCTGGTATCCAGCGCGAATAATAAAATCAGCTATCGCTCCTATCGAAGTTTTCGGGACATATAAGAAGTTGTTGCCTTGAATATCGGACGTAACCTTGGCAGTGTAGGCTCGGCCAGCAACAAAAGTCAGCGCATCCGCGAGCAAACTTGCGAACTGGTTGGATTCGAATTTGATCGCACTCTTGGGCAGAGTTGATTGAAACTGCGAATTGCGATCAAATGCATCCACATGAAAGCCGTTCGCATCCATCGCAAGCGTCGCAACGATCGAGAACAAAGATAACAAAGGCGCATAACGTGCCGTAATGTCATCAAACAGACCAGGTTCCTGAGAATTCAGGAAAAGAAAGCCTTGAACATTTTCGGCTCGACCAATCGACATACAAAGCCCGCTTCGTAGTCCCAAGTCCGCAATCAAAGCAATAGAGCGCTGTGCAGGTTTTTGCTGTTGAGCGAAAGTTGCAAGAACGCGATTGCATTCACCGAAAATCCGAATCGTTGATGGTGTCATCTTAAAAAGAGAGCCATCTGGATTCACGAAGCATGAGTAGCCTTTCTTCAGCGTATTCTCGCCGCCTCGCGCACTGTTGCTTGAATCTACTACCACAAGCTGATTGGTGTCATGTACTCGGCCGGCCATGCATACGCGGTCAACACTATTGAAGAAGCGATGCCGCCGTAGAATGTTCATCAGCTTGTGCGCAGGGCGGTCGGAGTATGTACCGGTTGATAGGTCTTCGGCGAGGGATACGAGTTGGGAAACGATCCATGTCTCCTCCTCCATACACTTGTCGAGTGTGTCAATCCAAGCGTTACGGTATACAGAAGTGTCCACGTGATCTGATGAAGAATCGGTTGACGTTGTGCTATCGCAATACGCCTTCTTCCATGCCTCGAGGTCTTGTATTGGTTTTACCGAAACTCGATCTTGGATGTCACTCTCAGCGAATCCAAATGCTTCCTTTAATCCTGCAACTTCCGAAGCGATATCGATTCGCATAGAGTCTTCGTAATCAGTAACCAGCATGCGCAGAGCATGCCAAGCACTCGCAAGAGACTCGACGGCGACGGATGTGGACTTAGCTGTACCAGCGTTACTCCTTCCATGGGAGACGCTGAGCGAAGCTTCGATCGCTCGGCAGAGTCGCAATAATCTCGTAAATCCAAGGTAAGACGCTTCGGCAATGACTGTTTCGATCCGATCCTGCCAAACCGTCGAAGGGCTGAACTGACTGTACGTGGCTGGGCTGAGGTTTTCTGGGACCCAGGTCTTTACCAATTTCGTAAGTGATTCCGAACAGGATCGACGTTGATTTGCGATTGGCGGATTGATTGCGTTGATTGACATTTTTGTTACGTTAGTTGGTGGCTAGTGTGAAACAACTGGTTTTCGAAATCCGGTGACTATCGAAAAGCATTTTGACTGGATGCACAGCAAACTAGTCCTCGATATCGTCGTCTTCACCGTCGCGATTATGAGCACCGTCGCAGAAGGGTTTGTTAAGTGATTGCCCGCAACCGCATAGGACGTGCATTTTCTTGCGTTTATCACCACCCAGCGGTCGTCCATACTTGTCGACAATGTTCACATCCCCTTCGACGATGATGGGGCCTTTAGGGTTGCAGCAAATCTTCAGTGGACAGGTTTCACAACTAGCAGACATAGTAAACTTCCTTTAGCAAAATTATCTAACGTTTTAATTCGTGTCTCACGAATCTATTACTCTTCATCCGAAAACATTCGATCGGAAAATGGCTTAAAACTATCAACTCATACTCTTCTCGTTCAGAATCGAACTCATCAATTCATTCATTAGAATAGGGGCCTTAGTATGTGCGCAGACCAACCCATTCCGCGGTACTCTCGGTAGCCCTTGCTTCGCGATGATCCGATGATGTAAACGTGATCATTCAGACGAAGAATTCCTGAAGCGGATTCACCCGGTCGTAGATCACGGTGTTCAAGTGGCAGTTCAGGTATGGTTCCCAGTGGAATCAACTGACCATCGGTTGTTTCAATGACTTCCAAATCGCTACTTGCATAGAACGCCACACACCCTTGAATGCGTTTTCCGTTTTTGTCCTTTGGCAAGCATGTCTTGAGAATCTTTCCTGATTCGGTCACCCAGTCAAAAAGGCTTCCTAGCACCCCAATGACCTCACCGGAACGTGAACCGTTCTGGCGAACCGCTCCCGAATAAATCAGCGAGCTTCGCGAGTTACGTTCCAACTCGGTCTTACCCACATCTTGAACTGTATACTCATCGATCCCTTTGCTTCGCATGGCTTTCGTGAACCAAGGATGATCGGCAACGCGTACTTCCTTGTAGTCTGGGATCAATTCAGGAGTGGATGCTGCAACAATCTTTCCCATTCGGTTTGAGAGGATGAGATTGCGATACATGGAGTAGCTACTGTTGATATCGCCAAGTCTCCTTGTTGCTGCTTGAATGTTTTCATCAGTCGGCTCGGCGAGCGCCTTCCAAAAGTATTGATCGGTGGCCCACCATCGAATGGCTGCTGATCGCTCAAATAGATTGCGATCAATCAAATCAATGGCTTGTTTTGAGAACGTTTCTAATGTTTGAAGATTCAATCGCAATTCGCCGAAAGCCATTTCCCGAAGCAACTCTTCCATCTTGCTGGTGGCAAAGTCGCCAGTCTCGGTAATCTGCTCAAAGACCGGCCCGAGGGCAACGCCACGCTTTCCGAGCTTCGATGCGAAGACGATTCCATTGAGCGAAATAAGCTTGATGGATTGTTTGTCGTCTTGGACTTTGACATACGTATCTTTGTTGATTTCAGGAATCAAACGGGATCGCATCAGTTCGTCTGGAGTGATTCCGTTGACTTGGCAGTTTGCTTCGCTTCCGAAAATGTCACCCGTCGGAACTACCAAATGCGAGCTCCAGCCGAGCCCAGCAAAATCCAAGTACCCATCTGACATCGCTGAGAAAATCGCTGAATCATTTCCTTCAACGTTTGCATAACTACTCACGCTTCCGCCGGGCTTGAGTTTTCGATGCTTTCGCGGCAAATGCGCTTGCTCACCAATTTGCATGATGTCCAAGTCACTAGAACCAACGATCACGCCGTCTTGATCTGTAAAGAATGAAAACCAACCTTCTTGCGTGTCGCCATCAGCACTTCGCGGCATATAGTCGTTCAGAATGATCCGCGCTTCTTCTTCCAAATCGAAGAAAGCACCCATTGCGCCGATCGTTGCATCCGAGTTGGAAGTCTTGCTTCGCAATGCCGTGCTGAACACCAAGCTGTTGGCCGAATCAATGACAGATTTATTTGTCTTTTCAATTACATATTCAGTCGAATCGATTGATTTGTGTACTCGAGTAAACCAAACCTCTTGCTTTACGCTATTTCCGAGAACGCGAGAACGTGTTTCTGGATTGGCGTTTGCGACGACGATCCCGTCTGGAGTTGTAATAACGAGGTCGCGATAAAGAGTGTAGGAGCTACGGATGTCTTCCAGTCTGCCACATGCAACACCAACGCGATCGTGGACTTCCTGAAGGTTTTTCAGGACTTTCTGAAGCATCGCCAACGTGCCTTCTTGGCTTTTTCCTTTTCCAAGCTGTTCTGCTAACGTATCTACCTTGGTGCGAAACTGACTGTAAACCGTTTGGTTGAACATGAGTTCCAGTTTGCGTTTTCCAAATTCACGCACATCATCGACATACTTAGAGATGTCACGCATCGTCCAATTCGTTTCCAACGTGGGGACTTCGAAAGCCGCTTTTGCAGCATCGAGGTATTCGTTGAGTTCGTTGAGCTGGTTATCAAGTGATTTACCAATCTTATTGACTCGTTCGAGGCATTCGACGAAAGCCGTTTCCATCGCCCACCATCGAACGTCACACGTTCGTTCTAAAAGCGTTCGGTCAATCAGGTTGACTTTGATGTAAGCCGTTGTGCAATAGATCGATCGACAAAAATCTTCTTTGGCCAAATAGAATTGATCAAAAAGATTCTTCGTCCCATCATGAAGTTCGGCAGCAAATGTTTCCACGCGTCCCATGAGGTCGGTGATTTGTTCCTGCTCGGTCGCGTTCTCACTGATTGCCGCAGCAGTACATTTGCCTTGGTTGCAAATCGGCGAAATGCCAATTAGTTCATTGATGATTTTCTCGTAGAACTCTCGGTGGTCATTAGTGATCAACGAGTTAAAAATGCTGAATTTGTTCTCTGCAATTTGTTCTGTAATCATGACTTTACCTAGGCTTTGCGAAGCAATTGATTGTTGATGCGATTGATTGATCTGGTATGAATGTTGTTGCTGAATGCGATTTCAGCGGAACTTGGTTTTCTAAACGGGGCAAGGACTCTGCATGATTTCGTCAACCAGCTTTCGAATTGAGATCATGGTGAAGTAGTACTTTTCTGTTTGAACGACTCCATCGACAAATGGCTGAAGCGTGTTAGCTGGTGGAGGATGAATGTCATCTCCGTCTAGTGTGTGGATGTGCGAAACGGAGTCGACGCACAGCACAAGTGGCTCATCGAATGCGAATAGTCCTAAGTCTTTTGCTTCCGCTACAAGTCCGGTTGCTGTTTCGAGTAATATCATTTCGCTGGATTCGTTTTGTTGTCTCGGTGCTACATCCAAGCAACGTCGCATGTTGATCACCACAGCTGTTCGACCGCGAATATTGCCTAGGCCATCGATGCGGCGATCGACTCCGTAGACTCGCGTAATCGGCATAGGACGAAAGAACTCTTCCACCTGGAGGGATGGCAAAGCAAACATTTCGTTGTTAACGATGAACGTGGATATTTGCATGTTGCTATTTTTTGTTTACTTGGCGTTTAATATTGAGGCATTCTGCAACTGTCTGACGTATCTGGTGCTTATCGATCTTGATGACATAGCGATCAAATCCCAGGCTGAGTCCTTTCTCACGGAAGTGTTCGTCTGAAAGCGTTGTTAACGCAACCATTGGAATACTGTCAAAGCGTCGATCCCCTCGCACGTTGGTTGCGAATTCAAAGCCATCCATGCGTGGCATATTGATATCGGAGATGATCAGTTGATATCGTGTCGGTTCCTGTTGGAGCATTTCCCATGCTTCCAAACCGTCGTTGTATATTTCCACATCCCAGTCTTCACACTTGACATATTGGGTGATTAATCTTCGGAAGAAGAGGCTGTCTTCTGCGATGAGAATCCTTGCTCGCGAGGTCTTGATTGGAGCGAGGCTCATCTTGTCCGGGGCATGTTGTTCGAAGACGCTGTAGATATCTAGCAACATAATCAAACGGTCTTGGTGCAAGAACGTGCCAAGAATTCCTTTTGAGTCGTTAAGCCTAGTTTCGAAGGTGTCGTCGACTTCTACGATGCTGACATCGGGGCCAGTCAAGATACCAATCGGGTAAGAGACTGCTGCAGCACGTATTAAGCAGCAATCGCTGCTAGTCGAATCGAATTTGTTGATTGGAAGGAAGTTATCCAATCGCATCACAGAAATCGTTTCGTGCTTTAGCTGGCAATATTCCTTTTGACCAATCATTCGCAAGTCATCTGAAGTAATCCGTTCAATGATCGCGACCAATTCAAGCGGTATTGCAAAGTACTCGTTTGCAGCGTAACTGAAGACGAGCATCTTTTGACTTGCACGTTGCTTTGTAGATGGACTGCTAAGGCTATTGTTGAGGTTGGCTTGTTGGGTTGCTTCGAGTGAAGAGCTTTCTGTAAAGCGTAAATTCAGTCGTTGGACCAAGCCATTAATGTCTAAGATTAAGGCAACGGCACCGGTTCCAAGAACTGTATGTCCGGAATAAACAGCACAGTTTTGAATCAGCTTAGGTGTGCTGCGGACAATGATTTCTTGGACACCGACAACGCTATTGACTACCGCTCCGAATAGGTACTTTCGGTATTGGAAAACAACCAAGCAACTTTCAACATCGGGTGAATTCGACTCGACAGTCGGCGAACTGAGAGTTGTTGAATTGGTAACCGATTCGTTTGACGCTTCCAATCCATCTTGGTTTAGTGATAGAGCATCTGACAAGTCCACAATGGCAACAAGGTTGTCACGCAATTGAAAGACCTTTTGTCCATCGACTTGAACAATGGACGCTTTGGCCCGTGCGTCGTATCGAATGATTTCACTTATCGCCGTTTCGGGAATCGCGAACTGTTCATGATTGAGTTCAACAACGAGGGCTTTAGTAAGCGACGAAGAAACCAAAGCCTTAGCTAGTGGAAGAATTGCAGCAAAAGTTGATCCTTCACCGACTTTCGTCTGGACATCGATCATCCCGCCGACACTTTCGATGTTGTTCCGGACGACGTCCATTCCAACGCCACGCCCGGAAACGTCGGTCGCTTGGTCTTTCGTTGAGAATCCTGCACGAAAGATCAACATGATCTTGTCGTGCTCGGTCATGGAGGCGGCTTCTTCTTTGGTAATGACACCTTTGCTAATGGCTTTTTCGCAGACGCGAGTTGCACAAATGCCACGTCCGTCGTCTTGAACTTCGAGAATTATTTCGCCGCTTTGGATATACGAACGCAGGTAGACATTACCTTGTCGGTTTTTTCCGGCCGCTTCACGCTCCGCAGGAGTCTCGAGTGCATGGTCCATGCAATTGCGAATCAGGTGCGTAAGCGGGTCCGCAAAGCTCTCCAATATGCTGCGGTCCAGTTCCAGGTCTCCGCCTTCGATGTGAAGAGCGACTTCTTTATCAAGTTGACGAGGTAGGTCGCGAACTACTCGTCGATAACGTTCGAAAAGCGAACCGGTAGTCTGCATCCGTGTTTCGATTACGGTTTCGTGGACACCAGAGATCGCTTGTGAAAGGGTACGAAAAGCAGTGTTTCCATTAAAGTTGTACTCGTTCATCAATTGATTACGAGCCATCACCATCGTGCCAGTCCACTCCAGCAACTCGTGTAGAATGTGAACCGGAACCCGCATTGTTTGGTCATTCGCGGAACCCTTTGCGGTTGCCGATGCGGACTCCGATTTCTTTGGTTCCTCAGACGCC
>JAIYDQ010000429.1 GCA_027487375.1 Planctomycetaceae bacterium
AATCGCGGAAGAGTTGGCTGTTTCGTGTCGTTCATCGCGAAGCAATCAAAGTCAGAAACCGAAACAAACCATACAACCAAACTGATACACAAACAACAGACTCGGTCCTCGAGTCCCGTCCAAGCTACGAAGTAAACCCGCTATCGAAGATGGTGGAACAAGAAAAGTTGGAATTGCTCAAGAGGTTGATCGCCGAACTTCCGCAGGACCAGCAACAGGTCCTTGAAATGAAATTTTTCGAAGACAAGACCTTTGTAGAAATCGCCGACTCGATGCAAACTCCACTCGGTACAGCCCTCTCCAGAATGCGTCTAGCACTCGAGCGATTGCGTTTAGCAACACAAGAAAGAGAAGACTGAAGGCACA
The DNA here is from genome assembly GCA_027487375.1 of Planctomycetaceae bacterium. Lineage (GTDB taxonomy): Bacteria > Planctomycetota > Planctomycetia > Pirellulales > Pirellulaceae > JAIYDQ01. The sequence goes on from JAIYDQ010000429.1 coordinate 367, forward strand.
ACAACGAAGATGAATACCCCTTTAAATACAGGCGACGATTCGCAACTGCATTGGGAGACAATGCGGTACCTATTGGAAGATCCAGCGTTAGATCGCAATGAGTTCGAGGCACGCTTGGCGAACGACCACCAGCTAGCTGAAATTTTAGCCGAATCAGTGGCGACGTTTCAGTTGCTCAAGTCGCTGGGGTCTGAAGCCGCAAAGTCTGCTTCGATAAGAGCCAAGCCAGTTGTTACTCTTGATCGCGCACGGCAAGCTTCTGAATCTTCAAGTCCCCGAGGTAGCCATCGGAACTGGAACCTTATTGCGTGCATCGCGGCTTCGATTAGTTTCATCGGCTTTCTAAGCTGGATGATCTTTGAAACAAACCGAGTTGGGCCCATCGAACACGAGTTGCTGACTCAAAATCCAGTCGCGATCAAGAATATTGTGTCCGCTTGGAGCGAGCTTCAACTGGATGACGAGTCGAATACGAATGCCGATTTGATTGTTGATTCAAGTTATTCAGATGAAGACTTGACGCTGGTTGCCCACGACACATTCAGCGAGAACGACGTCCCCGAATGGCTTGTTATGGCCACCGTAGATAGTCTTGAAAACAACATCGAAGCGAACGATACAAAGGTGTTGCTCCAATGATCTTTCGCTGCCTTTCTACTCTGCTTTTGAAGATATCCCTTACATCTTTCTTGATGGCCACGCTCTGTCTTCCTGAGGCGATCGCTCAAAAGAGTGTCACAGGCGATGACTCGCATAGTCTGACTTCTTTCGAACAGAGTGAAAAGGAAGCAATTGAGTTTGTTAAGGAACACCACCCTGAGTTGGTCTCGCTACTCGAATCGCTTAAGTCGATGCGAGAAAAGGAGTATCAAATGGCCATACGAGAAATTTCGAGAACTAAGAAACGACTCGATGGTTTCGCAAAGCGTGGACAAGACATTTACGAGATCGAGCTTGATGCTTGGAAAATTCAGTCAAAGATCGATCTTCTAATAGCGAAAGGGATCGCTCGAGAGAAGGAAGTTGACAAAGATGTGATGCGTGGGCTCCTAAAGGACCAAGTTGAGAATCAAAAGAAACGATGGAACCATGAGTTAGAAACCCTTGCGAAGCGGCAGAAACAGATATCAGGACTGCTTCTTATGACCGAAGGGCACGAAGATGAAAAAATCGATCAACAGTTAGCCGCCTTGCAAAATCGAGTTGGCAGCAAGATAGGAAAATCGAAAAAGACTAAGCAAGAAGCGAAAAGCAACCCATGAGTAAAATCGGATACCTCTCTACCGTGAATACTAAAATGCACACAATCCTTCGAATGGTGAAAACTTCTGTTTTTGCATTTGCATTCAAACAATCATCCATGGCGATCGCACTTGTGATAGGGAGTTGGATACCCGTCTTCGCGGACGCTCCGATCGCCTCACTAGAAACTCGATTCAAACCGAACTCGCAAGGAGTCGCGGAAACCACAGAAGTACCTGACTTCCAACGTCACGTTTCGCCACTGCTCGGCCGAATGGGGTGCAATGGCCGGGCTTGCCATGGCTCTTTTCAAGGCCAAGGAGGCTTCACGCTTTCACTCTTCGGTTACGATTTCGACGCCGACCATAAAGCATTGCTCGATTCGGATGCAGGACGAGTCGATACAAAAGATCCACTAGTCAGCCTTATTCTTACCAAGCCTGTCGATGCAGATATGCACGAAGGGGGCCAGCGTTTTAAGAAAGACGGATGGGAATATTGGGTGCTTCGAAAGTGGATCGAAGCCGGTGCTCCCAAGTCACCACAAGCAAAAGACGCTGAAAATCAAAAGCTCGTGCGGCTCGACGTGACACCTTTGGAAATCCAATTCGATGCACGGGACAAGACTCAAACCTTGAATGCAATAGCGATATGGGAAGATGGCACGAAAGAAGATGTCACGTCGCTCTGCCGCTTTTCCAGCAACGACACATCCATCGCTAACATCAACGAAAAAGGCCTCGTCACAAGTGGTGAAGTTGGAGACACTCACGTCGTAGTGTCTTATGACAGTGCAGTTGTCCCTGTTAGTGTACTCCGACCAGTAGGAGTGCCAGGACAGCTTCGGCAACAGATTGCAAATAGCAAGACTGAGATTGACCGATTAGTGCTTAAGAAGCTCGATAAGCTTGGCATCCTCCCCTCGGGTAATGCCACGGACGCCGAATTCTTTAGACGTGTGTCGCTGGACGTTGCGGGCACGTTACCGACTTCAGATCAGGTTAGACAATTCCTAGACGACACATCTCCTGATAAACGTTCAAAGATGATCGATAAGCTATTGGCATCACCCGGTTACGCTGCGTGGTGGACAACGTTCCTATGCGACATGACGGGCAACAATGATGATCAATTGAGAAACTTCTCACCGCTCGCACAGAACTCCAGCCAGCACTGGTACCAATGGATCTATGCTCGCGTAGCTGCGAACGTACCCTACGACAAAATTGTTGAAGGCATTGTCACAGCCGTCTCGCGTGAGCCTGACGAGAGCTACGCGGAATACTGTGAAAAGATGACCGAAATCAACAGTGACAAAACTGGGAAAAGCTACGCAGACCGAAGTGGTTTAATGTACTACTGGGCACGAACCAATCAAAGAACAGCAGAAGAGCGAGCAATATCGTTTGCTTATTCCTTCTGTGGGGTTCGCATTCAGTGTGCTCAATGTCATAAGCACCCGTTCGATCAATGGTCCAAACAAGATTTCGATCAATTCGAACGACTCTTCGACGGAGTAACTGCCAATCAAAATAGTTACATGCCTGAGTCGAAAGAGGACGTTGAGAAGATGCTTACGGATTTGGGACTTGCAAAATCTCTCAAAGGGAATGACCTTCGCAAAAAGCTTGAAGAGGTAGTCCGAGATGGCAAAACAATTCCGTTTCCTGAAATGTACGTGCGCTTAAGCAAGATTCCTGATTCCAAAGGCAAGGATAAAAAGGACAAGGAAAAGAATGCAAAGAAGCAAGCTGCCGCACAGAAAAAATATCCAGTTGCACGTTTGCTCGGAGCCGAGTACGTCGACCTTTCGACTGTTAGCGACCCTCGTGCGCCCCTGATGGAATGGCTTCGAAGGAAAGACAATCCCTACTTCGCAAAAGCAATCGTCAATCGCGTTTGGGCGCACTATTTCCAAGTTGGAATTGTTAGTCCCGCGGACGATTTGAACCTTGCCAATGCGCCTAGTAATGCCGAGCTGCTTGACTACTTAGCGAACGGATTTATCGAGCACGGATACGATTTGAAATGGTTACACCGAACGATTTTGAATACGGAAACATATCAGCGCAGCTGGACCACCAACGAAACCAATCAGTTGGACAGAAGAAATTTCTCACACGCGCTTCTCCGTCGCTTGCCGGCCGAGACCGCATATGACGCTCTGAGAATTGCACTGTCGAATGACAAAGAAGCACAGTCGCTTTGTGCTCTCGAAAGCGATCGGGCAATGACCATGCCAGGCGCTAGCGCACAGAATAAAAACGGAAAATACGGTGCATCCAACTATGCATTGACCGTTTTCGGTCGATCGATTCGCGAGAGCAATTGCGATTGCGACAAATCCAGCGACCCAAGCCTATTGCAAACTGTCTTTATTCGAAACGATTCCGACGTTCTTAAGGCGATGAACGATCCAAAATTCAGTTGGCTTGCTCAGGTAGCAAAAGAACACAACCTGACACCCATTCGAACCAATGCGGAGCCTTCGGTACCAAAGCGAATGGAGAAAGCGCAAGCTGTCCGCACTTCGGAGGACTATGACCGCGACATCCGTAAGTATCGAAAGCAACTTCAGATACTTGAAAGTAAAGAAGGAAGCGAGAAAGCAATTCGCGATGTGAAATCGCGACTTGCCTTATCTGAAAAGCGTCTTCAAGAGTTGACGCTTGCCAAGGATAAATCGTCGAAGTCGGAATCGCAATCTGAATCGGAGCCAGTCTACTTATCAAACGTATCGCCTAAGAGCGAAGGCCGATTGAGTGATGAAGTCTCTGCAAAAATCATTGAAGAGATTTATCTTCGAACGCTTTCTCGTAAGCCCACATCGGTAGAAATGGAAACTTCGCAGAAAGCAATCGCCGTTGCTGAAACTCCATTGAATGGCATCAGCGATGTTCTGTGGGCAGTGATCAACACTAAAGAATTCATCTTGAACCACTAAACCGTTCGGCCATTAAACTAAACCATCCAACCTCTCCATCCAACCATTAAGCATTATAGGAACCAACCATGTCCATTCATAACTATTGTGACGGAATGAAAAGGCGAGACTTTATTCGTGTCGGATCGCTCGCTACGGGTTCGTTAACATTGGCGAACTACCTAAGAATGGCCGATGCCGGACAAGTCAAGGACGGTTACGCTACGTCAGGTATCTTCATTGACCTTAGCGGGGGTCCATCGCACATCGATACCTTTGATCCGAAGCCGGATGCTCCAGAGGGCATTCGCGGCGATTTCAAAACCATACCCACATGCGTTCCGGGTATTCAGATATCCGAACACTTGCCCAAGATGGCAAAAAACCTTGATAAATACGTGATACTTCGAGGCGTGTCGCATACGTTGGCTGCCCACAATCTCGGCAGCGAATACGTTAACACAGGGAGCAGGCCTTTAGCTTCGCTCGAGTATCCCGGCTATGGCGCTGTTCTATGCAAAGAGCGACCTGTGGCTTCCGATATTCCGGCATTCGTAGCTATTCCCAATAGCGGGCAGCGATCAGGCTTTTTGGGTATTCAGTATGCTCCATTGAATACTGGTGCGAGTCCGCAAGCGGGAAAACCATTCAACGTTAGAGGAATCTCACTAGGTGCGGGCGTTACGGTCGAGCAGCTTGATCGACGTCAAAACTTGTTGAAGGATTTGGATCACACTTTTGCGTCGATGGAGAACCGAGACCAACTGCTTACAGGACTCGATCGGTTCAGTGACAAGGCTTACTCGATGCTTACAAGTGAACGAGCTCGTTATGCCTTCGACGTCTCGAAAGAAGATGCTAAATTTGCGGCTCAATTCGGTACGGATTCCTTTGAGCAAAGCTGCCTGCTCGCAGTTCGTTTGATAGAGTCTGGAGTCCGATTTGTTTCTCTACGTGTGGGTGGTTGGGATAACCATACTGACATTTTCAATAACCTTTCCACAAAGCTTTTGCCCAAGTTAGATGGTGGTGTTTCGGCACTGCTAACAGGGCTAGAACAAAAGGGACTTCTCGGTTCAACCTCGGTCATGGTCACTGGCGAGTTTGGGCGCACTCCTAAAGTCAACACTCGAGCTACGCTGGGCGGTCGCGATCATTACCCACGTTGCATGTTTATGCTCATGGCGGGCGGAAAGATTCGCGGAGGTCAAGTGATTGGTCAAAGCGATGAAACGGCTTCAGGACCAGCGAATGAAGCGATCACGCCGAGCGATGCAGCCGCTTCCTTCTACCACAATTTGGGAATCGATCCCAAGCAAGAGTTTCAAACCGAAACCGGTCGCCCCATCATGCTCGTCCGCGACGGTAACGTTATTCCACAGTTGTTTGCTTAGTCCAGTTCCATCGTTTTTGAAAAGGTATCTCCCATGAAGAAGTCCGTTTTTTCCCTCTTGATCGCAGCCGCAGTACTCATTCAATCAGGCGTCACGTCTGCTCAAGAAAAAGGTGGCAAGAAATCCCCATCAGCAGCGATGGTAACCCAGTTCATGAAGCAGCTTGAAAAGGCCGAGCTGCCCGAGGAAATGTCCGCCAAGGTGAAAGAGACCTTTGCAAAAGTCGCCGAGGAAGTTAGCTCCAAGCGAACTGCTGCCGGAATTACCGCAGAGATGCTAAAGAAGCGAACAGAAGCCCAGAAGGCAGCAAAAGCAGAAGGCAAGAAACCGAAAGAAGCACAAGCTGCAGTCGAAGCGGCTATGGGATTGACTGCCGAGCAGTCGACCGTTTTCAAGGATACCGAAGCGATGCTTTCAAAAGTTCGCGTTGAGGTCGGTAAGATGTTAACCCCAGAACAGATCGCAAAACTTCCCGAAAATGCTCAGGGGGCATTCAAGGAAAAAGTAGGTAAAGGTAAGAAGGCTGCTCAGTAATTACGAGCGATTTGCATCGACTTTTGAAACCATGAAAATAAGGAAAGAATCATCTAGTACCTTCATCAGGTACTAGACAGTTCTTTCCTTTTTCTTTTGCCTCGCAAACAACAAATTATGGTTTGTCGATTCCGTATAGACCGTCGAGCAGATGACCTAAGTTCTGCGAAAACTTACGTGCGTTTTCTCTATGGTTATGTTGGCAACATGATCGTAAACATTACGTCTCTAACAAACCGGTGGACGGATTACTGCGTGAAGAAAATTCGAATTGACAACTCCGATTCCCCCTGCAACCAACCTACAGCTTCAACCCTTCGGTAGAATTCAACCAATCAACATCCGGTGAATATTGAAGATGCTCCTGAAAGCATACTTCGATTCCGAATCATGTTAGAGCGGGCTTGCTTGTATACTGCGGTAACGCCCCTGCGATACCCTCAAGCGTCTGCATTAACTATGCCGCTACGAGTGTAAACTCAAGCAAAGAAATTGATAAACCGAGATAGTTATCAATCTGTACGCTACACCGTACGGTCGTGAAGATGCGCGTAAAAGAGTCCACTACTGATCCCCATCGTCCAAAGTATGGGATAGGAGATATCAGTAGGAAGCCAGACTGTAGCGATCAGGAAATAGCTTGCCGTAAGACTTGCAGCGAGCGTCGCACACAAAAACAGGATACTGCGTCTAGACTTTGCACGAGCAATCCAGAAAAACTGCCAAAGACAGGCCAAGCAAGCGACAAGAAAACAAATGA
>JAIYDQ010000209.1 GCA_027487375.1 Planctomycetaceae bacterium
CGAAAATCGATGGGCCTTAGTCCGTCGAACGGGTGCTTGGCTTGCGTGATTAACGCGACGAGCGAAATAAGTTACATTAATGGTATGGGGCCCTGTGTTAGGGCGTCTCAGTCAAGCTCCTTAGCGGTTTTTTATTGTGCGCACTGCGATAGTAAGTGATATTCACGGCAATTTAGAAGCATTAGTACAAGTACTCGCAGACATTTCGACCCAATCGGTAGATCGCGTCGTTTGCTTGGGCGATACCGTAGGCTACGGTCCCAACCCTCGCGAATGTGTCGATTATGTGATGAACATGGATGCATGCATCCTCGGTAATCACGATTATGGTGCTCTCATTGATGCCGAAGGCTTTAGCGCGGCAGCTGAACAAGCCATTTTTTGGACTCGTTCGCAAATCGAAACCGGTCCTGACAATAATGCCACACGAGCGAGGCTTCAGTTTCTTGCCAATCTTCCGCGAACGATCAAAGAACCGAATATTCTTTTCGTACACGGGTCCGTTCGAAACCCGTTGAATGAATATGTTTTCCCTGAAGATGTACATAATCGTCGAAAGATCGATAAGCTTTTCTCGATGATTAACGGCTGGTGCTTTCAAGGTCACACGCATGTTCCAGGCGTTTTCACTTCAGATCTACAATTCATTCGTCCAGAAGAGTTTGATGGAACAATCCCGCTTACTGGAACGCGAGCGATGATTAATGTAGGCAGCGTCGGCCAACCGCGAGATGGCGACTGGAGAAGCTGCTACGCGATCTTCGAGGACTCCAAAGTTCAATATCGCCGCGTTGAGTATGACGTTGAGAAGACAGCCCAAAAAATATTCGATATACCCGAGCTGGATAACTTCTTAGGCGAGAGAATTCGCAAGGGGCAGTAGGCACTCTATCGGCCCTGCCAGCTAAACCAGCCTGGCAAATAAATGGTAAAGGTCACTCACTTCCGGTGCTGATTGAATATCGAACTCCGAACAAGGAATGTCGAATTACGAAGTAAAGGATGATTTCATTTTAAATTCGCCATTTCTTGTTCGACACTCGAACTTGTTTTGGAGCTAGCAACTACCAAGAGAGTGCCGTTGAGCTAAACGGTTCCTGGATGTTTGATACGAGTACTGCTTATTAGTTGCGTTTCCGTGAAAGCTTCAGCCTTTTTTCCATCGGGCGATGCGAGCAACACAGGAATGCACGCTGCGATCGCCAAGCTATAGATCCAATCATTAGCGATGACAAAGTTTAGGAACGCAAAAGCACTCAGTGCGACGATTCCAGACTTCCGCCAAGTCGGGACCAGGAAACTCACCAACACCCAAGCTTGAAGACCGAATACTAGGTAGCAAACTACATTCATTGTGTAAGGGTGGTCCAACCAGAACCGAATCGAAACCCAAGATTGGTCGCCGCTGAAGGACAACCACCACGGTGCGGTTCCAGTCCACCAAAACGGCTCTGCAAAATGGGAAGCGAGACTAGCCGCGAACCATAAGAAGACATGGCATTGAATTAAACGAATCGCCAAGCTGCAAGTCCAAGAGACTTTGTCGTTAACGCTCGGTCGATCGCCCAAAAGTCTCTTGATTCGTGTACCTGAACAGATCACCAAGTAGCCGAATAGGCCTGTGATTAAAAAGTCTCCTGGCCCCTGAATCATCGGGATGCGGTGAACCAACCCCAACAGTAACGCCCACGCAGCAGCCGCGAGCAAGCGTCCACCAACGCCGAGAGAAACGATCGCACAAACGACGCTAGTCGTGAGCACGTAGGCCCAGGCGAAACTTGACGGAACATAGCTGAACAGCGGAGATATCCGACCTTCGCTGCCCGTTCCTTCCACTCCTCGACCTATCAAAAACTCGGCTTGCGATCGCGATAACAGTCCTTCGTCGGCAATCCAGGATCCAAGACTCGTCAACCAAGTTAGAGCGTAGACTGAAGCCGCTGCCGCAACCGCAACCCGAATAAAACTGATATCGCCGACGGGACGCGGATTGAACCAAAAAGTGTCCCAACAAGCGACAAAACGCAATGCACTCCAAGTCTTTTTCGAACTTACCTCAATCGGCTTTCTGCTCATGAATTAGGCCCATCCGATTTCTGGGCCTTAGGTTCTACCGACCTTTGATTTGGCGGAAGCGCCGGAGCAACACGGCGGTTTTCGATTTTCGGAAGTAACGACCAATTACCATCGCCTGTTGATAGCAGGGTTGCAGTGTAGACCTCCTGAGGTCTCAAATCTTCCGGCAAATCATCGACCGTCTCAGCCGATTCCACTTCAGCAAATCGCTCAACAGGAACGGTTGGTGCGACCATAATCCGAACCCGATCAATCGCCGGATCACCTTTTTTGAATCGAGCTCGCGTAGCGCTGGCAACCATTTGGCTTGCTCCCTCGGTGATTCCGAGCCCAAGTAGATCTGCGAGCTGACGAAGCCATTTCTGCTCACGATCGGCCTGCAAACTCAAGGAGGCAACTCTGTTTTGATCTGGCCAAGCAATCCATTCATCTTGAGTACTGTTTGCAGGATGCCATTCAATCCAAACCGACTCTGATAGGTCGCTTGAACTAGCTAACGCAAGTTGATTCGTTTCCATCCGCCAGTTACCAAATGTTCGATAGATATCGAAGTAAGCAAGAAAATCGTCTTGGATAGTCGAGGTACCACGGTGTGCGATCAAAGAAAACCAAACGACGACAAGTTGTAAAACAACTAGGGTAGAAACGAGTATTCGTACAAACGTGTTTGGCATGAGACGCTATCAAGAGCAGCAAGACGACTTAAAGATAATGAGAGGATAGTTGAAAATTGCAACAAAAAAAGCCGCTGCAACAATTCCTTATTCAAAGAACTGTCACAACGGCTAGTTTTCAAAACTTAACTCGAACCCAACCGATTGTTAAAGAAGCAGGTCCTAAATCAAACGAGGGGCGAGAACAAGCAACTAAGCCTTTGGCACTGCATCGCTTGGCGATGGAACAGCAGGAGCTGCTGGAGCTGCTGGTGCGGCATCTGGCGTTGGTGCAGGAGGAACTTCCGACGATGTCGAAACAGTACCTGCATCTACGGTCGAGCTGCATGTGCTGCATGGAGCTGCTTCAACTGGAGCTGCTGCTTCGCAACCACAGCTTGGAGCTGCTTCACAAGCAGGAGCTGCTTCACAAGCTGGGGCGGCTTCACATGTAGGAGCTGGTTCGCAGCAAGCTGGAGCTGGAGCTGCACAACCGCACTTGCGAGCGTGCAATCGCTTGAGCAACTTGCCAGTGAAGAACTTCTTGCGAGGTGCACAAGCTGGCTCGCATGCTGGTTCACAAGTAGGAGCTGGCTCGCAAACTGGAGCTGGTTCGCAAACTGGTGCTGGCTCGCATACTGGAGCTGGTTCACAAACCGGTGCTGGCTCGCATACTGGAGCTGCTTCACATGCTGGTTCGCAAGTCGCTTCAGGTTCACAGCAGCTGCTCTTTGCAGCGTGTAGACGAGCTAGAAGCCCGCCGCCGCACTCTTTCTTAGCGTGCAGCTTTTCCAACAGAGTTGGCCCGCCGCACTTGGCTGCGTGCAACTTAGCAAACAAACCATGTCCGCCGCAATCAGCTTGTGCTTGACCAGCGAAGACCATGCTAGCAGCAACAACTGCGCCAGCGAGTGACTTTAGAATACTACGATTCATTCAACGATTCTCCCTAAAATTGGAGGAAAGGGCGGACTCGACGCTCGGGAAGCAATAATCCAGGTGTAGGAATCTCACGCTGCCTACGAGGCAGCTTCCCCGTCCCAGAACCGTACGACCGCTTAAACAAAACAATTGGAACACCCAACCTTAACGATTAGGGCCTTTGCGTAAATTAGCTAAGGCAGGCGATAAGCTAAACGCAACAAATCCTCGTGTCAACCATGCTGAATGCCCCCGGGAAGGAGCCGCTACGCCCCTCGATCCCACCGCTGTGGGACCGTCCGATGCGTGAAAAGCTTGCTAATGGGATGAATGTTCACCTTGAATTGTGAAAATCACCGCTCCACGCACCCGAGAACCCATCGAACAAGTATTAGAAAAAAACGGGCTGTTTAGGATGCGGACGCAAGTTTTTCTGCTTAAATTTCAAATACACCCGTAGAGAGTTACACGATCGTGGCTAAAGCTGCTACCGCTTCTATGTGAATCCAGTGAGACGAAATCGATTCTCACGTTTGGTTGGTTAAAGATTGAGCGCGAAAACCTAAAAGGTAGCCAAGATTGTTTTTCATTTACCTAGCTTGAGAGCGGCCTTATGAAACCCGAGGCGCTGACATGAAGACACGGTCGTAACTGCGCTAAAATTTGTTCATTTGAGACAGCCTCATCAAACGCTCTATATGTCAAAAGCGACCAAGAGCGTCCCTGCTATTTGTCCCGTGACTTATCTGCAGAATTCACCTGTGAAGACTTTTCAGCGAGTATCTTCTTGATTGCTTCGTGAACTTGCGACATTGTACCGGAGTCGGAACCTAACCAAAACTCACGAACGATCCCTTTCTGGTCGACGATCAATGTCATCGGATATTGAAAACCGCCCGAGGAAAGCATCTTTGCAATACGACCTCGGGTATACATCGCCGGATCTGCATAATTGGATACGCGGGCCTCAGAATTGTGCATGAACTGCACCGTGTCGTCTCGCAGTTTGTCTAAGTTGTCCTCAACACCAGGCGAGCAACTCACAGTTAAAAACTTCACTCCAGGTTGGTTCTTGTAGGCCCCATAAAGAGTCGCATATTCGTAAAAATCTGCCTTCGACGACGAGCCCCAAGTACCCCAAAAATGCAAAACCAAAACTTGTCCTTGCATTTCTTGTAAGGGTGGTAAGGGCGAAGCATCAACCAAGGGAACCAGATCCAGGTCTCCTAATGGAGCGTTCATCAATCTTGCTTGATCACGACCGAGATAAACAAGCACCAAAATCCCCGCAACCATGAAGAGTGCGGCAAGCATTAGCGGAACCAACGATTTCAAAACGGAACGCACTGATGGACGAACTGGTTTTTCCTCGGACTGCGAATCGGTCATTGGATATTGTCTGGTAAAATAAGAACGATGAGAAAAGCGCTGGAGTACCGCGTAACCCCTCAGCATGATAGCTCAACAAAAACCCCCTAGGAAGGATTCCTTTTTTTTAAGGAACCCTTGCCCCGCAGTCGTCCACTTTAAGGCAGTTCATTCATGACACCGATCGAGATCGAGCAAAAATTTCGCGTGGACTCGCACAAGGAAATCGCTTCTTCAGTTATCGGGATGGGCGGCTCGATACAGCCTGTCGAGTCTCACCGGGATATCTACCTTCGGCATCCATGTCGCGACTTTGGCAAATCTGGCGAGGCATTCCGAATTCGATATGTTAACGACGAGGTGGTTGTAACCTACAAAGGCCCCAAAGAGGCCGGGCCGGTAAAAACTCGCTCGGAGATTGAACTGCCACTAGTTGATTCGACCGCCGACGGTTGGATGGATATCTTTCTCGCCCTTGGCTTCACAATCGCTAACGAAGTCAAGAAAATTCGGAATCCCTATCTGATTACTGTGGATGAAACAACCATCTGCGTAACCTGTGATACCGTTGAAAGACTTGGGAAATTTGTCGAGGTCGAAGTCGTGCTTACCGACCGATCCCGAATTCCAACCGTACAAAGCCAAATCACGGAGCTATCTCAAGTTTTGGGACTTCGCGAATTGGAACCGCGAAGTTATCTGCGACAAATCTTGGAGCTTAACGATCCAAGCGTTTAGTCGTTATCTGACGCCTCAATTGGAACCTACGCCCATAGAAGAAGTCGTAAGACTTCTGAAGCCCGCTATTCCACCTCACGCGTCAATCAACTCTTCTGAATTCTTACGAATCTAGCTACTCCTCTGGTCAAGTTGGACAATTCACTAATCGCAATCGATTCGGCTCAGAGCAGTCATTAGCTGATGCCAATACATCACAATGTCGAAGGTCTCCCACTTTTCCATATCGTCGCGTCCGAACCCTTGCTCGCTTACGGCGATCTCCGACCCCATATCCAGCAGGCTTTCGACGATCACCGAATCAAGTCTTTGCTCGTCGGTGATGTCATTGTCATGATAGATCGGTCCGAGGCCTTCCATGATTCGATGGACCATCCAAAGCACAGCGCGTTGCGCGTCCTCGGATGCGATAATCATCTGAACCGAACCGCTTTCGACATAAAACTTTGCCATTTGGCTAAACTCCTAAACATCTTGTGAGTGTGAAAAGATCGCTGATGCTATGAGTTATCGAAGGTGATTTTGACAAGTCTGGTCTCTGCGGTAAAAAAATGACGAGAATTTGGAAAGTGCGAAAATCGGAAAATGTGTTTTAGTTTGTCAGCGAACCCGTTTGAAATAGGTTACGATTTGCGTTAGCTCCTCTTTTTGACCTATTGATCGCTACAATTTGTCGTGAATCTTTTTGACTAATCGGCATGAATTCACACCATTTTTATTGCGTGACCCCAATACCTTCTCTATGCGATTTTTCTGGAATGTGATCATGCTGATTTTGAACTGATTTTCAATTCAGATTCCAGTTTCCTTTCGGACCAGTGCTATGGTTGCTCGCTAACACAACCACTTACACGGCTCCATTCGCTGTCGGAAAGGACGCGTACTACCTATGCTCATGCGGAACCCGTTACCCGAACTACAATTCACTTACACGCTACCCTATGGAGCTAATGTCTCTGATCGTGGAGTTCAGTTCACGATCTTTAGTCGATCAGCCACAGGGATGCGAGTTCTCCTATACGATCATGTCGATGATCGCGATCCCACCGAAGTGATCGACCTCGACAGGAATGTTGATCGTTGGGGAGACGTCTGGAGTGTGTTGATTCCAGGCCTCAAAGCTGGCCAACTTTACCATTTTCAAGCCAACGGTCCCTTCGATCCAGAAGCAGGTCAGTGGTTCGACGGGAACGCTCGTCTGGTCGACCCGTACGCAAAAGCCCTTGCGGGTTGTTTTCAAGAATCAACCGACGGTTTGATTCGTCCGCCCAAGTGTGTTGTCATTGACGATCACTTCGACTGGGAGGGAGACCGTCACCTTCGTCGGCCCCTTTCCGAGTCCATCATTTACGAGATGCACGTTCGTGGATTCACTCAAAGCAAAACCGCAAAAGTCCACTGCCCAGGATCCTACTTAGGTGTAATTGAGAAGATTCCTTACTTGCAAAGCTTAGGCATAACGGCCGTCGAGCTGATGCCAGTTCACGAGTTTCCGATCAAGGACATTCATGGCAACGTAAAGGACCGCCCAAATTACTGGGGTTACGATCCGTTAGCATTCTTCGCACCTCACCGCGGCTATTCTCATTCCACTGAGCCGGGTGCTCAAGTGAATGAATTTAAAACAATGGTCAAGGCTCTCCATAACGCAGGCATCGAGGTTATTCTGGATGTCGTCTTTAATCATACGTGCGAAGGTAACGAACGAGGACCGGTTCTTTCGTTTAAGGGACTTGAGAATCAGACTTACTACATGCTCAGTGGCGGTGGTGCACACTATGGCAATTACACAGGCTGCGGAAATACTTTCAACGGCAATCATCCTGTATGCCGAGAGCTGATTTTTCATTGCCTTCGACATTGGGTACATAACTATCACATCGATGGTTTCCGATTTGACTTGGCGAGCATTCTCTCGCGAGATCGATATGGAAACTTGATTCCAAACGCCCCAGTCATCGATTTGATCGCCGAAGATCCGATGCTCGCGGATACGAAAATCATTGCCGAAGCGTGGGACGCTGCCGGAGCTTATCAAGTCGGTTCGTTCGGCGACCTTCGTTGGGCAGAATGGAACGGACGCTATCGAGACGATGTCAGACGCTACTGGCGCGGCGACCCAGGAATGGTCGGAGCGATGGCAACGCGACTCAGCGGATCCTCTGACCTCTACGAGCATTCCGGAAGAGCTCCGTCCAATAGCATCAACTTCATCACGTCTCACGACGGTTACACAATGAATGATTTGGTGAGCTATAAGGACAAGCACAACGACGCCAACGGAGAAGGCAATCGCGATGGAGACAACAACAACCTGAGTGACAATTACGGAGTTGAAGGGCCAACTCGAAAGAAGCACATCGAACAGCTTCGCTTGCGTCAAATCAAAAACATGCTTTCGACACTTTTGATCAGCCAAGGCGTTCCAATGCTAGTCATGGGGGATGAAGCAAGACGAACTCAAAAAGGCAACAACAACGCATATTGCCAAGACAACGAAACATCGTGGATGAATTGGAGCCTAGTAGAGTCGAATGCAGATCTACTTCGATTCGTACGTGCTCTGACAGCATTTCGCCGACAGCAACCTGCTCTCATGCGAAACCGATTTTTAAGTGGTCGTCCAAGCGATGCGCGTGGAGTTCCCGATGTGAGCTGGTTCGAATCGACAGGAAAACCGATTCAGTGGGAGAAGCCAGACGGGACTCTGGTTTGCTGGCTCGCAAAACCCTCAGCAAGTGACGATCCAGCTGGTTTTGGACGCGACATGTTAATTATCATGAACGGCACTCCTGAAACGAAAAAGCTCGTGCTGCCTGAGATGGTTCGCGGGCAACGATGGCGGTTATTCTTGGACACGAGCAAGGATAGTCCCGAGGACATGTATCCCGACTTGGACGGTCCTGAGCCTCCGGCAAATCGCCACTTAGACCTGCCATATCGATCCATGATGGTCTACGTCGCTGAAGCGTGATCAGATTTAGTAGCAGATGTCGCAAGACATCTGAACAATGCGAATCTCGCTGCTTATTTCAAAGCGATTGGAATTCTCATGAATTCCACAACCTCACTAAAATTCCGCGAGAGCTTTAGTGCGATGTTTGGGCAGCTGAGGCTAAGCCAGATTGCCGTAGGATAGGCTTCCAGTCTGTCGATTTCGAAAGCGACAGGCTGGAAGCCTATCCTACGACTGATCGTCGTGCTCAAGCCTCAGTTACATCAA
>JAIYDQ010000450.1 GCA_027487375.1 Planctomycetaceae bacterium
GAACACTTCTCGCCGAAAACGACCATTTTTAGGTTCGAGAATTGCGAAACGCCGGAGTTTTCCTCTGTGATCTCTGTGCCTCTGTGTTTCCAAAACACGAGACCAACGAGACCAAAACACGGGCCCAAAATAAGGGCCCAAAATAAGGGAACGCGCAATTCTACCAAAGGAACTAACAATCGTATGGAATTGAAACACAGAGGCACGGAGAACACAGAGCCGTTCGTGGCGTTGAGCGAGATATGGCGAAAAATGCGATCTGACGCGATTAGTCATCTGGTGTTCCCGATGATCAAGTTTCAGTAACCACCTAGGATTCAGTAACCACCAGGTGACGAAACATTAGCATAGTCTACAAAGTCGGCAGCGTGTTCAGGAGCTTTGTTCGAGAATCGAGTGAAATCGCTTTCCCAGACCAGTTCCACATCATCGATAGGGCCGTTTCGTTGTTTCGCGATGATCAACTTCGCTTGACCGCGGACGGCATCACGTTCTTCACCGCGAGCGTGATAATCGTCTCGATGGACGAACATAACGACGTCTGCATCTTGCTCGATCGCACCGGATTCTCGCAAATGACTCAGCTTGGGTGTATGGTCTTTACCTTCCTCGGATTGTCGATTTAGCTGGGCCAAACAAAGTACAGGCACCTTCAATTCGCGCGCCATCATTTTCAAACGACGAGCAATCTTTGCTACCTGCTCCTGGCGTGGATCTTTCGAATTGTCCGGTTCGATAAGTTGCAAGTAATCGATCACCATCAGTCCGAGCCGACGTCCGTTGGGTTTCTTGAGTTCTTGCTGCGTGATGCGTCGTGCGACCGCCGCAATCTCGCTAACGGTCCGGCTCGGAGCATCGTCAATGTAGAGCGGCGCGTTGCTAAGCTGGATGGCATTCTGAACCAATCGTTGTCGGTCTTCTTGGCTAATCGTTCCGTTTCGTAAACGCTGGCTGTTGACTCGAGCAACCGAACAGAGCAAACGGTCAGCCAATTCTATCGCACCCATTTCCAAGCTCACGAAAAGGGTCGGCGCATTTTCTTTCATCGAGACTTGTTCTGCGATGTTCATAGCGAGCGCGGTCTTTCCCATACCAGGCCGAGCTGCAAGAATCAAAAGCTCGCCATCATGAAAGCCTCCGGTTAGATTATCGAAATCGGTGAAGTGCGTCATAACTCCATCTTGAAGCTGCTCGCCCTTCATACGTGCGTTGATACGCGCCATCGCATTCTTGAGGACGTCACTGATTACTGTTGCCGAGTTCGCGCTGCGCTCATCTTGGATCTGCATGATCCTCGCTTCCGCTTGCGAGACAAGGTCTTTCGGTTCTTGCGCATCTTCGTAAGCATCGCGAAGAATGGTGGTCGATGCTTCGATGAGTCGCCTCAAGGTTGACTTGTTGCGAACGATATTGGCGTAATAAACCGCGTGTGCTGCGTTAGGAACGCTGTTGGCCAGTTTCGCTAAATAAGCAGCTCCGCCAATCATTTCAAAGTCGCCCGCATCTTTGAGTCGACTTACCAAAAGAGTCACATCAATCTTTTGCCCAACGGTATGCATCTCGTGAACGTGATGGTATAGCTTGCGATGGGCATCATCGTAAAAGTCATCTTCACGAATGACCATTGTCAAATCATTGCATACGTCAGGATTGAGCAGGAGACTTCCTAAGACACCCATCTCGGCTGCGAGATCAAATGGTGGTGATCGTTCTAGGATATCGACCGGACGCTTGGGCTCTTTCCCTTTTCGAAATTCGCGATTCCCATCCTTACCTGTATCTTTGCGCCCAGGCTGTGATTCAAAAGCCATCGATGAGTCCCTTTTCGATCTGCGAGATCGCGAGCAACGGAATCGCTCGCATTGATGATTTGGAGGAGTTTAAGCAGCCTAACCTGCCGACCTCCGCCAGTATACCAAGCTGCTGCGAAATCGAATCGGTATCCAGATTTAGTGGTTCGAAGGGGGGCAAAGTACAATTTTTAGAAAGATCTTGACAGAGATTTTGGGATTGACGACCGGTGGATCAAAATTTCGGTTTTACTATGCGAATGCCGCTGGCGGACCGTGTTAACTCGCGAGTTGTGATAAAGTCGAACCGTGTCGCTAGTGTTAATGGCTAAGGTTTCAACAGGCCCGTTCGTATCTGGACATATTGACGCCCTGCTAAACTCGCGGTGAAACCCGATTTTGCGAGCGTAGTCAGTTTGACAAGCGAGTTCATTCGCAACTACAACGTCCAAGGTTACAGATTGAATCTACTAAACTTTTCCTTCTTCAAAGACTTACCACTTGATGACATCGGACTCCGCTAGCAGCACGCCTGCTGATTCAAATCGATTTGACTTCGCACCTATTTCGCAGTTGATCGGCTTCCAAGTCGACCCTCCGAAAGCAGATGTGTCTGGCGAATGTACGGTGAGACTTCCTGTCGATAGTCGCTTGCACAACCCGATGGGACGTGTTCATGGGGGCGTGTTGGCCGCGCTCGCGGACGCGTCGATGGGAATAGCATTTGGCAGGACATTGGACGCAGAGCAAGATTTCTCAACGATTGATCTCCACATTCATTTCATGCGACCCGTGCGAGGCAAAGGGTTGGTGGCTCATTCCATTGTTCGCCAACGGGGATTACGAGTTGGTTTTGTCACATGCGATATCCAGGATGATCGTGGGCGACTGGTCGCATCGGCGACATGCTCGTGTACGGTTCTGGATAAGATTTAAATTTTCTTGTGCTAAACTCTGCAACTTACCCAGTTATCAGTCTGCTCCCGAGCCGTTTACAACATGCCAGGTAATCTGGGTGGAGTTGGCAAGAGGTTCTAAAGATTCCGACATTTTGCGGTTAAGCATATCCCTAGCCATAGCCGAAATCTCTTGATACATGAGTCATATTGCCTAGGAGGAGCTCAAGAAGTGTTGTCGTTTCTTTATTCTGCAGTGTCGCGAAACAGTTCCTCGAATTCATCGGTAACTGTATTCGCCGTATCCGCATTTATCACTTCGATTACATTTTGCACTTCAGCGTTCGGACAAAACTGGGCAGCCAAAATGTTCGAAACTACTACGCACGATTTTGGTTCGGTAAGTAGAAACGCAAAAACAGAGTTCGCTTTTGTTCTTGAGAACATCTACGAAGAAGAACTTCACATCGCCAGTGTGCGGAGCAGTTGCGGTTGTACCAAGCCTGTGATTGGCAAGTCATCGTTGAAGACTTGGGAGAAAAGTGAAATCACGGCGCAGTTCAACACGAGATCCTTCATTGGTCACAAGAATGCAGCCATCACGGTCACGTTTGATCGACCCTACTATGCCGAAGTTCAATTACTAGTCAAAGGACACATTCGGTCCGACATCGTAACTGAACCGGGCGAGGTCGCGTTTGGAGAGATCGAATCGGGAACGAAGCGTGAGACTCCTGTTCGGATCTCTTATGCAGGACGTGGTGATTGGCAAATCGTTGACGTTCGAGGAAAAAACGACTACTTGTCGGTTCGGATGGATCCACCGCAGCGACGCGGTAACTTGGTGACATATGTTTTAAACGTCGCTCTTTCGGAGAAAGCTCCTGTGGGCGAGCTCCATGATGAGCTTGTCGTAGTGACCAATGATGCCGTAGATAATGAGTTCACGTTGCCGCTTTTAGGACGAGTTGTTCCGCCGATTACGGTCGCTCCTGCGTTGATTGGGTTGGGTGATGTCACGGCTGGTCAAACCAAACAGCAGCGGTTTGTCGTCAAAGGAAACAAGCCTTTCAAAATTGTGGATGTAACTTGTCCCGATAGTCGCTTTCAATTCAAGCCAGACGTCGAATCCAAGGCAGTCCACGTTGTTCCTTTCGAATTTGTCACTGCTACTTCCGAGGACGAGAAACAACTTGGCGATTTCAAGCAAACCGTGTTGGTCAAAACCGACCTAGGCGAAGCTTTTGTCGCAGAGTGTACTGTGAGTGGAAAATTGATTCACTAGTTCCTGCCTGTTTCATCAGCTTTTGCTTCATTGAGGGGAAACGCTGAATCGCCGGGCCTTACCAAAAGGATTTGGATGAATACTGCATCGAATTGGCCGATGGGCTCAACTCTCGCAGAGCTCAATCTTGAAATTCAAACCGCGCCCTTTGCGACTTACAAAATCGGCGGTGACAAAAAACTAGCCGATGGAACAAAGAGCGTCTTAACGCCAAGCACGTTTGGTTCGCCGAGTATGCCGCCTAGCATGCAGTCAAAGACCACAATAATGACGCCGAACAGCGATGCCATGAAGTGGTCCCAAACTCGGTAGCTCAATTGTTTGACGTTCTATCGCCAGAAGCAGCGGCCATCTAATGCAAGGCCAAGCCGTCGGAGTATTGGCCTTAGGTGAACGCTGAGGCCTTCTTTCTCGTCGGTAGTTAGGAGCAGATCTGTTCTGCTTATCACCAGGACGGTTGCCGTGAAAACAACCATCGATAAGCTCGTTGATATCGCGAGACTCGCTGGCAAAACGGACAGGATGATCGCCTGGGGACCAACCCAGCAATCGTGCTTCGCCATGATAGCGACTGTCATTCCCAAGATTGCCACGCCCGCCAAGAATGTCGCAAACATCGCTCCGTAAACACACCAAAGCGGTACCATGAAATAGTTTAATGCGATGTTGAGTATCAAACCAACACCCATCAACTTCGTGACCAACCCACCCTTCTCTTCACACCAGAAATAGTTGCATAAAAATGCGGCCAGCGCAGCATAAGTGCAGTGCACTAACCCTAGTGGCATGATCGACAAACCGTCTGCGTAGCGGCCTTTGAGTAGCGTTTGAAAAACAAACGGCGAAACAACCATGCCGCCAATCGATAACGCCCAGAAGAACAATGTCATCAGCTTCATCGTGGATCGTATTCGAGCCTTCACGGTTTCGCGTTCGCCAGCCTCCCAGTCCGCACTAAGATGCGGTAGGATCATCCCGTTTAGCATGGCTGCCAGACTAGTGATCAGCACTGGCAAAATCCGCCCACTATGGTACTGCCCAACGATGGCTGTACTGCTCAAAACTTCCGTGTTCGCCAAATGGAGCAGCATATAGCGATCCACCACGTCGAAGAGATTACCGAGCAAATTCATGAGCCATACGCTTGCAGCAAATGGCAAAACTCGCTTCCACATCCCTCGCGTGTCCATCGGTTCTTGATGCGCGAACGCAACTGCGCAAGTCGTCCGGAGTCCTATCAATCCGGGGATACACCCTAGTAAAGATGCAATCGCGAACGAAAGTAAAACACCGCGCCAATCGCTGAACAGTAACAACCATGAAACCGACATCATCGTGAACGAGATGGAGTTCACCATTTGCATACCTGATACGATGCGGTTTTGCCGCAAACCACTAAGTAGCTCAGTCAGAAAATTGAATCCAACCACCAATATGAGCGTCGCAGTCAACATGGCGACAGTTGCAAATGACTCCTCGTTATCAAAAATTAAAGTAGCGCTCCACCATGGAAATAGCACGAGCGCTAACGAGAAGGCAAGCAGCCCCGCGGCCGATCCAACTATCATCCATCCAAGGTAACTAACGAGCTGATTCCGCGTCCGATAGAACTCGGTAAACCTCCCCAGCGACCCCGGCAGTCCAAGCACCGATAAAGGTGCTGCAAGGATGAAAAACCCGCTCGCTAAAGCCCACAGGCCGAGTTCATGCTCCGAAAGAAAATGACAGAATGCAATATTCCGAAGGAATCCAATCCCTCGTTGGAGAATATTTGCAATCAGCATGAAAGAGATTCCCGACGCGATCGTGTCGGTCGACATCTCTTGCTTGGCAGAAGCAGATTCGGTTGTTACGAAGGAGACCAGGCTTTCTTCTTGCAATTCCGTAGAATCAATGGGACTAATTGCAAGAGCCATTCGGGAACTCAAAAGACGGAAACAGAAAACTGATTCTCATCTATACCCTATGAATAACAACGGCTTTGCTAAGTTCAATCGTTGCATCTTTACTTGCAGCGAAAGATTAGCGATTGCACCGGTTGTAGCGACGATATCACTCAGAGGTACTTTGTCTATCGAATCCCTTGCAACTCGAGTGCACGTATCTCAGCGTCCATTGCTGCCCGGTCGCTTTCGGTAATGTCTGGATTCGGTAGCAATGACCGGCGCGTGCAATTGACAAGTGCTTGCAGCGTCTGATAACGACGAGTCAATTCAATGGCGGGCGAAAGGAAATCATAAACAATCGCTCGTAACTCTTCCTCGTCCTTCGGTGGAATTGCTTTAAATTGGCTTCGAAGGGCGGCATATCCGGCTGAAGAAAAATTGACGTCCAACCCCTCACGATCTAGCCAATCAATTAGTGAATCGGAAGTAAGTCCGGTTGGCTTAATCATCCATTTAATGAAATCAATTCGGTCTTGGCCCGTTGCATCCAGCACCGGAATAATCAAATCGCCTACGCGACCAGGACGTCGAATGTCGGGCGAAAGCAGATGAATTCGTGCTGTCATCAAGAGCCAGATCACCTTTCCACGTAACCGTGGATCGCTCATCATCGCTTGAATCTTCCCCGTTAGCCGGCGTTCGGTTTCATGCGATCCCTCGCCGACGCTTCCAAATTGAGTATCTGCTTCATCGACAAAAATAACTACTTTCTCAAGTGCCTCAAGAACGCGACGCAATCGCTCAAAGATCACGTCCGTTTGACCAAACCATTGGCTCCGGATGTTCTTGAGTACCAAAACGGGCATACTCAACTCTGCTGCGACTGCTTCAAAGATAAATGTCTTTCCGCCACCGATCGGACCGGCGATCGCCGCTCCTGGTAGTGCTCGATCGTCGCCCAATTGCATTCGTGGAATGAGATAAGTCGCAAGGAACTCCTTCAACTTTGAAAACCCAATAACATCCTTGAGGGTATGCTCTGGTTTTTTGAACTCAATCACATCTTCGCCCAATTGGCTTTGAATAAAGTGCTCGACTTGCGCGGTCGTATCATCGCGTTGAATCGGCTTGCCTGCATAGTCCGAGGCTAACATGAGTTGCCGCATTGCATGAAGACTCAAACCGGCGGTTGCTTGGGCAATCATGTCAATCGGTTGCTCGATTGGCGGTGCGTTGGAGGCCCGACCGTTTAGGCGAGTACTCGATGATGCGACATGCCACTGTGCGAAGTGCTTTCTTCCGGTAGTGTCAGGCGATGGGATATCAACCGAAAGAACTTGCGGAAGTCGTGAGACTCGTGAGTGAATTTGCGAAACCGATTCAGAGATAAGCAAGACCGTATCGCGACCTGCAAAAAACTCGGGATCACTAAACCAATCTGTTACGACGGCGATTCGACGCATCTGAACATCGTTCATTTTGGACACGTCTCCGTCCCCTGCAGGCAGAATCATGTCTGCTCCCTCGATCATGATCAGCAGGTTATCACGCATCGTCGAACGCGAGCAGATCGTCAACTGGCGAAGAAACTCCAGGGCTTGCGTAGCGTTCCCGATCGCATCACGAAGATACTGATCAAATTCGCGGCGTCTTAGATCGAATTTGGAGCCATCTTGCAACACTTCCTTCATCGGCATTGAATCGACCGTAGATCCGTTTTTCCACGCAGCCCAGGCATCGCGGAGCTTGTTGCGATCGGATTCGTTCAAACGAACCGGCCCGTTGAGTTCATAGGTTATCTGAACAAGGCCGGGCGCAGTCAGCTTATTCTTTAAAAAGGTAATGATCGGCACATAGGCTTGCCCATCGAAGTATAAATCGTAGATATTCCCAGCGATTACAATCGATCGTGATTGCCCTGAATTGATCATTCGAGCAAGCCGACTATAAAACGGATAGGATGCTTGCGGCAAATCGCCGATCGGTACATTGATTGGTTCAGTTCCCACAGTTTAATATCCCAATGGTTGTAATTTTGCTGACTGAATAGTTGTGGCGATACACTTCAAGTCGTCTATGATTTTGCTCTGGCTGTTATAACATTGTCGATCGATTTTGCCTCTCCCCTCGAACCACCTTTACAAGAATCTTATTCGTCGCAATGCGATTGTTTCTGCCACCAAACGAGCAACCAACCAGCGATCGCCGCCCGTCCCCTCCGGAGTCTGGAGCTATTACCCCTGAGCCGATGACGCTAACCACGGGTGTTGACGTTGCCGCAGTGTCTCAGGTGACGCCAGAAACGCTTCTCAAATGGGAGGAATCACTTATTCACGGCGACACGACCTCACTATCATCAGGGGAAAAAATCGTCGAGGGGTTCAGCACTTGGGAGTTTGATCGCACTTGTGTAGTTCTCGGACGTGGTTCGAAAACGTCAGAAGCCAATGTCGATCTTTGTGCGGAAGACAGCATTCCGATTGTTCGTCGATGCAGCGGCGGCGCATCGATCGTAGCTGGCCCTGGTTGCTTGATGTACAGTGTGATTCTTTCCTTGCAAGATCGCCCAGATTTGCGTTCGATCGATAAAGCACATCGATTTGTTATGGACCGAATACTGACTGCAACAAAGAGTTTGGATTCAAGGGTTACTCTGCAAGGGATATGTGATTTGACGATTGGCGATCGTAAATTTTCGGGGAATGCCCTTCGATACACTCGAGATTGGCTTCTTTATCACGGTACCATTCTTTATTGCTTCCCGATCGAATCCATCACGCGCTACCTAGCAACACCACCGCGGCAGCCAGCCTATCGTAGCGGTCGCTCCCACGCAGATTTTCTCACCAACCTTGATTGCAAACCAGAGGCATTGAAGCAAGCACTACGCGAAAGCTGGGGATTGATTTGAAGCTTTGGCAATAATTTATCTGAATCCGCCAATTGCGCGGATTACCCGAAACAAATGCTAACAAAACAGGCTTGTCTCGTGCTCAAAACTGTCCCGTGTCCATTCCTCTGTGCTCTCTGCGCCTCTGTGTTTTAAAATCTCAACTTTTGCAACTGTGTGATTTACCTAGAGCAATTCAGCTAGTCTGATCTTAGTAGGATAGGCTTCCAGCCTGTCGGCTTCGCTATCGACAGGCTGGAAGCCTATCCTACAACTGGTTGTCATGCTCTATCGGTAGCTACATCAACCTAAGAATCGATCCAGCAGTGGCCCGGGGGCGAGTGAAACACAGAGGCACCGAGGACACAGAGCGAAATGATGCGATTCTTTAATGATGACGAGACTCTAGCCTACTGCCTGAGAGCAATTAGTAGAATGTGATCTGATTTGAGATCGATGCGTTAAACAATCGACTCTTGCAATAGCGATAACAATCTTTTGTTCGTTGCAAAAGATGCTTTGATTAAAACGGTTTTAGGTAAGCGTACCATCGAGTGAACCAACCACGCGAGTATCCGTCTCGAACCTGTCCGCGCTCAACTTTGTTAACCTTTAGATCGGTTATGTCTTTGCTTAGAACGACATTGTCGGGACCGACGTCTTGAGGCCTACATACTCCCGACAGAGAAACCTCCCAATCATTGTCATTCAACCGAATGGTCTTGTGAGCGGAGATCACAAGATTACCGTTCGGACGGATGTCTGCGATTTCGGCGGCAATATTGAAGGTGATTTCCTCACGCGTTTGGAGGTTCGAGTTCGATCGGTAGACTTCATTCTCTAAACCACCGATTCTTTGGTCTCCATCGGATTGCTCGGCGGGCTTTACGGTATCTATCCCGACCAGTCGGACCCAATCAGAGAGTCGAGCATCGAAAGACAAGCTTTTACGCGACTGTGCATTTCCTTGCGAATTCGATTGTGCTATCTCGGAGACGCGAATCGAAATGATGTCGTGAATGCGAAGGTTTCGTGACGCTGATGGTGGCACAAACGTCCATGAAGCAGCGAGCGGATTTGGATTTTGCGAAGGATCCATCGTCATTGGCTGCATCCCCGGAAATGGTCCAGCAAAAGAACCAGGTGAGGGGGCTCCGTATCCGGCCTGTGCTTGCGCTTCTACTTGGTAAGCCATTTCTGGAGACATCGGAAACTGCCCGGGCATGCCAGAAGGATTCGCATACTGCTGCATCATCTGAGGTGACATCTGGTTTGTTCCGGGAAGGGGTTGTTGCACGTTGGCAACTTGCGAAACGTTCACTTGTCGCGGTCGATTGTACAAGCTTCCAGACTGTCCGAGGGAAATACTCCCCATCGAAGCTATCAACCAAAACAAAATGCTGCACCGAAGTATTGACAACGGTCCGGTTTGAAATGGTCTGTGCTGAACTGCCTGGGGTTTTCTCATGCTACTTGAGCTCCGATTATAATTCGACTAGCGAAGTGTATTGGCGGCCGCGATGGCTTCGACTTGTCCTGGTCCTATCACACGAGCGACAAGCTTCTTTTTGTTGCCGGCGACTTCTACTTGGATCACATCATCTTGGCCGCCGCTTTCAAGTGCCTTGCCGCTCGTCTGAGCCACAATCGCACCGGCGACAACTTGGATTTCAATGGTTTCGTTCTGGAGCACGATTCTCGGTGCTCCGACGTCACGTCGTTGGATTGGTTGTCCTGTACTAATCGCACGGCGAAGTTCCTGCCCGATCAACTGCGATCGGTCGATAAAGCAATCCTCCATCGGGATTTTCGCGCTCGGCGACAATACGATTTCCTTGAGATCTTCGTCTGACACGATCCGTCCCTTCGGAAGCGGACCGACGGCGGCCCAAACCGAAGGCGGCAGCGAGATTGTTGCATCAATTAAGGCTGTCCGTTTCTCGCCATTGGAATTAAACAAGATCTCAAACTGCTGTGAACCAGTCCACGGCGCATGTCCACCGGAGACACCGACAATGTTGTTCCGAAGCGCGAGCGTTTGCTGAACTTGCAACGGGAGTTCAACTTCGATTTGCAACGGGAGGCTTTCGTTGGCAGTCGTCTGGATATAGTTGAGAATCACTTGAACGACATTTCGTTTTGCATTAACAGTAGTTTGCGGCGTTAGATAGGCAGGCGTGAATGGCTTAGAATCCGTATTCGATAAATTTGTTGTCGCACTTGCAGTGATTACCGAATTGTCGTTTCGCGTGTCGGAAGCGGCGCGATTCAGTTTACAAACCGATGCTCCCATCCACTGAATGTTTTCTGTGGGAATGCCACGAAGCTCAAGAGTTCGTTGGATGTCTCTTCGGTCCAAATATTGACTTTCGCCGATAGCGGGCGATGGGCCTACTGAGATCGCCTCGATAGCTCCAAGGGAAGCCGGTACATCACCGGAGATGGTTGCAATGTCACTTAGTCGTATAAGGTTGCTGGAGCAGTTAACCGAGGCTTTTAGCTCGATCTGTAGCGAATTCTTACTGATTGCTTTTCCATAAGATTGCCCGTTCGATTGCTGTTGAGCATAAGCAATGCCGACTGCGAGCAACCACAGCGCACATCCGGGCAGCAGCCTTCGAAGATCCAGCAACCGACTGATCAGCCGAAACCGCCAACGGTTCGATAATCGCTGACGAAGTGTCTTTTCAAAAGATCGGTGCAACTGAGTGTTATGCATGCTTGCTACTGCTTATGACCTGTGGGATTGAGTTCATGATATATTCTTTGCTGCGGCAATTAAATCTTCTGAAGTACATGCGTTAGAGGAAATATGATTGATTGAATCGGCTAGCCTATGTGGCTTGAAGGTCCATCAAAATTATTATTGCCGCCAGTGTTTGTTTTTCTTGCAAGACTATCTACGAAGATTCGCGATTTGCTGCAGGATCTGATCTCCGGCTTGAATCGCTTGCGAGTTCAGTTCGAAGCCTCGCTGCGTCGTGATGAGATCAATCAGTTCTTTAACCGGCTCGACGTTGGAAGCTTCTAAGGAGCCTTGTCGCATGATTCCTAATCCGTTTGTTCCTGCTGGTTGCAGGTTTGCTGCTCCCGAAGCATCGGTTTGCATGTACATGTTCTCACCCATTTTTAATAATCCATCAGGATTAATAAAGCTTGCAAGCTGCATCTCGCCCTGCTGCTGAAGTTCGACTGTTCCAGGGGTCCGCGTCATGACTTGGCCGTTGGAGTTGATGACGATCGCAGTCGCTTCCGGCGGAATGGTGATTGGTGGTTCGAGCAGTCGTCCTGTTTGAGCTGATCCGATGACAAGCTGACCGTTCGCGTTGACGTTCAAGTTTCCGGCACGTGTGTAGAAGAAGTTTTGCGTCACAGGGTCTTGAACTTGCAAGAATCCGGGACCCTCGATTGCTATGTCGAGATCTCGCCCTGTGTCTTGGATGGTTCCTTGACGGTAGTCTGACTGAGTACTCTGTACTCGAGCTCCTAAGCCAACTTCGATGCCTGTGGGCGTTGGGTTCTGCTGAGCGTCTAATTGCCCTGGGTAGGTTTCATTACGATAGAGAAGGTCTTCGAAGTTGGCTCGATCGCGTTTGAAGGCGGTGGTGTTGATGTTCGCTAGATTATTCGCGATCACGTCTAGCTTGGTCTGCATTGCATCCATGCCAGTCGCTGCCGTGTAGAGTGTCTGTACGCTCATTGACTTATTCCAGTTAAGGTATTCGTTCTAGGTATATCGCTATTCTTTTAGTAATCGACCAACAAGATTTCCGTATGCTTGATCTTGATGCTGCATCATGCGCAAGTTGGCTTCATACAATCGTGTCGATTCGATCAGCTCCATCATGGCCGATGTTGGAACAACAGCCGACTTCTCTAGATGTCCCGATACCACATTTCGCTCGTTGGGAGCAACAGGATCCACCGTTGCAAGCGAGCGAAATAGATTGTCGCCGACGCGCGAAAGATCTCCTGGTTCTTTGGGAGCCACGATCATTAATGTCCTAGACTCGCCAGCTTGCTGAATCTCTCCATTGTCACGCGCATTAAAGGGGAGTCGCGGATCGATGCGAATCGGATTTCCGTCGGACGCTAAGACAGGATCTCCATTAGTCGTCGTAAGCGTTCCTGATGAATCAAATAGAAAATTGCCAGCACGGGTCAACAGTTGCTCTTCGCCACGCTGAACAACGAAAAAACCCGAATTGTTATTGATCGCAAAATCTGTCTGACGGCCGGTCTGTTCAATAGGCCCCTGGTCCATCATCGTCTTGTTAGGTTTGATGGCGACTCCGCCACCGATGTCGTCAACTCCACCAGAGCCCGGAGAAACCATTCCCTGCTCAATCGCTTCGCTATGGCGAGCTTGGAGCATCGCAAGATGGGGTTTGAAACCCGGTGTATTCACGTTCGCCAGATTATGACTCAGGACTTCCAAGCGATGATTCTGAGCATTTGCACCAGCGGCTGATAAATAGATTCCGTAAGCCATGAAGCATCAACCCACAACCATCCTTCGTAAGCACGAACGAACGGTTGATTCGATTAGTTTTCGCTCCCCTGCAAACCACAATCGACACACCGCCCGGTACAGTACGAAAGATTGTTCGAGGAGCGAAAGAGCAATCCCAATCGATTCGTAGGATGCAGGGTTCGAAGATGCCTTCTTGTTTACGGTTTCGTAAGATAAAATGCGAGGGCATCGGTTTCGATGACCTTCAGCTTAAGGAAATGGGTGTGAAGGCATTAACATCGGGCAGATCGTACTGCCACAAGGGTGCTGGGAGTTTTGCAACAGAGGTCAAATACATCTGGCGTTGGCACACTTGACGTTGTTTCTGTCGACGTCTGAATTTGGAATTAGGCCTCGGCAATAATCAATGTTAGAGATTTTCATCGGAAATCCTTTTTAGGCTTCACTTCGTTTTCTCAGTTTATACGTTCTTTAGGTGTTTTTTGAATAACTCTGATTGGCAGCCGACATCTGTTCCGCTTGGGATATTGTTGGATATCGAAGGGACAACTTCGAGTATTGAATTTGTTTACAACGTGATGTTTCCGTTCGCACGGCAAGGTATGGAAGCGTGCATGGAAAGCGTTGCGAGGGATGTAGATCTTCAAGCCTCCATGCGGCAAGTTTCGGTTGATGCTGGGCATGGTGAGGATTTTCAGGCTTGGCTTGGTCCGATGGAGGACCGTTCATTTGTGGAGCGGGCGACGAGCCATTTGCTTGGGCTCATGGATAGCGACAGTAAGTCAACGGGCTTGAAAAGTCTTCAAGGGCATATTTGGAAATCGGGCTTCGAATCGGGTGAGCTCAAGTCGCATTTGTACGACGATGTCTACCCAGCATTACTCCGATGGGCGCGTCGTGAGATTGATATTCGAATCTATTCTTCGGGAAGTGTTGTTGCGCAAAAACTTTTTTTCGGCTATACGCCGTTGGGTGATTTGAGAAGTTTTTTCAAAGGCTTTTACGATACTACTATTGGTGGCAAACGCGATTCGATTAGCTATCAAAGGATTTCAAACGAGTTTGCGGTTGATCCGAAGTCGATTGTTTTCTTTAGCGACAATCCATCTGAGATTGTGGCAGCGACTGAAGCGGGCATGACGGCAATCACGGTGGTTCGACCTGGCAATGCCCCACTCCCTCATGACTTTGCTATGCCGAAAGTGACTTCTTTCGCAAACCTTTGGTAGGTCATGAAGCTTGCGTTAGGGCCAAGTTTATTACGTCTTCTCTTGCCCGACACTTGGTGTTGGATACTATTGGGCTGCTTTGAAGCGAGCTCGCAACAAACCATTTCTTTAAGTGTTTGGCATGTGAGTTGCTTCCTTTCAGGATGAGAGATGAAACGACTGTACTGATTGTGTCATTGCATGCAACGCAATGATGGCGGTTTGGTAAGTTGTGATAGCAGGGATGGTGGCGCGGTCTGGAGGCCGTGCACAAGTCTCATTGGTAAGCTTGGCTGATTCGCAACAACACGAAGTTGTTTGTCTCGGTTAGTCGAGCAATCATGGAAGGGGGAATGGTCATGGGTTCAATGATCTTCGTTTTAATCGCTGGCTTCAGTAGTTTGGCGACCGTCAGTTTTGATGTTCAGCCAATCGTTCCTGCAACGCCCGTAGCGACATCGATGGTGCAGCCACAGATACCAGGTAGTCGCTTCGTTCAAGTTCGTTTGGATATCAACTCGATGGTGCCACCTGAGTTTCGCGGCGAAGTGGTCGAGTCGGTCGTACAAGTTTCGACTCGTAGCGATTGGGTGCAAGTCGCTGATTACTGGCCTAAAACGGAGCTAGGAACTAATGTTCAAGGCTCAGTCGAAGTCGCGCAAGACTTGGATCAACAACGTGAAGCAGCCATCCAGGGTGCAGCGGGCTATCTGGGAATTGGCTCAGCGAGAGGACACGCTTTTTTTCAAGAAAATCTCAAGCTGAATGTCCAGTACAACCAACAACCTCCCATGCATCTCCTCACCGCCGCTGGGACGATGGATCGTCGTTCGGGCGCATACTTCAAAATGAGGTCAACTCCTCAGGCCGTGCTAGAGGGCTCCCGAACGTTTGAACTGATGCTCGAAGTTCCTCAATCATGGCGTGGCGATATCCTGGAAGTACGAATGAATGCGTACGGTACGAAAGCGCAGAAGAAGTCCGCCAAGCATCAAGGGGTTGGCGAAGGACGTTTTCTAATAGCCGTGTATGCTGACGGTGATATCGAAGCTGCTGAAATGGCGATGCGATTCGTACAGCAGCAATCGCATCTTCGTGAAGTCGCTGATCGCTTTTCGAAAGAAGTAGATCGAACGATGTTTCCAAGTCCAATGCACAAACTCGGTAAAGCCTTGGATATCTACGAGCCACGTATTCCAAGAAACTACTTGGATCAATGGATTTTTGGTCGCGAGCCACAGCAACCGATCTCGCAACTGCCCGTTGATTTGCGTGTTGCGATGCTCGACTACGCTGAGATGAAACTTGGAATGGAACTGCTTGCCTCAGGTGGAATCATCTCGATCGCTCAACGACCAACTCACGTGTCATTGAAGATCGCTATGCCCGATAACTACCCTGAAGCACCTGCCGAGAATTCAGAATCCGTGTTTCGATAACGCAAAAGTGTCGTAGGATGGGACCTCTGTCCCGTCCGTTCAAGCCTTCGCAACGGGGCCGCAATCGACAGAACGTACACACCCCCATCATTTACTCAATCAAGCCGATCACTCGATCAGCTTCGGTGCATCGGTTTGTTTTTTGGGCTGTACCAACAAAAGGTGATAAGCTTATCGCAAAGAGCAAAGCAACTTCAGCGTATTTTCCAGATCTTGACATCGTCGATCCAGACCGTCGATTTTACGAGGAAACTAAACCAGCGCTTCATCGAATGCGAGAATCCTTCGGAGCGATGTTTTGCGACGACTTTCCCGTCAAGGCTTAATCGAAGTTCGTCACCCTCGGTCACAATGACCAAATCGTGCCACTGGGTATCCGCTTTCCACGGTACGGTAACTTGCTTGGTCTTGAGCAATGCATCGAGATCTGCGGGTAGAGGTTCTTTGCGATCCAAGTACGATTGACGCTTCTTTCGGATCGCCAGATTCATGACACCCGTTTTGTGGTCGATTAGCGTGATCGCTTTTTGAGACAGAATACCGTAGCAAAGGTGTCCCGCGTGGATGTCTTTAACTTCACGATCAACGAAACCGAGTTGAAGCGATTCGTCCTTATTCAATCCGGGAAACTTGAAGCGAACAATCGCACCGCCGTCGGTAAAGCCGGCGTCGTGGTGAATGTGTGCAGCATGACGCGCCTCCTTGGTCGCACTAGCGATCTTGAGAATGCCTTCATCGATATCCGACATCTTGATTTGCGGGACTCGATCAGCAGTCGCACTCTCCCAGCCATTTCCGATGGCCTTCATTCCATTGCCGGTTTCCTCGCGATCAAAACTATCGTGAAAAATCAACGTTCCCTTTTCACGTAACCAAGCAGCGTCGTCCGCTTGTACGAAAACAGGAAGCAGTAAAACGAAAACGGAAGCGAAAGCGGTGCACCGATTCATGATTTGGATAGCTTGATTCAAGGAATCTCGGATGAAACGACTCTATTTAGGCGTCGCCAACTTAACTGAAAATGATTTGTTTTTCTGAACCCGACGCTTCGGGTGTCGGAGTAGCAAATTTAGCCCCGATATGGGGCGACAGCAATGTGTCGCCCCAGTCGGGGCTTGAACATCAAAATTAAAAAGATCCCGGGGGCTATCGTCTCTGGTAGGAAGCTATCGTGCCTTCGGCACTAAAGAATACGCAACTTCAAAAAGCCTAAGCTAGTTGGACAGCGCCAGGTTTGCGCTGGAGTCCAGGCTTTAGCCGCTTTGGGCAAATCCAAGATGCGGGGCGCCTAAAGGCTGTACTCCAACGCTGTACTTCAAGACGGCTCAATCCAACGCAGTCCAACTAGGGATTGAACGTCAATCATTTCCTAGTTTACGCTTGCATGCGTTTACCTTACCAGAACCACCACTTGCTATTGGGTTCGCTTGATTCCGTCTCAACGACGATGTCTGTTTTGACATCGTTGGATGCGGTGTCTTTTCCTGTGTCTTTTTCAGCCCCATTACGGTGATAGATGCGGCCAGGGTGTGGCCGAGGATTGAATTCGATAGGGGCGCTTAACCAACTGTTACGTTTTGCTTCATCCAACAGTACGATCACATCGTTGTAGGTGCCTCCTACAGCACGAACCCCTTCGAGAACGCTGAGTAAATCAGGCGCAACGCGAGCGACTAGATCCTCGTCTCCCTTTTGGAATCGGACTAATTGAATCTGTCCGTTTTCGTCTCGACGCATGGTTAAGCGCGGATTGATTTCGAAGTACCCCTGCATGGTAACCGCTGGGCTATCACCGAAGACTGCGATTTCAGGACGTTGTTCCAAGGAGACTGCGACCAATGGCACGGAGCTTGGAATCATGATGAAATTCGTCATTTCGCCGATTGGTTGCCCGCGAACACTGAGGTCTCTCGGATTGCGATTGCGAATTGCAAGGAGAGCACCATATCGCGTCTCGGGCTCGGGATCTTGAAGGAGTATTTCCAGTTGATCCTTGGCACTGAAGTGATCTAACACTTGGAGGCCGGTAAGACAGAGCGGGCGAAATTCCGGAACGGTCTTAGCAAGTTCCGCGAGCACCGGAGCCGCGGCTGGATGGTCTAGATAGGCGAGTGAATAAGCAGCATAGAAACGGAGCTCGCGATCGCTTGAAGTGAGTCCTTTCTCCAGAATCGGAATTGCTTCTTTGCCGATCGCTTCCAGCTCAAGACATGCTTGTCGCGCGATGGTCGGTTCGTTCATTCGTTGGCGGCACTTTTCCATCCGTTCTTCAAGCTCGGTTCGGTTCTCGAGGAACACGATCGCAAGCAGAACATCCGTGTAATGCTGGACATCCCAGTTAAACTTGGAAGGAGTTTCCAGCATGATTAAGCTGTCGTTTTTAGAACTCGCGACCCCTCTACGTTCTGAACCGTTATGAAAGTAATATCGATCGTTGATCGCGCGGCTGATCGCGGCAGAGGTGGTCGCATGTCGCACCGATTCTTTCACTCGAAGACCAAACTTGCGACCTTCAACCATTCTCGCACCGCCTAGGATGACCGCTCGAGTCACGTTCACAGAATCTTCCTTGGTAACGCTCGTTGGTAGGATCACTAATGGCCCGCTCGCACGCGCTTTGACATCGCTGGATCGCGTTTGGTTTCCTAGGAGTTGCATTTCCATGATTCGCGACGGCATCAACCAGCCGTTTCGAAGGCTGGTGGCTTCACATTGGTCGGACAACTCTACGATCACGTCGGTTGTTTCGCCGCGAGCCACACCGGGGTTGGCATAGGTTTTCATCCGCACGAGTGCTGTTGCTTTCGAAGCAAGTACTTCGTTTGGTTTGTCGACGTTATTGGCGCGAAGCTCTCTCAGAATGTAGTCGCGTTGTTGGCTCGGTTTTACGTCGCCACCAGTTTCGGGGAGGCCGTTTACCAAGCCAAATCCCTCGTACTCATGAATGTCCATCCAAAGAAGGCTCGCCGCTTCACCAACCAGCCGCGGTCGTTCCTCGCTCTGAAGTACTTCTTGGACCGATTCTGTTTTCTTTTCGAGTTCGGACTTCGGAGCTTTCTGCGTCCAAGGAACTGTGCAACCGCTTAAGCAAATCCCGACCAAAGCGGAATGGACAAACAGAGAGCGTTGGTGGCTTGCTGAGAATCTTGCTTTTCGTGAGCCGTAGGCGCTAGACTCGGGTGCCATCGGTGAAAATGCGGCAACGTCGACACCCGTGGCTAGCCCCATCGGCTCAGGGTTTGTTGACACAACTTCGATATGCGTTCCTAGCACCGTCGGCTCAGGGTTAGACAGCCCCGGGCAGGATTCGGAGGAACGATTTTGCGAGTAGAACGCTGGTGGAAGGCGCATCAAAGTTCTCGAAGGTAAGTACGAAAGGTCGCTTTACATCCGATCGATAGCTGAATAGGGAACGCTAAGTCAATAGAATTGGGATAATCACGAACCCAGTCCAATTGGAAACTCGCAAATTGGAAAGTCGGCCCAACTGAAAATTTTTCGAAAAAAAGATCGAACCTTTGTTCATTAGCCGATGTCCAGATAGCGTCTCGAAGGAAATATTTGTCTTTTTCGTCGTGACGCACTAAGATCTGACTAGTGTCAGGTTGCTGGGAGACGGGCTTTTGGTGTCCGAACCCAGTCGACTTTTGTAATTTACTTCGTTCTTTCAGCCGAGTTCTCGCGAGAGTGCCGGGGAGGAATTGTGATGAATCTTTTGATCAAAGCTACAGCGCGTAACAACAAAGCAATCGCCATTGTGCGAGGTTGTGCGAAGGCGTCGATCAAGGGACTCCATGCAATTCTTCACCATCTAAGTACGGCACTCAGACTCACATCAGGGCTGACATCACTCCGGAGCTATGGCTCCGAATCGATGTGGCAGATGGATCGCGTGTTGGAGACGGTGTGGTTTGGGACCCCGATTCGGGTGCCCAATATAAATCACAACCAGCTTCAATCACGCGTCAACCAATCTTCCCGTAGCCCGCGATCCTAAACCAATCGCAAGTCCCTGATAAACACAAATGCCCCAGTCGAGCTTTCTGCTGGCCCGTTGTGGAACGAAATCCGCTAGTTCTTCTTTGGACTGGTTATTGAAATCGTGTTCGGCGGTATCGCTGAATCATCAATAATCCAGTCCACGTCCTGGCAACGCAATGCTCCCAAGGTGGAGTGCAACGTTGGCTGACAATAAGTCGAACATCGATTCTGTCCATCAACGCACAGAAAAATCTCGCACGATTCCAGACTCGCGAAAATGATGGCTATCAAGCCTCGGTCGCGGTGCTTGCTTCGTAGGCATACATGCAACAAGCGAGATTTTTGTAATGAACACGATAGTCGATCGATTAGACAGCCTTTCCAGTTCTCAAGCTCTAGCCGCGAGAGCATTGGATGCGGTTGTATTGACTGAAACGGCCAGCAGAACCTTTGCAAACTCCGAGGTTACTGCTTGGGTTACCGCTGCGCAAAACGGCGACCGTCAAGCCTTCGAGAACTTGGTTGCGCGTTTCGAGGCCTCCGTGCAAGCGAACGCTTACCGAAGACTTGGAAACTGGGAAGAGGCGGTCGATTTGAGCCAAGACGTTTTCTTCCAAGCCTTCCGAAGGCTGGACCAATTGTTGGTTCCAGAAGCCTTCGGTGGATGGTTGAAGACGATGACGGTTCGAATGTGCATCAACCGATCCAGCCGACGTCGAAAGCCAGTCGCTATCGAACAAGAGACGCTAGAAGCGACTTGCGTTGTCGAATGCGATCCTTTGGACGTTGTTTTGGCTAGCGAACGATGTGAGCAATTGAACGAAGGCTTGCAAAGACTTAGCAAGATGGACCGCCAGACTTTGGAGGCGTTCTATATGCGCGGTCAAAGCCTGATCGAAATGGCTGATGCGTTCGACGCACCAATCGGAACGATCAAGCGAAGACTCCACACAGCGCGAAAGCGATTGGCTACCTTAGTAGACGAATTGCAAGCGGTGTGATTTGGGGGATTCGCTCAGGTTTGCTTGCGATTATTTGACTCGTTCGGCATAAC
The DNA here is from genome assembly GCA_027487375.1 of Planctomycetaceae bacterium. Lineage (GTDB taxonomy): Bacteria > Planctomycetota > Planctomycetia > Pirellulales > Pirellulaceae > JAIYDQ01. The sequence continues at coordinate 20,904 of JAIYDQ010000450.1, forward strand.
CAAGGTCGTAGATTTATGAGCCTGAGACGCTACCCGATTCACTTCGGCGATAGCGTTTCAGGCTCCATTTATTGTCGTTGATCTGCTGACGGAAGCTGCGGCTTGGGTAGCTGTCGCGAGCCAGATTGCACTAGGAAATGCTTCTAGCCTGTCGATCGTGAAACCGACAGGCTGGAAGCCAATCCTACTACTGATTATTGCGATCAATCCTTAGCTACACCAAACTAAGAATCGATTTAGGTTTTGCTTGCTTGGCAATATCGATGGACAAGCATTTGGAGTCGGATAGCGTGAGACACTTGAATGAGGTCATTCTGGGATGAGAGCTCGATTGAATTGAGTTCGAGTTTCGTAAACTATTCACCACTCTGTAGCGTGCTCAAAAACGAACCTCCAGTATCGACTTGCATACGTCCGATATCTTATGAATAACGAGTGAAACTGACTGAAGCTATTTGCAGAAGTCGATCTGTTGTTCCAAGGACGCGTGCCATGCTATCGATAATCTTACGCAACAAAAAATTGCTAGCTCTCCTGCTCACTCTTTCGCCGTCGCCAGCGCTTGCTCAGAACCAGACACGAAACGGTGCTGTTTTGGGCGGTGTCACCGGGGCGGTTATCGGCGGCATCGTTGGAAAGCAAAACGACGAGACGACTGAAGGAGCACTGATTGGTGGCGCTGTTGGTGCAGTCGCTGGAGGATTGATCGGCAATCATAAGCAACAGCAAGAGCAACAAGCCGCCCAGCAACGTTACGCACAGCAGCAAGCTCAACAGCGCTACTACGAACAACAGCGAGCTCAGCAGCGTTACTATCAGCAGCGAAATCAAAACGGCTATATTGTTCAGCAACAGCCAATCTACGTTCAGTCTCAGCCGGTGTACGTTGAATCGCAGCCTACACAAGTCGTAACGACTCCGGCCCAGCCTCAATCGACGACTCCGTTACGACGAGGTGTGACGGTCGCTGACATTATGACACTCGCCAAAAACGGAGTGAGTGAGAACGTTATCAAGAATCACATCGAGTCGACCGGTGTTGCGTACCAAATTAGTGTGGAGGATGTCGTCAGCATGAGTGATGCTGGTGTAAGTGATGGCATTATCGAAGCCATGCAGAACGCACCCATCGTCGGCGGAAATGTCAATCCTGTGCCTCGGGCGATACCGAACGCAAAAACAGTTTCGCCAACCGCACCTACTGCATCAAGCCAGAGGACGTCGAGCACGACCACAACGAAAGCTGTCAAAACGCAAGCTACTCCGGTGCGTGCGACGAACACACCAACACCCGCCAAACGATCCGTCACGCAAGATTCCGCAGCAGAACCCTTGTTATTGAAGCCAGTTCCGCTTCCTACAACTGGTAAGTTCTAAAGTGTCTGCGACTTGCCGTGTGCCTGGAGATTCTTCGGGGAACAGGAGCGCTGGAGGGTGCGGGATCGACAAGACTCGCAGTAATTTCTCGTCTCGGAGAGACGAGCCTACGCGATTAAATCTCCCTCGTTGGTAGCAAACATCCGAAGACTTCAGATGCTGTTGTTTCCAGGGGCTTCGGAATCCTTTCGAATGCCGATACCCCTGAAACGAGTTGTGCGTAAGCACTCTAACAATAAAAAAAGCTCCCGGAAGTGAACGAGTCCCAGGGGGGCGAAGGACTGCGAGGTACGTTCCGGGAGCGATGTTTGTGGTTGCTTTCCTCAAGAGGAGAGCAACCGATGTTTCTGTTTTTAACAAGCTCATAGAGCTCGCTGAATCAAGTCGTAAGACATAAAAACGGGTGTGTGAACTTCCGTGCTAACATTCACCCGCGTCGCCGATTTCAAACCCTTTAATGACCGCAGACAATCCGTGTCTTGTAGTCATCGATTCAAACTCGTCGTATCTCGATACCTTATCAACTTGGAATCATTCTTGCAAACTCAGTTTTCAATTCGCGACAACATCTTGTTCTCGCGTTTCTTTGCCTGACGCGGACCAAGATAGATGGCCTGTAGAGTTTACGTCAATACGAGTTCTTGAAATGAGTTATTAATTTCGCGTTGGGCGTTTTATAGCAAGTAGATTCATGCAAATTCGCGAGTTGTGCTTAGCGCATATCGTTAGCTGTCGAATCGTCGACGGGCAGGCTTGATAGCTTTCAGTATTCTTTCGAATTGGGTTGGTCGCGATAAAGATTCGACGACAAACCAATCTTGTGAAGTACGAAGATGTCGTATGGATGCACGCCCGAGGAGCGACCTGGTTGCATGTCGCTCAGCCTCTCCGAGGCTGAAGAAAATTGCTGCAAGTCTGCGGAGAGACTTGCCTACGTGATTGCATGTAGCTCAGCTTCTCCGTAGGCTGAAGAACGGTTGGTGCAAGTCTGCGGAGAGACTTGCCTACGTGTGACTTGCTTCGTTGTTGCTATTAGCTTTCGCTCGCTAGCTTGCGAAGCACGGTTGGAAGAATTCCACCGTTGCGATAGTAATCGATTTCGACTGGTGTATCGATTCGTACCATTGCTTGGAAAGTTTTCTTCGTTCCGTCTGGAGAAGTTGCGACAACGTCGATTGTGCTTCTAGGCTTCAAGGAATCGTCGAGTGCTGTGAAGTCGAAAATCTCTTCGCCAGTGAGTCCGAGTGTCTGAGCCGTTTCGCCCGCTGCAAATTGAAGCGGTAGAACACCCATGCCTACTAGGTTGCTGCGGTGAATACGCTCGTAAGATACAGCGATTACTACCTTGATACCCAGTAGCAGCGTTCCCTTCGCTGCCCAGTCACGGCTGCTTCCTGTGCCGTACTCAGCACCGGCAAGAATCACAAGCGGTGTCTTCTTCGATTTGTAGCTCATCGCTGCATCGTAGATCGACATGACTTCGCCTTCAGGAAGAAGCTTTGTGACTCCTCCTTCAATCCCTGGAGTCATTTGGTTGCGAATGCGGATATTGGCAAAGGTTCCACGTACCATCACGCGATCGTTACCGCGTCGTGCGCCGTAGCTGTTGAAGTCGCGAACACCGACGTTCTTCTCTTGCAAGAAGCGACCTGCCGGACCATCTTTGGTGATTGAACCAGCCGGGGAAATGTGATCCGTTGTGACCGAATCACCTAGCACTGCCAACACACGAGCCCCTGTGATCGGTTTGATAGAACCAACATCCAGGGTGATGCCTTCCAGGAATGGTGGACGTTGAATGTAGGTGCTTGCTTCATCCCATTGATAGAGCTCACCAGGGGTGATTGGAATGCTATTCCAAGCTTCGTTGTCAGTGAATGCGGTCTTGTATTGCGTAACAAACATCTCTGGCAGAACGGCTGAGTTGATGGTTGCTTGGACTTCCTCTTGCGTTGGCCATATTTCGTTGAAGAAGACAGGCTTCCCGTCTGGATCTGTCCCAATCGGTTCTTTTTCGAAGTCAATGTCCATCGTCCCTGCGATTGCATAGGCGACGCACAGAGCGGGACTGGCGAGATAGTTTGCTCGTGTGTGAGGATTCACTCGGCCTTCGAAGTTACGGTTACCGCTGAGTACTGCTGCAGCGACGAGATTCCCTGCCGTGATCGCTGAAGAGACTTCTTCTGGAAGCGGCCCCGAGTTACCGATACACGTTGTGCATCCATAGCCCACGACATGGAAACCAAGCTTCGCAAGGGGCTCCAAGACGCCAGCTTTGGTTAAGTAATCGGTCACTACGCGTGATCCAGGTGCGAGCGACGTCTTCACGAAGGATTTAACTTTCAATCCGCGAGCAACTGCTTTCTTCGCCAACAAACCTGCACCAAGCATTACCGATGGGTTGCTTGTGTTCGTGCAAGAAGTGATTGCTGCAATGACGACTGCTCCGTGACCAATATCTGTCGTATGACCATTGTTGTGAACGGTTGCGGTCGCAGGAAGTTGTTCTGCAGTAAGACCGAACCCACGTGTTGCGATGGGAGCGGTCAATGCTTGAGCAAACGATGTCTTGACGGTCTTCAGTGGAACTCGGTCTTGAGGACGTTTCGGCCCAGCAAGCGATGGTTCGATGGTCGACAAGTCCAGCTTTAATACTTTCGTGTATTCAATCGAAGAAGGAGCATCGGTTCGGAAGAGCCCCTGTTCTTTCATGTAGCGGTCAACCAATTGGACGGTTTCTTCACTTCGACCGGTTCGACGCATGTAGTGAAGCGTTTCGTTATCGACAGGGAAGAAGCCCATCGTTGCACCGTACTCCGGAGCCATATTCGCGATGGTTGCTCGGTCAGCGAGCGACATCCCCGAGACGCCCGAACCGTAGAACTCGACAAACTTATTGACAACACCTTCTTTGCGAAGAATCTCAGTGACTCTTAGCACCATATCGGTCGCTGTTGAGCCGGGAGGCAGCACGCCCGTTAGCTCAAATCCAACAACTTCAGGCATCAACATGTAGAGTGGTTGTCCGAGCATGTTCGCTTCGGCTTCGATTCCCCCAACGCCCCAACCTAGAACGCCAAGTCCATTGATCATGGTTGTATGGCTATCGGTTCCGACTAGCGAATCTGGATATGCAACGACGCCTTTGAAGTCTTTGCCTTTAAACACAACGTTCGCCAAGAATTCAAGATTGACTTGGTGAACGATGCCGGTGTTTGGAGGGACTACTCGGAAGTTATCAAGTGCCTGTTGTCCCCATCGAAGAAACTCGTAACGCTCTTTATTTCGTTGGAACTCAATCTCGACGTTTCGAGCAAGCGAATCCGCTTGCCCGAAGAAGTCGACTTGAACGGAGTGGTCAATCACTAGGTCGACCGGTATGAGTGGGTTGATCTTCTTGGGGTCACCACCCAGAGAACGCATTCCGTCACGCATCGCAGCCAAATCCACAACGCACGGAACGCCTGTAAAGTCTTGTAGGACCACACGAGCCGGCTTAAACGGGATCTCCAGTTCGTCCGGCTTGGCTGCCTTCCATTTGGCAAGGTTGGTTACGTCTTCTTGGGTAACTTCATAGCCATCGCAAGAACGGAGAACAGCCTCTAGCAGGACACGAATCGAGTACGGGAGCTTTGAAACAGCAGCAATTCCCTGGTCTTCAAGCCGGCTCAATCGATAAATTCCGACGTCGCCTGACGCTAGGGAAAGGGTATCACGGGCTCCGAAGGGATCGGTCAATCGAGTAGCATTCGACATAGATGTTTTCTATTAAGCAAAAGTGAGCGTCGGAAAAACGATCGCTTTTTCAAGCGATTCTTGAAAGCGTAGAGGATCGGACAAAATTGTAACTACGGCTTGAGGCTTTGTCATGCAGATGAACTAAACACACGCAAAAGCTACTTCAAAATGGGCAATCCTCACAAGAAATACGCGTCGGGCAAGCAGTGCCTGATAATCCGAAAGCTCTGAGGATTCCGAGGATAGCGGTTCGATAAGAACTCCCGTCGGATATCGCACTCACAAGGATCGCCACAAAATGAAGACTTCCACGAGCATTCGCTTCAAATCCATTCGCGTTAACTCCAAATCATTTTGGGTTTCTGCTTCTGCCATCGCGGCCGCCGCAGCAGTCTTCGGAGCAAATCCTGCTCCGTGTTCCGCTCAGCAAATCTCAACCTGCGGCTGTGAAGTCGTCGAACCTTCCTGCGAAGCCCCAGCCTGCGACGTGCCTTGTGCGGCCAGTTGCGACGCCGCGGGCTGCGATGGTTGCGGCGGACGTTCGGGGTACTCAGGTCGTCGTTATAGCCTTCCAGGGATTGGCGAAGGCTTGCTGGCCGGCCTGGATAAAATGACGGACAAATTCGAACACGGCATGGGCCGGCTAATCAATCCTCGCTCCCGGGCAAAGGCTACGTGCGATTCGTGCGGCGGCTCCTCTAGCTGTCAGTGCCAAACGGACAGTTTTGAAATCCACGCTCATTCATCTCTATCCTCACCCGCTTCTTCCTCATCAGCAGCTCTCGAAACTCAAGAGTTATCAACAAACGAAGCAGACGCCATTGTTGGGACCAAGAGTAGTCCTGTAAGTGAGCCTGCCGTTCCGCCAAGTCCAGTCGAAGAAAACGCGACTGACAAGAAGGTTACCGATATCAAATCCGGAGGTGAGACACCGGTTAAAAGTCCGTTGGCACCCAAAGACCCACCGAAGCCGGATGCTCAAGGGAATCCTTTCATCGATGAAGCGCGAGCTCGACCACGCAACCTACCGGAAATTCATGTTGCGAAAGTCCAAACAACCATTCGCGGTTCAACTCGACGACGATACTCTCCGCAAACGCAACCAAGCGTCATCGAAGCGGTTGCCCCCGAGCGAAGATCGCTACCGGATGTTGTTACCGCAGGAGCATTACAACAAAATCTCACACCTGCAAACGTTTTCGCTCGGTAATAAACGAAGCAGAAAAGCAAGCCTCGTCGTTGGTGATGGTCGCTCATCTTTGGATGAGCGTACTTCGAAATAAACATACTCACATTGAAGACTTTCCTGCGGAGTCAGCGTATACTCGGAACGAGATTTTAACAACTCGCTTACGAACTGGTATTCGCACTCTTGGAGGAAACGTCACTGTGTCTGTTGAAAAAATCCCTGCCGAAAAGCTCGCATCTGATAAACCATCTTTTGATCGCAGAACGTTCACATCAGTCGTCGCTTCTGCTGGTGCAGTAGCAACGGCAAACGCTCTTTCGGCCAAGAGCTATGGACGAGTCGTCGGAGCGAACGATCGCATTGGGGTTGCGATTGTTGGAGCAGGGGTAATCGGTACTGCTCACTTAAACGTCATCAAGAAGTTGAAGGAGCCAAACAATCTCCTTGCAGTAGGCGTTGCTGATTGTTGGATGACACGCGCTGAAGAAGGTAAGACTCTCGTCGAAGCAACTCATGCGGTCTCTGACTATCGCAAGTTGCTCGACATGAAAGAAGTCGATTACGTCACCGTTGCAACCCCCGAGCATTCGCACCACTTCATTACCATGGAAGCGATGGATGCAGGCAAAGCTGTCTACTGCGAAAAGCCGCTAACGCATCGGATTCCACAAGCGCAAGCGGTAATGAAGAAGCAAAAAGAGACCGGCATGGCTTTACAAGTCGGCGTTCAGGGACTTTCCGACGATTCGTTTATAACGGCTCGCAAAGTCATTCGCGAAGGTATCCTAGGACAAGTGGTTCAAGCACAAATCGAATATGTGCGACGATACGATGCGAAGAAAGGGCCTTGGCGCGTACCAGAAAAAGTTGCTGAACATGCAGCCAAGCCCGCCGACTTAGATTGGGATGCATGGCTCGCTGGTGCTCCAAAAATCGATTGGAATCCGAATCACTATTTCGAATGGCGATGCTATTCAAATTACTCGGGAGGAATTTGCACCGATCTATTCATCCATCGAATTACTCGAATTATGCAAGCTTGCGATTTGCTCTACCCACGTCGAGTCGTCGGCATGGGTGGGATTTGGCAATGGCCAGATGGACGCGACCTTCCTGACAACGTCGAAATGATTTGTGAGTATCCTCGCGGTATGACCGTTTACGTTCTTGGAACGATGAGCAATCGCGTTGGTATCGACCACTTGATTCGGGGGTACCGAGCAACTCTGTTCTTCACCAAAACCGGCTGGGAAGTCAAAGACAAAGATGGCAAGATACTCGCTGAACACAAGAAGACGGGCGGCGAAGATCAACACCTTCACCACACGAACCTTCATGACCATATGCGCAGCGGAGTTCCACTGAATTGCCCAATCGAACTGGGCATGGCTGGCGTTGTCGCCGTGAATATGGCGAATGAAAGCTGGAAGAGCAGTCGCATGATGGCCTGGGATCCAGTGAACGAGAAAATGGTTCCTGGTGATTCGATCGAGCTTAATCGAACCCCTGATCCAAGCTAAATTGGCCAAGTGAATTCGCACGCAGGCAAGTAGTATGTAGGCAAGTCTCTCCGCAGTCTTGCAATAACACAGCTGGCATGTTTTTGTCAGCCTACGGAGAGGCTGACCTACTGGCGTGCAACTCAGTTCGAAAGGTTTAACTTGCAGAAGGGCGTTGCGTCTGCTGCGCTGCTGGATCTGTGCGAGTCGAGGATCTTATCATCGCGAATCAGAAACGCTCCACCGAGTTGAAAGCCATCTCCGCCCAACTTTCCAAGTCCATGACGCTCTAAAATCGCCGCTTTGAAGCCTGCCCACCACACGTCGATTCCAAAAAGTTGCGATAGCTTCCCTCGATCCAATTGGTAGGTCCGATAGAGCTCGCAACGTGGGTCGCTTACTTGCAGTGTACCCGCGAGCTTATGGGACGCCAGCATCGCTTGGCCTTCTTCAACGGTACCCATGTGAACGACAACGGGGATTACATTCTCGCCTGCCAATTTCGGCGACAGCTTTCGTAGTTCGTCTAAGGCTTGTCTGCAAAACGTACATCCGGAATGACGCAGGAAGACAAGGAGCGTCTTTTGCGAGTGCGAAATCGCAGACAGCGTTCGACCATCCGAGGCGAGTGTCTCCAGGTTTACTTGTGCAACACTTTTAAGTTCGCGGTCTAGCAAACCACCGGGTTCTCGTCGCCTTGGATCGCTCCAATCTTTGAAAGTAATGTAGAGCATTGCACCAAACGGCACCCACCAAATCAAATCATTCGTAAGGATTGTTATCCCCCAGGACCAAGGAAGCACCCCAGTCATCGCGCTTTGCACAAATCCGATAGGCCCAAAGATCTTTCCCAAGAAGCCAACTAAAACGATCGGCCAATGTCTCCGAAAATCGTCTGCTGCAAACCAATAACCGATTCCGTAAACCCCGACAATCATTCCCACACACTGCCATATCCCCGGATAATTTGGCCGATCGATTTGAGTCCAATCAAAAAGATGATTGGGAAAGAAAATCACCCACGCACCCCAGACCAAATTGTAGATTGCGGCGATTCGCAGTACTGTTCGAGGCCATCGCGGCTCTTGTATTCTGTTCATGATATTCGCTTAATTCAGTTGAATTCTTGGAATGTGCTTATCAATGCTCTCCGGGATCAGGAAGTCACAATAAGTCGAAGGATGATGCATGCGTCCAATCCAAACAATCGCCTAATCCACATTACTGCAAGGTGCTGTTGGCCTATACGACTGCTGGTATGCTAAACGTTCAAGCTATCGCATATAACCCGCTGAAACTCCTAACGATAAACAATGATCGATTTGCCTTCCCTTGATCCTGTCGACGCTGCCATTGCAAAACTGGGACAATCACTGTCAACGGTAGAGTCGCATATTTTACCTGTCGTTGACGCGGCAGGCTTTGTTGTAGCAGAAGATATTCGATCCGACCGCGAAAGTCCTGCTTTGGACGTGTCAGCAATGGATGGTTTTGCTATTCGGCTAGGCGATTTTCTAGCCAAACCACTCCCAATCGCCGGGGTTGCAGCTGCCGGACGCCCACCACTGTCGTTGCCAGCCAGAAGTGCAATTCGCATTTTTACGGGGGCTCCTGTGCCAAATGGAGCCGACACGGTCATTGTTCGCGAATGCTCTCGAGAATTGAATAACGAAGTCGATTTCGAAATTGATGTCGAAAGAATCCAACAGGGGCAACACATACGTAAACGCGGAGAGAATGCTTCGGTGCAACATTTGGTTCTAAGTGCTCATAGTTATTTATCTGCGAAAGCGATGGCATCACTCGCAACGTTCGGCCCACCTCACATTTCTGTTTATCGAAAAATTCGTGTTTCAATCATTAACACGGGTGACGAGCTTGTTGGGATGGGAGAAAAAGCTGAAGCGTGGCAGATCCGAGATTCCAATGGTCCCTACCTCGAGCAGTTTCTCAGGCAGCAACCGTGGGTCGGTGAGATTGAGCGTCGAAGTGTCGGCGATGATCCTGTGGAACTTAAAGAGTGTATTTTAGATGGTCTTGCAAGAGCGGATGTTGTGCTGCTTACCGGCGGTGTATCGATGGGTGATTACGACTACGTTCCAGAGATGATCCGGCAGTCGGGGTGTCGAATCGAATTTCATCGGCTTCCTATTCGTCCTGGAAAGCCGGTGCTTGGAGCTGTTGGTCCGAAGGGCCAGATGGTATGCGGGCTTCCTGGCAATCCAATCAGTGTTGCAGTGACCGCGCGGCGAATTGCGGTTCCGCTGATGCGAAAGGTTGCAGGGCTTCCGATGGCTGATTCAATCCGTTGGTGTTTGCCTGCTCCCGAAGTTTCGATCGCATCGATCGATCTGATTCATTATCGACTTTGTAATATCAACGATTCGGGCGAGTGTGAATGGACGCCGATGATGGGCTCAGGAGATATCGTAGCCTTGACTCAAAGCGATGGCTTTTTAGAGCTTCCACCAAATTACCGTTCCGATCAAAGTGCCGAAAAGCGGTATCGCTTTTATCCTTGGTAGTGATCTCTATTAATAAATAAGTTTTGAAACGCCAAGTCGCGGAGGACGCATAGAACCGCGGAGATAACAGCATTCTTGTTATCTACCGAAGATCTCTAGAAATTGCTGTCCGTATGCGAAGCGGTGAAGGGCAATATCCGAAAATTCGGAGTCGTTCATCGTTGAACGAAGCAAATCGAAATTAGTTTGAACTGATAGATCGTTGGCTTGGTTTTGCGTTTGATTCAATATCACGGCAACGATCGATAGCTCGCGAGCTCGAGCCACTTCCAGGACGAGCATGGCTTGATTGACACAACCCAGCCGATTTGGAACCACTACAACAATGGGTAATTCAAGCTGTGCTGCAAGGTCAGCATTGTTTAGCCGATGAGCCATAGGCGAAAGCAACCCACCGGCACCCTCGACAACCACGAATTCTGAACATTCACGCCAGTAATCGAAACCGCGGATTATCTTTTGCGTGTCAATGCTTCTGTTCTCAGATTCCGCGGCAATCATCGGCGCAAGTGGTTGCGAAAACGATTGCGGGCAGACTTCTGTATGTGATTGTCCAGGCTTGCCTGCAGCCAGCCATAACTGATAACTATCGCTGGACTCCAGTTCCGTCAGACCACTCGCGAGCGGTTTATATACGCCGACTTTGGTGGATGCTTGCACAAGCGAGCGAACGATCGCGCACGCAACATACGTTTTTCCGATCTCCGTATCGGAACCAGTGATGAAGATTCCGGGATTACTTTTTGGTGAACGCATCGTATTTTTCTTGAACACCTGGGATGTAGCGACATGCGTTTTCGAAGTAGACTTTGCGAAGAATGGTCTCTGGTAACTCCATGCCGCTAATGCTCCAGAGCCCTTGCGGAGGCGGTGACTTTTCAGAGTATGGGAAATACTCGTCCGGAGTTTCCAGAAAACGCCAATATGCTCGCAGTCGTTCTTCGGGGAATGGGCCATCGGTACCGAGCATGATGCGATCTTGATAAGCTTCGAAGAACTTTCGTGCAGTACGAGGTTGACGTCCGAGTTCGCTAATTCGCGAAGCAAACTCGACTACAAGATTTGGGTAGGTGTCGAGCCACTTGCTGGTCTCCGCGAGATCTTCCGCGTCGTTACCAAAGTGAGCCGCAATAAAAGTCGTATTGGGATGTCTGGCGATAACTCGATTGCGGGCTTCGTGAAGTTCCGAGCGTGAAGGAGTGCCGAGATTGTAAAAGCTCCACTCAGGGCGCCTCGAAAGTTCTTCGTAACGTTCATTGCGTGCATCGATAGGTTCAAAGAACGCATTTGGATCAGCCGTATGCATGATGACCGGCAGCCCCAGTTTGCCACACGCTTCCCAAATAGGATCCCATCGTGGATCATCGATGGCAACGAAGCTACCGTCGGAATGTCGATAGACCAAACCAAGCTGCTTGAAGATCTTGAGCCCGCTGACCCCTTTTGATTTCGCGAATCGCAACTGTTCAATTGTTGTTTGAACAAAGCCGGGCTCGTCTAATGCAAGTTTCCTCGCCGTGCTGTTTGATTTTGGTGCCGACTCGATCTCTCGTCCAAGTGGCGTGCCTGGTGCGGGGGAAGCAGGCTTCGATTCTTGGTTTCCTTCCCAGTCAATGTTGGCAAAGACAACAAAGCGATCCCGATATTCTGTCCACAAGTATGCAAGATGAGCATCCAAGCGTGGGCCAAGAGTTCCGTCAAGTGAAACGCTGACTGCGATATTGTTTCGGTCCATCACTTGAACATAGGCTCGCAGGCTTTCGGGATCGTGATGAAAGCGAACGAAGAAGTGAGTGTGAACGTCGACGGCTGGAAACTTGGCTTGCTGAATATCGGTTCGCGGAAGTTTGACTTGGGGAACAGGAACAAATTCGGAGATAGACAAATTAGGTATCGAACGTGTCGGCTCTTCTGCTCGTATTGGGTAAGGCAATGGCGAAGCCAACACCATCACGCCCAACAAAATAAAAACAAGCGTTGTGCGTTTCCCCACGGAGCCATTGGAGCCAGTGCTTCGGCACAATTCCAAGCAGGGCTTCGGGCTTGTCGCAGATATCGCAAGGTAACTGAAAGAATCTGCTTTTTCCTGGGGTTTCACGGACTTATGAATCCTTTCGAATTCAGATACCCCCATTTTTATGTTTGACAAAACGCTAGCCCCAGTATCACCAAGCAAAAGACACTCATGGGAAGGTTTAGTTGCTTTTACCGGTCGAACCCCGGTTGTAGGTTTTGTTCCAAAAAGGAAGTTCCATCCTGCGAAGGCTCTTGCGTCGGATGGGACTTGGAACAGCTTTCGACTGACGAACCACTTACCGATCAACTTACCGATCAACTTACCGAATCGCAGAACCGGATTGGGAAGACTATTAGGGATTGGGATAATCAAGGCACGCTCCAAGCATCGATGATCGGAGGCTGACTTTCGCGATGTAAAAATTTCTCTCAAATGCAAAGTGGTCTTTATCGACAAAGTAAGATGGATATTTATGCTGTCTTTGAAACGACTTCGAGCGACTCTCTTGGAGTTCTTGGGCTGTTTCGAGTAAGCTAATAGAGAAGGTGGCGGAATGCGTGGTCGAGGCTTAGAAGTTAGTTCGAATGTCTACTGATTATACCCAGCAACAGACGGTCGGCGAACAGATGTTAGCCGAAGAACTGAGTCTCCGTGCAACGACTCCACCGGCACAAATTCCGGGTTACCGTTTGGAAAGTTTGCTTGGGCAAGGGGCCTTTGGGCAAGTTTGGGTCGGAGTCGATACCAACACGGGGCGATCGGTGGCGGTGAAGTTTTATCTTCACAAATCAGGTGTGAATTGGTCACTTCTGGCTCGTGAAGTGAAAAACCTGGTTGCCATGTCGGCCAATCGATTCATTGTCCAAGTCTTGGACGTTGGTTGGGATGCCCAACCGCCCTACTACGTGATGGAGTACCTTGAAAATGGTTCGTTGGACGATCTGCTGCGACAGCGTGGAGCATTGGGCGTGCATCGTGCTGTGGAGATTTTTAGCGACATTGCTCAAGGCCTGAATCATTCGCACCGGAAAGGGGTGCTGC
>JAIYDQ010000010.1 GCA_027487375.1 Planctomycetaceae bacterium
AGGACAACGATGGAGACTCATTTCTTCGCTTTCTCTTTTTTGATGAAAGTCCCGAGAAAAAGAATGAAGATCCCCAGCTCGGCAAAAAGCGAGCGATGCGGTTTATCTCCGATAACGACACGAACACAATCGTAGCAATTGGAGCATCGAATGCGGAACGGCAGTTGATCAAAGAGTTGATTGAATTGTGGGACACGCCCGACACCAAGAAAGCAAAGGACGCTCGCTACACAAAACTGGTTCCGATTCAGTACTCGCGGGCGGAAGCGATTGAACAAGCAATCAAGGACGCGTACCGCGATTTTCTAAGTCAAAATGACAAAGCATTCGATCGAGGTTCCGAGCAAGGCGGAAAAGGTCGTGAGGAGAAACGCGACACGGGAAGCAGTACACGGAAGTTTTCTCTAGGAGTAGACACACTTACAAATACTATCGTTGTCTCGGCAGAAGGAGAGGATTTTCTGAAGGTCATCTGCGACATGATCACGGAACTTGATATGGCCGCCAAACCATCCGGAGTCGTTCAAGTGTTAGAACTCAACGGCAACGGCCCCACAACCAAGTCCATGGAGAAGGCACTCAAAGCCTTGCTTGAGAGCGCAAAGAAAAACCCAAATCCTAACGCGAACCAGAACAATCAAGGCCAACCGAACCAAAACGGCGGCCAACAGAATTCGGGCGAGGGCAGGGGGGGAAACTCGCGAGATTAACGGCTGACTTCTAGAGCAATGCTTTGGTAGCTGTAGCTAGCCAGATTGCTGTAGGATAGGCTTCCAGCCTGGCGGTTTCGCATTCGACAGGCTGGAAGCCTAGCCTACGCATGGTTATCGTGCTCAATCGGTTGCTACATCAACCCAAAATTCGATCTAGCGAAAGCGGTTGGTCTTCTAGTCCGAGTTTCTTCATCTTCTTGTAAAGTGTTGTTCGATTTATACCGAGCTGAAGTGCTGTCTCGTTGCGATTTCCGTTTCGTTGACGAAGCGTTTCAAGAATGATTTGTCGTTCTGGCTCCTCAAGGGCTTCGCTGAGCGTTTTACCGTTCCAAGAATTCGTAGCGGTTTCCAACGACTTGTTTGCGTGCTTTGTTGCGAGTCCCAGATTTGAACGAACCGGAAGAGCACTCGCGCAATCAGCACTTCGGCTCATCGTCGTGTTGTGTATTTTCCCAATCATGCTTGGTGGCAATACGTCTACGTCGATCTCGGGCTTTTTGGTTAGCAATACCGCCCGCTGTACAACGTTCTCGAGTTCGCGAATATTGCCTGGCCACGAATGATTCACCAAGTGATCCATCGCTTCTCGAGTGAATCCATCTACTGTTCTTCCAAACTCTTTGGAAGCCGACTGCAGGAAGTGCTCGACTAGCAATGGAATATCATCGCGACGTTCTCGAAGCGCTGGTAACTCGATTCGAATCACGTTAATCCGATAGTATAGGTCTTGTCTAAACGAACCTTCTGCGACTCGCTCTTCGAGATTCTCGTTAGTCGCGAGAACGAGACGCGTATCAACCGAGACCGTTTCGGTCCCCCCCAAGGGTTCGAATTGAAGCTCCTGTAGCACTCGCAACAATTTGACTTGCAGGGCTTGAGAAGCAGTTCCAATTTCATCTAGAAATAAAGTACCTGAATCTGACAGCTGGAACTTCCCAACCTTATTGGTGGTTGCTCCGGTGAATGCACCCGCAACGTGACCGAAAAGTTCGCTTTCAAGCAAGCTATCGGGAAGCGCTCCACAGGCAACCTCGATGAAAGGGCGACTTCGACGGCGTGATCGCTGGTGAATGGCCCGCGCGATCATACTCTTACCGGTTCCATTTTCCCCTGTGATGAGCACGGTCGCTCGAGCGTCAGCAACCGAATCAATCGTGTCGAAAATCCGAGCCATTCTCAGGTCATGCCCAAGGATGTTTTCCATGCCAAAGCGTTTATCCAGTTGTGCCTTTAGTTGTTCATTCTCCTGCGCAATTTGATTTTGCTCGAGGGCTCGATTAAAGGCGAGAAGTAGTTCTTGGTCGATAACAGGCTTCGTCAGAAGATCAAATGCACCAGCAGCTATTGCCTCCGCGCCGGCCTCGGGACCTCCGTATCCAGTCATCATAATGACCGGAACTTGCTTGTGTTTCTTCTTAGCCCATCGCAATAGATCCATCCCGTCGCCGGTTTCTAATCGAACGTCGCACAAAGCAAGATCGATCTTTGATTGATCTAAGATTCGTTTCGCTTGAGCAACGGAAGACGCCGCATGCACTTCAAAGTCTTCGCTCCTTAACCAATCGCACATGGATTCAAGAAGCCATCGATCGTCATCAAGAATGAGAAGTGTTGGTTTAGCCGTCATCTGAATTTTATGGATATGAACAGTAGTGATTTGCGAAGCACCTTTGATGCACGAAGCAAACCTAGGTTGCATTTTCGCAACATGGGTGGCAAAGCAAGATCCACCATGGAAAAGCAGAGACGTCTAAAGTTATCTAGTCGCTACAACCCGCATAACCGGTCCGCTTTAAACAGCCTGCGAACACAGTGCACTCGATGTTGACTAGTCAATCGTAATGGAGATAGGCCGATGATCAGAAAGCCCCGTGTCAGGCAAAACGCGGCGTTCTAGCACCTTTACATTCTTACTCACGAGAGCATGGTCAATCTGGATCGCCCCCAGGTTCAAACCAGCTGGCCAGGTCGGAAAGTAACCGCGATACCAAGTCGAATCAATCAATCCTCCTTCACTTAGGAGCCTCCAAAACGGCGGTGACCATGGCGTGATATTGAAGTCACCTATTACCACTGCATCGGCCGATTTATCAGAAGCCCATTGTGCGATTCCGGCAAGTTGCTGATTACGCCTTACGATTCTCGATCCGTCATCCAACTGTGGTGAAAAAGTGTGTACCCCGAGTATCGACAAATCAGGCTTAGGATTCACGCTTCCCTCAAATGACCTTTTTGCGTTTAACTCAATTGCGGGCATCGGTAGATCCCCCGGATAGAGCGTCTTGAATTCTGAGTTTGGGAGATTCGAATAGATTGCGATTCCACTACTTGTACGATGCGTTTTGATAAGATGGCTTTTGTAGAGATCCTTAAGTGGTTCGATCTGTGCTGCAATCGATGGTGTCACTTCGATCAACACAAGCACGTCTGGTAACTCACGTTTGACTAGCTCCAGAACGTAGCTGGGATTGTCATTTCCAATCTGGACGTTCCACGACAAAACTTTGATTGCTCCATCGGTGATCTGATCGTTGCGAAGAGGCAAGAGTCGCCAAGGTGCTGTCACCCAACCATAAAACAGGAAAGGCACAACTAAAGCAACAAACCTTCGCTTCCAACGTGCACCACTAAAGCTGGAATGTCGTCGAATGATCCACAACAGTCCAGAAACATCGAGCAAAAGAAGGGTGAAGGCAAACAGATGTAGCGACGGATGACACGCGAGCTCGCACAGCGATGAGTAATCGCTTATCGTCCTCAGAAACATCATGAACCACACACCCAGCATCGCGGAGCCCACTAAAAGCAACGCAAACCTTTCGATTGCGTGAACCGCATGTTTCGCGGAAGCAACCGACTCGCGGTGATGCTCTGGGATGAGCCCGTGATCAGTCACTCTGGGCACTCACTTTGGTGGTTCTTTGGGGGTAGTCAGTTCAATGTAGAGAAAAAGCAGGCCTGCGAAGGCACCTGGAATCAGATAATAAATAACCCGGTAAAGAACCAATGCTGCTGTAACTTCAACCACAGCATGCGACGGCATCAAATGCAGGATAGTTGCTTCCAAGACACCGATTCCCCCTGGGACGTGCAATATGACCACAACAATCATCGCCGCCAGATACGACACAAGGACCGTGCTGAAGTTGATCGCCTCCGGACCGCGAACACTTGTCGGAAGAAGGACATAAAGCACCAGGGAGGCGAGCACAAAATCGCCTGCAGAAACCAAAAGCTGCATCGTAGACAACCGAAGCGGTGGCAGCGAAAATCGATACTCATTCCAATGGATCGGCTTCCGCAAGAACGCCGAAGCCATCAGATACAAACCGACAACCGCAAGAAAAATCCAACCCCACGCTTTTGGACTGAGGATGAGTTCGTCGGCGTACTCTTCTGGTAAGTGAACGGGAAAAGCGACAAAGGCGAGTCCCGCTAAAAGAAACATACCCAACCAAAAGGTCATCGAGAGGATGGATATGAACGCTACGATTTCGACCATCGAGAACCCCCATTTGCTGTAGAGTCGATAGCGAACCGCGGTTCCTCCAAAGAGCCAGCCAAGTATGTTACTCAATGCATATCCGATGATCGCTCCACTCATCACTCGATGCAACGCCAGGTGCTTCTTCAAGTAGCGAACCGCTATCAAGTCATACCCAGTGAGCACGAAAAAATTTGCAATGGTAATAGCCACTGCAATTGCGATGCTACCATATGACACCGTGGCTATTGAGTTTTGAACATCGCTCCAAGTGATCCCCATCTTTTGATTCTTGACCCGAACAAGATAAAGGGCGAAAAGCATCACGGCAAAGACAGCCGTATACTTTACCGACTCTCCCAATCGCTTGATGACAACGCCTCCGCCTCCCGTCGCGGTCAGCTCTTTGGGGTTTTCATCAATAAGAATTGGGGAGGATTCATCGGCGGACACTGAGACGCCATCGTGTGGCTCACCAAGCGAGTTTCCCGCTAAGGAATCTGACGAGTTAGAAGAGGAGTCCATTGACGAATGAGATTCAGGCAATTGCATCAATTCCTAAGAAACGCTTCCGTGTACAAACTAATCAAACCAAATTAGAAGCCCACTCTTTGCCTCTAACCGGTTTGTCGATCTCGGTGGCAACCGAATCGATCATATTGGACACGCGACAATAACTTAGTCTATTGTTCACCATTTTTGCCAAGTCACAAGGTCAGGCAATAGAACCGTCGCCTCAGGGCGCACCCGACAGACCGCCCAAAACACTCGGTGAAGTGACTTAGAAAAGCCCTGGAACCAGCCGATATCGGACAATTTTCTGATAATCGCGATACTTGGCATCTTGGCTCAGCAAACGCTCTTCCGCCAAAATCCGGGGGATTTTTAGCGCATAAAGCGTCGCGAATAGCGCCAGGTTCCACACTGCCGGACTCAACATACAGAACCCGATATGGGAAATCAGGTAGCCCATGTAGATCGGGTGACGCACCAAACGATACGGCCCCGCGATACAAATACCTCGATTTGCAGCGACAACACCAAAACGTCTTCCCAGTGTGAATTTTGAGAGGACTTGGACTAGCAATCCTGCAAAAGTCAAAACTACTGCGACAGCATTCCATACAGGCCATTGCGATTGCCCCAATTGGGGAACCGCTAGCAGTGGAAGACTCGTCGCAGCGAATGCCAAGAACCAATCTCCAAATCGAAGCGACAAATCGTTAGTTGCCTTTCGGCACAAAACGAATCCCACCAAGATCGACTCAGTCACAAGCATTACCAAGTTTCCAATGTTGCCCGTCTGCCAATACGCACCAAACATGCGACTCAAGAAGAAGGAATAGAGCAAGACAATCGAAATACGCTCAACACCATCCAGGAAACGAGGGAGCTTAGCCTTCGCTTGAACAGTCGAATCTGCATTCGGTGTGTTTGCGGCGTGTAGATTGTTTGGCGAGCCAGAAGAACTATCAAGTTGCGACATAATTTGGCCCCGGCACAAAGCCAGAGAAACGAGAGTGATTTGCAGACAGAGATAATATCGAAACGAGGACTGAAAAAATGCCTCCTCGAAGGTTACCTCTCAAGAAGGGACCTGCGCAAAAATTCCGCTTGGCCCTTTCTCCACAAAGCTCTCATTTTTACAGGTTCATCGGCACCAATGTTTTAATCCGATTAATCGTCACAACTTACTCACGGTCTAACGGTACTGGTCGCTCTTTCATCACCGGTAATGATGCTTCCCACTTCGCCGCTTTTTCCTCTTCGCTTGGTTCAGTCAAGGGGCGGACAACGCGAAACCCGACATGAAGGGCATCGGTGAGATACCAAATACTAACAGGTTCTTGCGGATCTTGAGCGATCCAATCTTCCGTAGAACCTTCCCGTGATGCGCTTCGAAGTAACGCAGCATCTTGATTGAAACCGCCTCCACGAACGACTCGCGGATAAAGTGTTTCCGGTATCGCCAGTGGATTACTCTTGGTTGCTCCCGCCAGCCCAGGGTACCCGTCAGGGTCGTGTTGATCCAACACCCATTCAGCGACATTCCCGTGCATATCAAAAAGACCAAACGCGTTGGGCTTCTTCTTTCCTACTTTGGAATACTTTTCCTCTTCACTGTTATCTGCAAACCATCCGTAATCTTCCAACTGACTTGCATCATCTCCAAATGAATATGCGGTTGTTGTGCCCGCTCGACACGCGTATTCCCACTCGGCTTCAGTCGGCAATCGATAGTAGCGCCCGGTCTTAGCAGAAAGCCACTTACAAAAGGTCCTCGCCGCATGCTGAGTCATACACACAGCCGGGTAGCCACGTTTTCCCATTCCAAAAGACATGTCCATGTAAGGTTTCGTCGGTTGGCTGATTTGATAGACATCGGCAAGAATATCTCGCTTGTTCGGTTCAGTACTTTTTTGCCTACGAATGAACAGATCCAAATCCGCAGCCCAGACGTCGTACACGTCCCAGGTCATCTCGTACTTGGCCATCCAAAACGGAGCGACCTCCACCTCCCGTTGAGGCCCTTCATCGCTTTTGCGGTTAGCCTCGCTTTCCGGACTCCCCATCAAGAACCTACCGCCCGGAATCGGCACCATATCTAACTTTGCATCGGTATGCTCGATCAACTCTCGGTAAGGCTTCATCTCTGCAGGAGTCGCTGCCGACGAGTTCTCAACTGGAAGCGGGTCTCGGTCCACGTCCGCCGCAACAATCAAGCTTGGTCCGCACAGGAAAAAAACGGTGAATTTCAATGAATACTTTGCTAACATATTGAGTTCTACTTCGATCAATTAATCTTGATACCCCGCGGCTATTGCCCCTCCAAAATCCATATTGAGCGTAAACTGAATAGTTCCTCTAAGCAACCCTGAACTGGACTCGTACGCCGACAACAATCAATGCATTCCCCAACTCAAAGCCTATTCCGTGCATTTGAAATCGCGGAGTTTTCTCTTTCAAGGGCGGTTCCCGTCACGCTTTTATCCTTCTTATGCGTGTTGCTCGGGAGTGCGGCGGCCGAAGAATCCCCCCCAAAGTCAGCTCTCCCCCCAAAACTTGTGACCGAAGTTCTGGAAGGTTACGAGACTACTTTCCCAGCCATGGGCTCGACCATGTCGATCATCGCCTATGCCCCCAACGAAGCACAGGCGACTAAGGCTTTCGAAGAGGCCCAGCAAGAAGTGGAAAGGCTCAACAAAATCATGACTGACTACGAATCGGATAGCGAACTAAATCTATTCGTGAAGAACGCTCCGATGCCCACTCCTTTGTCCAAAGATTTATGGAACGTGCTTATCGCGAGCCAGTCTTGGTATCAACGATCCAATGGAGCTTTTGACGCTTCCGTCGGAACGATAACACGAATGTGGCGTGCTGCGAGACGATCAAAATCGCCCCCTAGTCCGGACAAAATTGCAAAAGCAGTAAGTCTATGCGGTTGGCGTTATGTCTCGCTGGATGAGAAATCCCAAGCAGGCACCATAGAAAAGCAAGGTGTGTCGATAGATCTCGGTGGAATCGCCGCAGGTTACATTATCGATGCAACCTTCGACATCATGCTCAAACATGGCCTCTCGCGATGCTTGATTAACGCAGGCGGTGACATCCGATGCGGTGACTCGCCACCTGACAGGATTGGATGGCGAATAGAAGTCGCACCAATTGCAAAAACCTCTAAGTCAAAAATCATCTCAGGGCACGAAAACAACGAGAATCAACCTCTGAGACGAATCCACCTTTCTAACGCCTCGATTGTCACCTCGGGCGACCTTTGGCAATTCTATGAATTCAATGGTGTACGACGCAGCCACATCGTCGACCCCAAGACCGGTATTGGTGTTCCAGGCCCTTCTGTTGTCGCGGTAATCGCGAAGAAATGTATCGATGCAGACGCAGCCGCTACAGCCATTAGCGTGATGGGACTAAACAAGGGAATGCAATTCGCATCACTTCAAAGTGATATCCAAGCCATGATGGTTACGCGAAACGCAAGAACAAACGAACTTGAGTGCCGAATCACAGATGGCTTTCCTGTCGGCATTTACGATCCCAGTCCAGCGGATAACAAAACAAGTAACTAATTGAACAGCACCGCTTTGCGCTGGAGTCCAGCCTTTAGGCGCTGAGCACCTGGGATGCTCCAAAAGCGGCTAAAGCCTGTATTCCAGCGCAAAGTGGCGATGCCGAACTAGATACACATGCACAGAAAGTCATTTTACCGGTCGCCAACCAGAAACATTGATTCAGACCGAGCTTGCTTATGAAGTAATAATGTATCGCAAATATGCCCCCACAATTCAAGTCAGCTCTACGCAGCGATGCGGCGTCTGACACTGCGAGCTGATTGATTTACTTGAATAGATTCAGAAAGTGAATTCAAGCTCTCGCCGGCGCGGTAACAAAAATCGATTGCTACCTCTTGCCCTTCTTCAACGAGTATCGGTTCATCAATTGGAAGGATAAGAAACTGATTGGGCCATGGATACGAAAGCTGCTTTTGGGTATCGATTGCAATCAAGTTTTGCGTAATGAATCGAATCGCTGACAGCTGGCCCGACTGACTAGCCGTCACCTTGTCGGACCATCCGAATTGCATCGGAATAGACTCGTCGTAAATGACTTGTCCGTAAGTTTGAAGCTCCGACAACTCGATACCAACTTGGTTCGGAGTCGGCTGCTGAAAGACTGGAACCTGAACCTGATAGCCCGAAAATAGAAAGGGATACTCGAGTAACTGAAACGTTAACACCGATGCTTCTGGAAGGAAACGCGGCAAGCGATCTCCAAAACGTGATCTATAGTTATCTTTAAACGCACTGATCACTTGCGCTTGCTTTTCCCGTAATAATGCCACATGCAACATTTCGCAGATGACAGCATCCACTGGTTCTGGGGGAATGAAATCAGTTGCGTCATCGTGGATCACGGTGACCATGGATTCGAATCCATTGCTTCGGATCGCTTTGCGTGCGACTTCAACAAGCTCACTATTACGCTCAACGCACCAAACTTTTGCACCGCATCGAGCTGCCAGAAATGACAAAACTCCAGTGCCTCCACCAAGCTCGACGACTCGCATTCCCGGTCGAATAACGGCCTGTATCGCATTCCGAAATGCTTCCATGCGCTGTTCGTCAAGCAGCATGTTGTAATGGTAATGGATCGGAATGAATTGCCCTAGAATATTGGACTCTTGGACATGCGACTCTTGTTGAAGCGATTGCTTTGATTGCACGAAAATTCCGATCCGTGGTAAAAATGTTTATCGGTCGGGCGGAGAATATGCTTTCATTTTATTCATCGCAAGTTCAATTCAGCGAGCGTTTCGCTTCACTGGCTATTAGCGAGCATTGAGAAGTTTATCGTAACGTTCCGCCTAGAAACCGGCTTGATGAATCGAACTTTGCTTTCGAAACTTATCTCCGAACGCCGCGATTTTTACGGTTTAGAGTTGCTAATTACCTGCGTTTCCTCTGTGATCTCCGTGCCTCTGTGTTTCCAAAGTATGGAAATGAAATACAGAGGAACGGAGGGCACAGAGATGATCGTGGCGTTGAGCGAGATGTAGCTATTTTCCAAGGGATGTCGCGCCGGAGAGTTTGCTCCAATATCGCCATGGATCTTTACTTTTGCTTTAACTGAATATTCACTATCGGCGGGGTCGTCCCGGAACCACTTTTACAGCCGGAGCAATTTCCGCAACCACCGTTATCGGGACGCGTCGACATCAACCTTAAGACGCGAGGAACCATCGCTACGGCAGCAAGAAAAACGATGACTAGCGCCACTGACGTTTGCCAATCTGGGGCAACTACGGCCCAATCAAACCAATTCGCGATGAGGATCGGCATCAAATTCAACACTCTTTCAATGAAAAACAAAGCCGTTGCATTACCGGTTTAACTGTAACCGAATCCTGAGAAAAGACCAAGTTATTCAGACCAAGTTAGAACGATAACATGAAATGATATGGCAAAACCAATCGATGATTTGCAACCAATTCGGTAACTTATTGCTTACCCTTTGGCAGCTTTCCCTTTCGAAGCAAATCCAGGTGAACTCGAGCCGCATCAGGCATGTAACCAGGAAGTTTTTCATCGACTGCCTTCACCAAAAAAACTTCGGCACGTTCTTTCTGACCTAACGCATCCAAATAAAGCCCCAGATAGTAATTGCCGTAAAACCGGTCGTACGAATTCTCATCGGATTTTTTGTCGATAGCTTCGACAATCTGGGCAACTTCATCAAATGTCTTGTTGCCTCGGATCAGCTCCAGAATGTCCATCAAAGGGGGACGACCATCATAACCACAAGGAAGAATCTTCTTTTGTGCTGAATCGACCCCCTCCAG
>JAIYDQ010000518.1 GCA_027487375.1 Planctomycetaceae bacterium
CTAAGGTCAACAATGACCGAACGATTTGATGGATCGAAGGTTAGTATCGTGTTGCAAAACGCGAATGCGCTCCGCAATATCCATTTGGATGGGCATCCACATCGGAGGTAACACTTAGGTTGACTCGATGGGCCGTACTAACGAAGCAAACGCTGGCGAACCCGGTGTTAGCCTGTTCAAGCGTGACAAGATGGGTTGCCAATACTGTGGAAAGCAGCCCGGCAGCGAAGAACTCACGATTGACCACGTTGTTCCGCGTGCTCAAGGTGGACAGTCGACTTGGACGAACTGCGTATTGGCTAGTATCGATTGCAAATCGAAGAAGGCTGACCGGACTCCGTCTAAAACCCCCATGAGGCTTCGTAAGGAGCCAGTGCGTCCAGATTGAAAGCCGATCTTCAGCAGGATAGAGGCTGTAGGCTTGAGACTGTAGGGTTATTTAGACTATGGAATTCCTCAAGTCTCCAGCCTCACTCCTCAAGCCAGTTCTCGGACAGTGTTCGAATCACTGCGTTCCTGCTTCCGGAAAATCGCTTGAATTAAAGCATTCTTGTGTTTTCAAAATTGCAATGAATCTAGTCTTTACGCGATCGATTGTTTGGAACGTTCTTGCAGAAAGGAACGAACTGCCGGATCACTGGCTAATCCGATTGCCCGGCTAAACGCTTCAATGGCTTCTGCAAGTCGACCGGCCCTCGATAAGAGCTCGGCTCTTGCAGCCCAATACGGCAAATGAGATTTAACTCGCTCGTGGTCCAAGCAATCAAGTTGCGAAAGCGCCGCTTGAGGGCCGTCAGTCTCAGCCAAAGCCAATGCGTGGCCAATCAGTGCACCAAAAGTCTGGCAGTAGCGAAGCAGACCTTCGTACAAATGAAGAATCTCATTCCAATTGTTATGACCTGTAAGGCGGCGATACGTGTGAGCAGATTGAATTGCCGCCTCCAGTTGGAACGGACCAACTTCGCCCATCTTCGATGCTTGCCGAAGTAACGCCTCAGCTTCTTCGATTTTTCTAACGTCCCATTTGTCCAGTGATTGCTCGTCAAATGGAATGTATCTATCGAAATCATCTCTCCTAGCAGATGCACGAGCATCACAAAACAACATAAGCGACAATAAGCCGAGCGTTTCAGGATGGTTTGGCAAAAGATCAATAGTCGTTCTTGCAAGCCAAATTGCTTCAGAAGTTAGGCTGGTGGTATCGTCGGAGGTACAACTCGGATCATCCCACCCCAATCCGTATGCGGCATAAATAGCTTCGAGCACCGAAGCCAGCCGAGTGTCCAGATCTTCCTTGTTTGGTATTTGGAACGGAATCTTCGCATCTCGGATCTTTCGTTTTGCACGGCTTAACCTTTGCCCCATCGTCGACGGCGCAACCAGCATTGACGATGCGATACGAGCTGCATCCAATCCAAGCAAAGTTTGAAGCATCAACGGCGTTCGAACTGTTTCTTCAATGGCAGGGTGAGCACACACGAACATCAATTTCAATCGTTCATCCTGAATTTCAATCATTGAATCTGAGTCCATCTCGCGTTGCGAACTGATCCGACGTGATTCCTCTCCCGCGATCGCATGCCCGATGTGTTCGATCGCTCCTTGTTGAATGATTGATCTACGAAATCCATCGAGTCGCTTTCGACGTGCCGTCGTCAACAACCACGCCTCGGGATTGTCCGGTATGCCTGCCTCTGGCCATCGATTCAATGCTTCGGCGAATGCCTCAGACAAAGCATCCTCTGCGGCGGCCAGATCGTTTGACCTGGCCGCTAGGATAGACAACAGACGTCCATAGCACTCCCGGCCGATTCGCTCGATCGTTTGATTGGTAAGCGACATATCAAGTCGTTTCGGATTAACCCATTTCCAAGACGGGACGTACTTCGACGCCACCCGTCGCTGCTGATGGGCATTTTGCTGCCCATTGGAGCGCAATGTCGAGGTCAGGAACGTCGATTAAGAACATCCCCCCAAGCTGCTCCTTCGCTTCGATGAATGGTCCGTCCTGGATATGCCTTTTCCCAGCAGGAGAACGGAGGCTGGTAGCGGTGTCAGGTGGCAACAACGCCGTTCCTCCTGCTGCAACTCCGGCTTCTTTCAGTGCTTTGGAATAAGCGGAATATGCCGCCCAATACTCGCCTTGTGCAGCAGCATCTGATCGGTTCGAAAAGTCTTCTGCAGTTTCATAAACCATAATCGCAAACTTCATTGTCTTCGCTCCCTTATTGAGGTGTCTACGACATCCAAAAATCGTGTCGTCACCGAGATGACGAACTCAAGCAACGGATTTCGACAATCGACACCAAAAATCTGGAAAAAGTTTGGTCTCGGAAAATTTCAAGAAAAATCTTCGCTGCGTGTCGAAAGGCGGCGTTCTTGAGCGTCATGCCATTGGAGGGAGCGTCAAACTCGCTGCTCCCAGCAAAACTCTCGCGTCCCCTAAAGACTAGAAAAAGGAAATCAAAATGACAATCTCTGATTCAGCTTCATCGAAACCCAAACGCCCGACTTGGTTCTGGATTGTGGCCGGACTTGGGCTGGCATGGAATGTGTTTGGTCTGGTTCAATTCGCTGGATCATTAACCTCAACGCCCGATAGTTTGATGGAGGCAGGAATGACGGCTGAACAGGCAGCCGTGATGAAGGGATATCCAATCTGGATGACGATTGCCTTTGCTATTGGGACGCTAGGCGGAACGATTGGTTGTTGCCTTCTGCTTTTGCGCTCCAAGTATTCAATTCCCGTTTTTTGGATCTCGCTTGTAGCGTATGTCGTTCTCTACGTTGGCGACTACACAGAAGGCGTCTTCGCGGCTTTAGGACCACCGCAAGTTATCATCCTCACAATTGTTGTCGCCATCGCAGGCGCGCTGCTTGCGCTGTCTCACTTCTTTGGCATAGCCGAGTCAGCACAATAAGTGACAGGTATTAGGATACAAGCAGGTAAGTTGCTCTTCATAATACACATTCAACATCTCAAACTTCAAACTTCCGAATTCAAACTAACTTCCATCGTTCTCTTTCAAACTTCGAACTTCCCACTTCACAATTCTTTTGGTTCAGTCGCTGATCGCTACCGCAACTCGGAAAGCGAAGAAGCACAAGCGCTCGTCGCTGGTGGAATCAACAACGTCCGATGGGACTTGTTGTCGGATACTGCCAAGGGACCGACGGTTTGGGCCGCGCTGGCTCGCAAAATGGGTCCGCAGGCACTGCGTATGAATCTCAATACTTTGCTGCGACACGATGTGTTTCGCGTAGCGGCGTCTCTCCGAGACGCCGATGTCAGTCTCGGAGAGACTGACCTACGTGAAATGGTTGACAACGTCGCTAACCGGATCGCTGGCGAGTCGGAGATTCGACGATCGAAGCAGTTCCCGTACCAGTACTTTGCGGCGTACTTGAACGCGGATGACAACGTTCCGCAGAAGACACTTAATAC
>JAIYDQ010000179.1 GCA_027487375.1 Planctomycetaceae bacterium
ATTTTTAAGAATGCAGCTCGAAAGTTCGACCGCAAACTTTTCGAAGCCGATTTCCTCCCGATCCCCGAATCCAAAACGGGAGAACATTTTGCTAAGTTCGACATTGTCCTAGGAATAACTCCGAGCGAAGAGCAGCTGAATCCGCCAGAAACCAACAAGCGAGCAGATTCATAAAAATCGATTCCTGGCGAATGGCCGCAGCCAAGAATCAACGCTTGCTGCGTTTACTCCGTTTGGCAGAAGTCTTTTTGAATGATGAACGCTTCGTGGTGGCACCACTTCTCGGCCCACCTTTTTTCACTGCAGGCGATCTCTTAGCACCGGCCTTCTTGAAGCCTGACTTTTTAAAGGTCGATTTACTGAACGATGTTTCATCGCTTCGATCGCGGCCTGAACCTGCGCCCGACTTCTTGCTGTTCGTAGAAGAACGTCCACCTGCTGAAGATCGCGACGTGATGTCCCGCGAACCAGTAGAAGCTCGCTTGCCAGTTGAAAAACTCTTGCCACCTTTCTTACGACCAGTCGAACGCGCAGCTGGTCTATCTGCAGAACGCGCGGACTTGGAGTAGCGGGCCGGGGTATCAGAACCTGAAGCACCTCGAGAATCTACGCCTCGACTATAGGTACGTTTGGCTGGTTGCTTTGGTGATTTCTTTGGACCTCTTCCGCGTGATTGTCTGGCGGGTCTTCCGCTATCTGATCCGCTTTCGTCTGATTCGTAGTCCGTTTCATCATCGGAGTCGTAATCAATCACATCGCCAATACGTTCGTTCCCGCCATCCCGAAGAAGGATTGCATCCGACTCAATGGAACGCTGATGAAAGGACATGCCAGGCATATCGTCATCGTCGTCTTCGTTCATACCCGCCATCAGCGGAGTCACCCATCCATCGTCATCGTCGTCGGCTTCATCAGAGCTGGCGGACGGATGATTGGCTGCGAATGGACTTGCAAGCAGCAACTCGTCGTCATCCCAATCGAACGGATCTTTGGATTTTTTCTTCGCTGGAGTTCGATCAACGACTTCCTTCATCGGTTGTCTTGAACGCGCGCCGCCAGCCTTCGCATTTCCAAGCTTCGCATCACCCAACTTCGAAGCACTTGTCCGCGATGCGGCCGGCTTGGCTTCCGAACTCGATTCCACGGGCTCACTCGCGAGAGCCCGTTTGGCTTCTTTTGCTGCGACCCGCTGCTCTCTCTCAAGTTCGCGTTCCTCGTTGGTTTCTTTGCGTTGTCGACGAGCCTTCTTCGCATCATCTGCCGCGCGATAAAGCGCTACGACTTCGTCCTTCGTCAGCGGTCGATAAGCACCAACCGGCATCGCACCCAATTTCAATGGCCCAATCGACAACCGTCGCAGTGTCACGACTTTATGCCCAAGTCTTGCAAGCACACGACGGATCTCGCGATTCTTACCTTCCGAAAGTGTGATCTCGAGCTCCGTTGAACCTTTTCGAACCTTCTTGATTTTGACAAAGTCAACTCGTGCAACACCGTCAGACAAATAGATACCACGACGCAGTCGCTTCATTTCGTCTGGTTCGATCTGACCAGCCACTACCACATAGTAAGTCTTTGGCACTCCATACTTCGGGTGCGTTAACTGCTGGGCAAGCTCTCCATCGTTGGTCAGTAGAAGCAGACCAACACTGGAGGCATCCAGCCGACCTACTGGAAAGAGCCGCTCATGACCGGGAACCATATCGATCGCACGCGAGCGTCCCTGAGGATCGCGGTTTGTGCATAACACGCCAGTTGGCTTGTGAAGTGCAAAGTACGCGGGGCGTAGCTTTTTGAGCGGAGTACCATCGACAGTGATTCTTGCGACCGAGGCGTCGACCTTCATGCCGAACTGCTCCACGATCTTGCCATCGACTTCGACGCGGCCTTGCTCGATCAGCTCGTCCACCTGTCGTCGAGCTCCTAGACCAGCGGCGGCCAGAAGTTTATTGAGCCTTTGCTCGCCGCTGAGGGGTACTGTTTTTTCTTGAGGGCCCGCTTTTTCTCGCTTGGCAGATGTAGATGAACTTTTCATGGTTTCCGGGACGCCGCTTGGCGACTTGATTCTCTAAGTGTATTCGGGGAGCCGGCAAATATCGGCTTCAATCGAATTCCACCTAGCCGTCAAGCCAAAGAAATTCGAACCCCCAAGAATAATCTAGCGAACAAGACTTTGTTAGGGCAAAACCGCAGACAACAGCGACTTACCCTCACCCGAAACGCTCGAAAAGCCAGGAACTCGTCAATAAACAGGCAGTCGCGTCTATCCGAGACGCGAATTGACTGCGTCTCAGAGAGACGCAGCTACATGAACAACGATTTAGAAAAGAGCCTAATCCTGCACGAGCTTGGTTGGCTCGGTCACTGGTACCGCAGCCATCGGAGCCTTGCCAGTGATGGCGACATCCAGACTAATCTCGCGGCCAACCGACTGATGCTCGAGTTGTCGCTGCAGATACTGCATCGTCTCATCAATTACGTCGGCTTGCATGACCAGCAGTTCGCCCGGTTGAATGAGGCTCAGGGCATGATTCACGGCATTTTGCCAGCCTGCAATCTCATGAATGTCCGTGACACGACTTCGGCCTTCCATTCCCTCTTTAAACAGCCGCGAAATCTCGCCCGGTTCCCGACCTCGAAGATATTGATCTTCGTACAGAACCACTCGATCAAACGCATCGCCCAGCAACTCACCCTGTCGGATCATGTCTACGTCGCGACGGTCTCCGGCTGCCGAGTAGATCACAGTCCTTCGAGCGTGCGGGAATTGGGAGATAGCTTGAATGATTGCTTGAAGGCTGGATGGGTTGTGGCCGTAATCCACAATCACTGTCGCACCGTTGATTTCCATCAAGTTAAACCGACCGGGAACCTTATCCATGTGAGCGGAGAACGACTCAAGTCCAAGTCGAATCTGCTCGCATGGCATTCCCAGAGTCCAACAAGCTGCAGTTGCTGCCAAAACGTTTTCCACTTGGAATCCGATTCGACCGTTGTGCGTTAGCGGAATTCGATCGAGCGCCAGAAGCGGGAACTCACTAGGACCTTCAGCAAGCATGATCGCATTGTCGCGGACAAACGCCACACGACCACCTTCGATACGCTTCTGGATGATGAGGTCATGCTCCCCATCGATCGCAAAGAACGCAACCGATCCACGGCACTTCTCAGCCATCCCTGCAACTAAGGGATCATCCGCTTTGAGAACGGCTGTTCCGTTCTTGGATACTGCTTCAACGACGCATCGTTTTACTTTCACCAATTGTTCGAGCGTATCTATTCCGTTTAACCCTAAGTGGTCACCTTCACCAACGTTGGTTACGACTCCTACGTCGCAGTAGTCGTAGCCAAGTCCCTCGCGGATAATGCCGCCACGAGCAGTCTCAAAAACAGCCGCTTCAACAATCGGATTCGCGAGAATCGTTCGCGCAGATTGAGGACCGCTGCAGTCGCCCGATTCAATCCTGCGACCGTGAACATAGATACCATCTGTGCAAGTCATTCCGGTCTTCTTGCCAGTACTTGCGATAATGTGGTTGATCAATCGAGTCGTTGTGGTCTTTCCATTGACACCTGTAACCCCGACCACCGGAATGCGGCCGTTGTCTTGATTTGGAAACATCATATCGATGATCGCTTCACCCACAGGACGGCCTTGACCAGATGATGGTTCTAGGTGCATTCGCAATCCTGGCCCAGCGTTGACTTCGACGACGACTGCACGCTGGCCTTGCAATGGCTGAGTAATATCTTGTGCGACAACATCAATACCGGCGATGTCCAATCCGATTACTCTGGCTGCTTCAACGGCTTGTCTCGCTACGTCTGGGTGCACCCAATCAGTCACATCCGAAGCGGTTCCACCTGTGCTGAGGTTTGCATTTCGTCGAATCAAAACGCGGCGACCGGCTTCCAAGACGCTCTCCGGTGCAACGGATTGTTCTTGCAAGACAGCCAATGCAATCGCGTCGATCTTGATCTTGCTCAATACGGTCCCGTGACCATCGCTTCGTCGCGGGTCTTGATTGACTTGATCAACCAATTGCTGGATCGTCGATACGCCATCACCGATTACGTGAGCAGGTTCCCGACGAGCCGCCGCGACCAGTTTTCCGCCGATCACTAAAAGTCGATAGTCGTCTCCGGGAGCATGCGTTTCGACGATGATCGAGCTGCTTTCTTCGAGTGCAGCCGCATAAGCCGCGATGACTTGTTCGCGTGTTTGCAAGTTCGTAGCAACACCTCGGCCATGGTTACCGTACTGCGGCTTCACCACAACTGGGTAGCCGATATCTTCGGCTGCTTCGCAAGCATC
Source organism: Planctomycetaceae bacterium (assembly GCA_027487375.1). GTDB lineage: Bacteria > Planctomycetota > Planctomycetia > Pirellulales > Pirellulaceae > JAIYDQ01. The sequence goes on from JAIYDQ010000179.1 coordinate 4,316, forward strand.
CTCAACCGAATCAACCGCGCGACCAACGGGGGTCGGAACACCGATCGTTCGAAGGAGCTTTCGAGTAAGCTCTTTGTCTTGAGCGATCGATTCGGCAATTGCACTGGTCGCATCCGTTTCTGCAGTACAAATGCGACGCTGCTTGATACCTTGGCCGAGTTGGACCAAGCTTCCCGAATTTAATCGATGATACGGAATACCTCGTGCGACAGCAGCATTGACGATCGCAGCCGTACTAGGACCTAGACAAACTTCGTAAGCGAGCTCTCGAAGCTTGGCAACTTCTGCATGAATATCAAATGGTAGATCTTGCGCAGCCGCAACAATGAGATTGAACGCTACATCCAAACAAGCCAATCCAAGTTGTTCATTTTTGTATTCGATTGCTACGCGATAAGTTCCTTCGACATTGCTCTCCCGCGCACGACCATAACCAACTGGTGTTCCAGCAAGGGACTGAAGTTCAAGCGTCACATGTTCAAGAATATGGCCCATATACGTGCCACGACGCAGACGTTCAAAGAAGCCACCGCGAACGCCTTCACTACAACGATGCTCGATCATCGATGGCAACCAGCCTTTGAGCCGCTCATTAAATCCAGGAATCATCTCGGAGGACGTTTCCTGATACTCTTCCAAGATTACCCAAGCTTCCAAAACTGGAAAATTCGCCCACACGTTTGGGCCGCGAAGCTTGTTCACCTTCAAAATACGCATGTGTTCCTCGAGTAAATTATGTTGCCAATCCAAATGCAACGTTAGAAAGGATTTTTGGTGCTCGTCCGTTGCGGAGAGGCAGGATACCGAACACCAAACTAGTTTTAGTGCAATTTCTAGGCCGTAAGCTAACGAAAGAAAGTGTAATCCGCCCGTGCTGCCAGGAAAGCGTGGAATTGAAAGCTTTTGAAAATTTCACCAGACATTCAAACCAATTCTTCGATCGCTTAGCGTATTCTTTTCTTTGTCGTCAAAATCGCACCTCTGATGCATTTTTTGACGACATTTCAAAAGCAGTTTCATTGAATGGCACTAGGGCGTACCTGCTGCGTTTGGTACAACCGGAGTAAGCAGTCGAAACTACGTTCCGGCTCGCCATTTTCAGCGGTCCCACGTTTGAAAATTCTTTTCTCTTCTGCTCGTCCATCGTTTCAGGGCTGACTTCAAATTGTCCTCCGAAAACTCTGTATCGAAGCCTACTTCGGAAACGAATCCGCCGGCGGATTTTGCGCCAGGAAATAGTCGAACTTTGGTCACCCACGAGGAGAAAGCCCGAACGCAATCGGATTTAGAACTTTTTGCAAAGCTGCCGAAAGAAGTACAAAACAAGATTCGCTCGACGCTGGAACCGGATGAGTTGCCGATTTTTGTTCTCGAACCCGATCTGTCGCTTCGGCTCAGCTACGTCTCGAGCTACGTAATTTTGACCAGCCGACGTATTTTGGTCGTCGCACCCCTCGATTCGGGCGAGTCGCCCAGCGGAAATCCGATCGTTGGTAGCCGTGCTACAGCTTCACATAGCCGTAATCCCTCCGAATCTTTCGTCATCCAAGCGTGGAATGTTCAAGAGGTTGTCGACCTAGTGCTCGTCGATCGAATCGGGCTAGGCACGATCGAGATGCTCGGGGCTACCTCACGACTGTACGTTCTACGATTTTCAGCAGGCCGATTTACAACAGCCAGACTCTTCGTCGAAAAGTTTCGTGCTCTAAAACTGCAACTGTCGATCGAAACCAAAAGTCGGCTTTCCTTTGGTAAACCCGAAAGCACGATTGCAGTCCTCGCGGAACCAGAGGCATCGATCTGTCCTTCTTGTGGCGGGACGATGCAACCAGGCGAATCAACCTGTCGAGATTGCGCGCCCGAAGCAGCCCCGGATACAACTCGCTCACTATGGCGATTGATGCGGTTCGCAAAGGCTCGGATGGGAATCATCCTATTTGGATTTGCGATGACGCTTGCAAGCACCGCTGTGGGCCTGTTGCCGCCTTACTTAACGATCCCTTTGATCGATAAGATTTTGATCCCACAAAAGAATTTCGAACTTGTCCCGTGGTACATCGGCGGCCTGTTCGGGGCAGCCATCCTCGCATGGATTTTCACGTGGATCAAAACGTATGTATTGTCAATTGTCAGCGAAAAGATATCCGCCGATCTTCGCAACAAGACTTATGAACATCTTCAAAGCTTGTCGCTCGAATTTTTTGGAGGCCGAAGAACGGGCGACTTGATCGCGAGAGTGAGCAACGATACGGAGCGCATTTGTGATTTCCTTTCGCTCCAACTGCTCGACTTCGTTACCGACCTGATCATGATCGTACTTACCGCTTCGATACTCATTAGTATCGACCCGATGATGGCTGCGGTGACCCTGATTCCATTCCCACTTATCGCTTGGCTAGTTCAATACGTTCGCACTCAGCTTCGACAGGGATTCGCCCGAGGCAGTGCTGCATGGGCGGAAATGGTGAACGTCCTAGCTGACACGATTCCAGGGATTCGCGTGGTCAAGGCTTTTGCTCAAGAGCGTCGCGAGATTGATCGATTTGCAAAGCGTAACCAAAACGTCTACGAGGCGAACACGCGGGTCAACTGGCTTTGGTCGGCTTTCGCTCCCATCATTACCTTTCTGACAGATATTGGTTTACTGATCATCTGGGCATTCGGTGCCTATCGCGTAGCCAATGGCGATATGACTGTTGGTGTGTTGACGGCTTTTGTAGCTTACATCGGTCGGCTTTACACTCGGTTGGATTCGATGAGTCGCATGCTGGCTCATGCACAACGAGCTGCAGCCTCCACGCACCGCATTTTTGAAATACTTGATCGCGTCCCCAGCGTTGCCGAAGCCACGAAACCAATCCCGGTTGGCACGAAGACAAAAGGCCGAGTCGAAGGATCAATCGAGGTGCGTAACGTTTGCTTCCGTTATGGAACTCGACAAGTCATCACCGATGTCAACCTGTCGATTAAACCTGGTGAGATGATTGGATTGGTCGGGCCAAGCGGCGCAGGTAAGAGTACTTTCGTGAACTTAATCTGCCGATTCTACGATTGTGCCAGCGGATCCATCTCGGTCGATGGTCATGACATTCGGTCCTACCCGATCTCGGACTATCGATCCAATATCGGAATTGTCCTTCAAGAACCATTTCTGTTTTTCGGATCCATCGCAGACAATATCGCTTACGGTCGACCGAATGCTTCGCGAGCCGAAATCGTCGCCGCTGCAAGAGCAGCCAGAGCGCACGACTTTATCTTGCGATTGGCCGATGGCTACGATTCCCTGGTTGGCGAACGCGGGCAATCGCTCTCAGGTGGTGAACGGCAGCGAATCTCGATCGCGCGAGCACTTTTAACAGACCCTCGCATTTTGATTTTGGACGAGGCGACCTCTGCCGTGGACACAGAAACAGAACGCGAAATTCAACAAGCACTCGACTTCCTGGTCCAAGGCCGAACCACCATTGCGATCGCTCACCGATTGAGCACGCTTCGAAAAGCAGACAGAATTGTCGTTATGGAGAAGGGTCGAATTACGGAAATCGGAAAGCATGATGAACTGCTCGGCCTGGATGGTACTTACGCACGGCTCCATCAAGCCCAGCAACAAATGCAGCAGGACTCGTCAGTCATCTCGGAGGCAATTTCACCATGAATACCACTGTGAATGCCAATTCGAAAGCAGCAATTCCTCCGATCAGCCTCACTCGAGATCATTGGGGCCGATTGGTTTTCGTGAGTGCTGACGAGACTCCTATTTCGAACATTATTCTCACGCCACTCTTCCCGATCAGCGAACCCGGTCGTTGGATATCAATCACCGCTTCCGATGGTCGCGAAGTAGCATGCATCGAGAACCCCGCCGACTACCCAATCGAACTGCAGCAGTTGCTTCGCGAAGAGCTTGCCCTACGAGATTTCGTTCCGCGCATTCAGCGAGTTTTATTTGTTTCGGGAAACACCGAACCGTGCGAATGGCATGTGCTGACCAATCATGGTGAGACCAAGTTCGTTTTAAAGAGCGAAGAAGACATACGTCGACTGAGTCCTTTCGAAGTCATGATCGTTGACTCCAACGGCGGACGCTATCGAATCGATGATACGCGAACGCTCGATCGAAAGTCGCGTCGCCATATTGAGTGGTATGTCTGATGGAGTATGTCGAGCTCCACTGCAAGTCGAACTTTACATTTCTTGAAGGCGCATCGCATGCGGAAGAACTGGTCGAACAAGCAGCATCGCTCGGGTATCGCGGCCTAGCCATCACCGACAGAAACTCATTGTCTGGAGTAGTGCGCGGTTTCACGGTCGCCAAAGAAGTCGACATCCAATACATCGTCGGAGCTGAAATCGTTCCCGAAGACGGACCGCCACTGGTTGTGTGGCCAACGGATCGTGCCGCTTATGGTCGCTTGTGCCAACTGATCACACTGGGACGATCTCGACGAGAAAAAGGCGAGTGCGAAATCTACTGGTCAGATATTCTTCAGCATTGCGAAGGTTTGATCGCGGGCATGATCTTGAAGCAGCCGGAGGAAGGGCTGATAAAACCTGAGCCGATGGCGCTAGCCACGGGTTTCGACAGGGCCACAATTTCCCCGGCGGCACCCGAGGCTAGCAACTACGGCTCAGGAAGAACGTCCTCTTCATCATCCCAGTCACAGGACTCGCTTCCACCCGCAAGATTTGATCCATCAGATGATTCCATTTGGCTTCGTTGGCTACACACGTTTCGCGAGGCCTTTGGCGACAGCGCTTACCTACTTTCGCACCTTCATCTTGGGGTGGATGATCAAATGAAACTTGCCAGGCAAGCTCGACTCGCTCAAGCATCGCAAGTTCCAATGGTTGCTGCAGGTGATGTGCTCTATCACTCGCCGGAACGAATGCTGTTGCATGATCTTCTTACCGCTATCAAACACACGTCGACGGTTGATGAGATTGTTGCGATGCGTCCAAGTAATGCTCAACATGCACTTCGAAGCCGATCGATCCTTACGAATCTTTATCATAAACATCCCGATGCCATTGCAAAGACAATGGAGATTGCAAGTCGCTGCAAATTCTCGTTAGATCAATTGAGATATGAATACCCAATCGAGTCCACTCCGAATGGAAAAACACCTCTCGAATATTTAAAGCGATTGGCCTGGAATGGAGCACTTGCAAGATACCCAAACGGTGTTCCTCAAAGGATTATCGATCTACTCAAACATGAGATTGAATTGATCGGTGACTTGAAATATGAAGCCTACTTCTTGACCGTATGGGACTTGGTTCGTTTCGCTCGTTCACGAGGCATTCTCTGTCAAGGTCGTGGATCAGCAGCCAACAGCACTGTCTGCTTTTGCTTGGGCGTTACAAGCGTTGACCCGAATGAGATGGATCTGCTTTTCGAGCGTTTCATCAGCCGAGAACGCAACGAAGCTCCGGACATTGATGTCGACTTCGAGCACGAACGTCGTGAAGAGGTTCTGCAGTACATCTATGAAAAATATGGACGTCAACGTGCTGGAATGACTGCTGCCGTGATCACCTATCGCATCCGCTCGGCGGTTCGCGATACGGGAAAGGCACTCGGAATTTCGCTTGATCGCATCGATGCCTTATCGAAGATTTTGGAAGGTCGTGGTGGTAGCGAATCATTGTCTGAACGATGCTTGCAAGCCGGTATCGATCCGACATCCGACATCGGAAAGCGGTTTCTCTATCTTGTCGAAAGTTTGATCGGATTCCCAAGACACCTATCGCAGCACACCGGCGGTATGGTCATGACACGCGGACTTCTGTGCGAGCTATGCCCGATTGAAAACGCGTCGATGGAGGGTCGCACGGTGATTCAATGGGACAAGGACGACCTGGATGCACTCGGCATCTTGAAGGTCGATTGCTTAGCGTTGGGAATGCTGACAGCAATCCATAAAAGCTTCGATTTGATCGAAAACCATTATGCGAGATCGCTCACACTTGCAAACGTTCCACAAGGAGACCAGTCCGTCTACGATATGATTTGCAGAGCCGATACGCTGGGCGTTTTTCAGATTGAAAGCCGAGCTCAGATGAGCATGCTTCCAAGACTGAAGCCCCGATGCTTTTATGACCTTGTTATCGAAGTAGCAATCGTCCGTCCCGGACCGATCCAAGGTCAGATGGTTCATCCGTATCTCACGGCACGAGCCACTGGAATCCAACCGGAATATCCTACTCCCGAGATCGGCCAAGTCCTCGCCAAGACACTCGGAGTCCCCATCTTTCAAGAGCAGGCCATGCGATTGGCCGTCGTCGCAGCAGGCTTTACTCCAGGCGAAGCGGATCAGCTCCGGCGCGCAATGGCCGCCTGGAGACGCCCAGGAGTGATCGATCAATTCAAGCAAAAACTCTTGAACGGGATGCGTAAACGTGGACTGTCGGATCAGTTTGCAGAGAACGTGTTTACGCAACTACGCGGATTTGGTGAATATGGATTCCCCGAGTCGCATGCGGCAAGTTTTGCATTATTGGTTTATGTTTCCTGCTGGCTTAAACATCATTATCCACAAGTCTTCTGTACTGCGATGCTCAATAGCCAACCCCTTGGTTTCTACTCGCCGGCACAGTTAGTCCAATGTGCAAAGAATCATCAAGTGCAATGCTTACCGGCGGATGTCAATCAAAGCGATTGGGATTGTACGCTAGAAAAAAACCCCAACGTAGAGAGCCAAACTATTCCTCACAGTGTCCGCCTCGGACTTCGGATGATATCCGGGCTTGGCGAAAACATCGCTCGTACGATTGTCGAGCAGCGCAAGATCGCAGGCCCGTATCGTGACACTAACGATCTATCGATTAGAACGCGTGCAGGCAGTAGCGTCATCGCTATGCTTGCAGCCAGTGGTGCAATTGATTCGATCTCCGGAAATCGGCGAGCCGCGTACTGGCAGTCGCTTGGACTGGAACGATCTGGTAAAGAGCTACCGCTATTCGAGCAATCTTCAACCGACGACGATGATCTCGTACCGGAAACGCTTCGCCCCATGACCGATATCGAAGAAGTCTACTCCGATTATTCGACTACAGGTCTATCACTTCGCGGCCATCCAATCGGCTTCTGTCGTGAAAAACTCAATCGGCTCCGAGTCACCCCAGCGAACATGCTCGCGTCGATCCCAAGCGGAAGATTCATTCGGGTCGCTGGCTTAATTGTGCTGCGACAACGCCCCGGAACAGCCAAGGGAATCACCTTTGTGACCCTTGAAGACGAAACGGGCTCCATCAATTTGATTGTCAAGCCAATGATCTGGAAGCAGTTTTATCTAGTC
>JAIYDQ010000334.1 GCA_027487375.1 Planctomycetaceae bacterium
AAACGACGACCCATGATTCCTTCCTTCGTTTTGGAATCAATCCCGCTTACTGATGGCTCTTGCGTTATCAGCTCATGCAGTACCCAGAGTTTCATAGTCGAAACCATCTCCGGCGGCTTCAGTCGTAATCGAGTTTGGCATGTTCGCCATGCCGATCCTCTATACGATCGCCAGTACGCTATCCGTTGTTGGAACGACCATACGTACTCGGTTCAACAACTGAATGACATTCTCAACTTTCAGAGAAAGCTTAGCGAGAAACAAACTCTTGTTCCCGAGCCCAAGCGTTGGGCGAATGGCACGTTCATTATCTCGGGTGACGGGGGCTTTTGGACTATCGAAGAGTGGATGTCTGGCGAATCGCTCGACGGTATCGAAGCGGTCTCGGAAGACTTGCTTGATCAAGTTGTTGCATGTCTATCTGCATTACATCGGGCAGGTCGCGAAATCGGAGTCACGACTCGCAGATGCAAAGGAATCCAAGAAAGAATCGACAGAATAGATCGATGGAGATCAAAAGTTGCTGAGCAAACATCTGAAAGCTTGATGCAGAACTTCGTCGGCACACCCCACATTGATTCGATCAAGATAGGATTTGAAACGGCCCATCGCTTGGTGATGGACCAATCGAGTTCTTGGGTACGTCTATTACGCTCGATCCAAGATCGCCCACCCGAATGTCATTGGTTGATGAGAGACTTATGGCGAGAAAACATTCTGTTCACACAAGAGCGAGTTTCAGGAATCATCGACTTTGGTGCTTCGAGAATCGATTGGCCAATCCTAGAGTTAGTGCGTTGTGTATCAAGTTTTCTTTTGCCTAAGGATCCCCGATGGCAGTCTGTTCTCGACAGCTACGCGATGGCTTTACCAACAAGAGATTCTGTGAGTTTAGAGTTGGTGCAGCAACTCGATCAAGTCGCTACGGCACTATCATTAGCATTTTGGTACGAGCAGTTAGAGAACGTGATAACCGATCCTGGCATGCAACTTAAACCTCAAGCATGGGCTCGGATCGAAGAGCTATGCATTCGAATCCAAAGTTTTTAGCCAATCTATTCTCGAGAACGATCCGTCTTGGCAAAACAATACGAACGTTTAGTTCGCTATGAAGCAGATCAGCTTCCAACTAAGGCGGTGTAATCTTTTGCCCGCGAATGGGGCTAATGAGCACGGATAAATGCTGGCAAGAATTGATTATGAACTTGGCCTGCCCCCCAATCTATTCGTGTAGATCCGCGCTATTCGCGGGCAAAGGAAGCACCAGAAGACGCAGCCAAACCCGTAGCCAGCAATGTTGCCGCATTGGTACTTCGCAGGTGTCCCCAGAGCGTTCCCCGCTGGCTGGATCTGTCTCAGTTCCTACGAACCGCTCGGCAAGCGGTACGTACCTTCTGCCGGAAGGTACGTTGAGGTTCACAGGGAAATTCGATGTGGTCGCACACCATCAAGCCCCTGGCATGACAGCGACATCGTCACCCGCGCCACGTGTTCCCATCGCGCCCCAAACGCCAAATGGAGACGGGCTGTTCCAGTTCCGGGTCTGACCGGTGTTGTTTTGTCGTCCGGGTGCATAGTAGTCAGCAGCCGCAGCACCTGGTGCTGTATTGGTTGTATCAATCTCGTTCGGAATGAACTTGACCGAGTTATCGAAAGTAACAACGTGAGCACCACCAAAGTGGTAGCTGCCCGCCGTCCGTATTGCTGACGACAGATCATCATGATTAATGGTTGCCGAGCCAATATTGATACAAGAGGCGCCGTTGGGACCGATAATCGTTTGGAAGCTTGTTCGGCCGTGTACGCTACGTATCCAGGAGATTCCTGCAGTGCTCGAAAACAAAGTTGCCCCGGTTGTTGCAGTTGGGTAGATTCCGCCACGTGTCGTTGGCCTACATAATGAAACACTTACCGAAGCTTGGTTGATTCCGCTGGTGGCGAATCCAGGCGCCGTCTCGTTAGGAATCCCGATAATTGCTCGGCCTTGTATCTGCGGATTCTGTGCCGGAGAACCATTACCGCCGATGGACGAAGCAGTGCCTCCATTGATCGTCGAAATTTCGCCAAACATGATCGTATTTGAGGTACCATCTGTTACTGAAGCCAACGATAACTGTAATGCTCGTGGGAAAGGTCCCCGTGTGTTGTCTTGGTCGAGACTAGTGCTCATGATTCCGACAATTCCGTCTCCCATATTGAAGGCGAAATTACTTCTCGCAGCCGCTGTTGCAGCGTTTGGGTTCATTCTGCCCGGATCGGAAGGGCATCGGAAAAAGCCGATTTGCGTCCGTGTTGGGCTGTAATTTGCCTCCCATACAGCGCGCCATTCGGTTGTTCCAACGATTTGCCCATAAGGCCCCAGATTCTCTGCGGTCGCGCTCGCTCCTACCCGTTGCCTAAAGCCCGAGTCGATCTTGTTGTAAAGTGATTGTTGCTCCATCATCGGAAGCATCCCGACCAATCCCGAAAAGTCTCCGGCCATCCGATAGGCGTCACCGTTGGATCGCAATGTCGCTACGTGGGGAGCCAACCCAATTTCGGTCATTCCAGACCGTGGGTTTTGATATCCAAAACCAGCCGCGTATGCGGGAAGAAGCTTGTACGTGTACTCGTAGTTCAGCAAGGCAATTCCAAACTGACGAATATTACTGCTGCAAGACATACGACGAGCAGCCTCCCGCGCTTGCTGAATCGCCGGTAAAAGCAAGCCGGCCAAAATACCAATGATCGCAATGACCACCAGCAATTCTACGAGCGTGAAACCCTTGTTCAATTGACGCTTCATTGCCCACTCCAATACAACTAAAAGTTAATTCAAAATAGTGCAAAATCGCATTCAGATGAGTCTAAAGAATAACAAAAGAATTTGCAATTTTTTTTAGGTTCTTGCGAAACTTTTTGAATGTTGTGCTGCCCTGTCGCACATTCCGGTTACTTGAAGTAGTTAAACAATCAATGACATCGAAGAACCGATAGATCAAGTAGAAGGCAACACTGTTTGTCCTAAGACCACCATTGGAGAACTCGGTTGGGTAGCACAGTTCCGGACGCAGCGAGGGCAATGTTTGTTCCCAGCATTCGAAGTGATGTTTAAAACACCCTATTCAGACTCAAACGCAGCAACTTGGCTCCGCCCAACTTTTGTGCGTGTCCCCAAGCCCTCAAACATTAGCATTTTGGTACGAGCAGTTAGAGAACGTGATCACCGCTCCTGGCATGCAACTTAAACCTCAAGCATGGGCTCGGATCGAAGAGCTATGCATTCGAATCCAATGGTTTTAGCCAATCTATTCTCGAGAACGATCCGTCTTGGCAAAACAATACGAACGTTTAGTTCGCTATGAAGCAGATCAGCTTCCAACTAAGGCGGTGA
>JAIYDQ010000086.1 GCA_027487375.1 Planctomycetaceae bacterium
TCAGATGACTTGCACAAGTTACAAAAGCGGGTCGGCCGATGGAGGGTGTTTTCCATTACAACCGTTGCCCCAGCGACTGCCCCAAGCACACGGCAGACAACCCGAGTGCTACATTCGCGACGACAATCACCACGGCCGATTGCCAGCGGTCCGATTGTCCCAGTTTTATCACTTCCAGCCCGAAACTACTGAAAGTGGTCAATCCTCCCAAAAAACCAGCGCGTATGGCAAGCTCCCAAATCGGACTAATTGCATTGGTACGCTGGGTGAATGCCCACAAAACGCCGATAGCAAAGCATCCGCCAACGTTCACCAGAAGTGTTCCCCAAGGCAGAAAGCCTCCTAACCGCTGCTCCAGCCCCCAAGAGACCCAGTATCTTAGGACTGACCCGAACATTCCGCCGATTGCAACGGCTATTGTCTCACGCATCTAGAATTCCGAGAGTTGAAGGAAAAGGGGGTTTCACTTATTCTATTGTATTCCCTTCTTGGGAATTACTACGGCAATCCTCCTGTTGGACGAGCCGCAAAAAATGATTTACGGAGAAGTATTAGGAATGTCGACTCAATCAGCACCCCAGAAAAATCCGCAGAAGAATTCGCAAAAGGATTCGTTGAAAAATGTGCGGGGCACCACCGTCATGTCGGGTGCTGAGATCGTGGTGAAGTCGATTGTGGATCATGGGGTCGACACAATATTTGCTTATCCCGGCGGTTGCAGCATGCCCATGCACCAAGCGTTGACTCGTTACGCCGACAAGCTTCGTACGATTCTTCCACGACACGAACAAGGCGGTGCGTTTGCTGCCCAAGGCCTTGCTAGATCGACAGGCAAGGTTGGCGTTGTCATGGCCACCAGTGGTCCTGGAGCGACAAACCTAGTGACCGCAATTGCTGATGCCAAAATGGATAGCATCCCTCTCGTTGCAATCACCGGTCAAGTTCCCACGGACGTCATCGGTACTGATGCCTTCCAAGAAACTCCGATGGTCGAAATTTGCCGAGGCATCACAAAGCACCACTACCTCGTCACCAAGACCGACGACATTGCTCGGGTGATGAAGGAAGCGTTCCACATTGCAACTACTGGTCGACCTGGCCCAGTTTTGGTTGACTTGCCCAAAGACGTTCAGATGGACAAGTGCGAAGTCGATTGGGATGTTCCGATGAATCTTCCTGGATACCGAGTCACCAAGCGACCCAACGCGCGACCAGAGCAAATTCGTCAAATGGCCGCTGCAATTAAGCACAGCAAGCGACCCATCATTTATTGTGGTGGTGGAATCATCACCGGAGAAGCGTCGGCCGAACTTCGAGAGCTCGCTGATAAGACGGGCATTCCAGTCACGATGACGGTCATGGGATTGGGTGTATATCCAGCCGATGGTCCGCTTTCATTGGACATGCTCGGAATGCACGGTTCGGCTTACTCGAACTATTCGGTCCGCGATTGCGATTTGCTGATCGCGTTAGGGGTCCGCTTTGATGATCGAGTAACGGGTCGGCTTTCAGAATTTGCGAAGCACGCGAAGATCATCCACGTTGACGTCGACCCTTCGGAGCTGAACAAGAACAAGACGGCTCATATCTCCGTCTGTAGTGACATCAAGTTCGCGCTGACCGAGCTAAATAAAATCGTAGAAGCTCCTGAGGACATCTCCGAATGGAAGAAGCAATGCTTTGCACTCAAGGCAAAGCATCCTTTTACCTATGACCAAAATTTTGATGGAATCCTTCAGCAGCATGCGATTCGCACCCTCTCGGAAATGACCAAGGACCGCGAAACCTACGTCACAGTTGGCGTTGGTCAGCACCAAATGTGGGCTGCCCAGTTCTTCCAATTCCGAAAGCCACGTCAATGGCTTAGCAGTAGCGGACTCGGCACGATGGGTTTTGGATTACCAGCGGCGATGGGGGTTCAAGCTGCTCACCCAGACGCTCTGGTCATTGATATCGACGGCGATGGATCGTTCCAAATGAACATTCAAGAGCTTGCTACGCTGCACTGCGAAAAGCTTCCCGTAAAGGTTTTGCTGCTCAACAACCAGCACTTGGGGATGGTCGTGCAGTGGGAAGACCGCTTCGAAGGAGCCAACCGAGCCCATACTTATTTGGGTCCAATCGATCACGAAGAAGCTTCCGGAACCGGCAAGACCGAAGCTCACTCGTTCGTCGAAGAGCGTTATCCGAACTTTGTTCAAATCGCCAAAGGCTATGGTTGCGGTGGCGGGACCGTTCGCAAGCGTTCGGATCTCAAGGCCGCTTTGGAAGAGATGATCAATCACCCAGGTGCGTACGTCTTGGATGTTCAAGTTCCTTACCAAGAGCACGTGCTTCCGATGATTCCATCCAAGAAGACCGTTGACGACATGATTCTTTCGTAAGTTTTATGTTGATGCGAATTGAGCGTTAGTAACCGCAGGCTGACGCCAGACGGCTGATCTGTTCCTGAGCCGCTTGGCGTAAGCCTGCGGTTGTTGCCTGGTAGACCGACCTTTTTTCCCCTAGCAAATTTGGACTACAACCGTGCCGGTTCAACTGAAAAAGAGTCGCACGTTGGACGCATTGAACATGACGCCGTTAATCGATGTTGTGTTTATCTTGCTGATCTTTTTCCTCGTCGCTGCCAAGTTCGCGAACGAGGATCGAGAGCTTCCGGTTCAGTTGCCGGCTGCCAAAAGCGCCATGCCGATGACTTTGGAACCGCAAACCATGATCGTTGGAATCGGCGAAGATGGCCGTATCGTGGTCGATGGTGTCGATATGAAAATCGACGATGCCGAATCTGCAATCCAGCAAGCCGTCATCAACAACCCGTTGAATCAAACCGTGATCATAAGAGGGGATAAACGAGTCGCTTTCCAGTCAGTGGTCTCCGTGATGGATATCTGTAATCGACTCAAAGTCCCCTCATACAAAGTAACCACCGCCCCTGAATAAAAGCGTAGTCACGTCTCTCCGAGACGTGAAGTTTTCTTAGCAGCGAAGTTCCTGCGTCTCGGAGAGACGCAGCTACAAATGATTTCATGCTCGCCCTGACGTTGGTTTCTAGCGAGTTACTTGTCTTGCTCCTTTCGGAGCGATGCGAACTCGTCACCCTGGTTCCACGTTTGCATTTGCTGGGCATTCGCGATTTCGCAAGCGATGAAGAAAAGCAACTGCGTGTCCTCGACGGCTCCTTCTAGGTTCCAATTCGGATCATAGTCGTCGCTGGTTTGGTGATAACGAGATTTGATCCAAGCATTCAGTTGTTCTTCACCCCACCCGCTTGGCTTTCCCAAGACTCGCGTTCCGGCATTCAAGTAAAGCCCCGGAATGCCGATCTTGGCTAATGAGAATTGGTCCGAGCGATAATAAGAACCTTTTTCGGGAAACAAATCCGGAGTGACTATTCGCTGTTGAAATTTTGCAATCCGATCGACGATAGCGTCAATGGAATTTTTTCCAGCCCCAATCAAATGGACATCTGCAGTTCGGCCAAGATGATTAATTCCGTCCATGTTGATTACCGCTGATACTCGACTGGGATCGACCGTTGGGTGAGCCGCAAAGAATGCTGATCCAAGCAAGCCCTGCTCCTCGGCTCCTACCGCAGCAACAAGCACCGATCGACGCAGTGGGCTGGGAAGTGAACGAATCGCTTTGGTAATTGCTAAGAGTGCGGAAACACCCGAAGCGTTATCGATTGCTCCGTTGTAGATCGCGTCCCCTTTTGCGTCGCGAGTTTCAGATCGGCCCAGGTGATCATGGTGGGCCATCAGAATGAGATACTCGTCCTTCAAAGTTGGATCTGAGCCTGGAATCATCGCGAGTACATTCCCTGTTGATTTGCTGCGAACAGCGGCTGAAAGCTCAAGGGAAATCTTGGTGTCTAGCGGTACCGGTTTAAATTCACGAGTTTGTGCAGATTCAACAAGAGTCTTTAGGTCGAGGCCAGATTGAGAAACAACGTTCGAAGCGGCTTCGTTGGTGATCCATCCTTTCACTTGTAATCGCGGTTCGTCGACACCCTCAAGCTCGAACTCTTCGCCTGACCAAGATGTTTGGATCACCGTCCATGGATAACCCGCTGAGGAATCGGTGTGAATGATGATCGCACCGAGGGCGCCTTGTTTGGCTGCACTTGCGTACTTGTAATCCCAACGTCCGTAGTAGAGTCGTTTGCGACCTGCGAAGAGTGCGGGATCGCTTTCGGGATCGTTGTTGAGCATCAGCAAAATTTTACCGCGCATGTCCTGGCCCTTGAAATCGTCCCATTGGTATTCAGGGGCTTGGATGCCGTAGCCTACAAAGACGACTTCCGCATCGGTGATCGACACAGATTCAACGGGTTTGCCGGCGTTGGCGATCATGTCGTCGAAGTACTTCAAGGACACGCTCGACGTTCCACGGCGAAATTCAAACGTGGCTGGATTTCGAGTTGTCACGCCCAGCATTGGAACTTGCTGAGTCCAACCGCCCTTGAAGCCTGACGTGTTACCTGCTGGTTCTAGCCCCATCCCTTCCATTTGGGTCGACAGATACAGTTGTACCAAGTCATCAGAAGTAGTTCCCGGACCGCGGCCTTCCAATAAGTCGTCGCTGAGGAAGCGAATCGGAGCGCGAATAGCCGGTACGGTAATCTGCTGTTGAGCCGCTTGCAGAATCTCCGGAGCGGGGCGATATCGGCTATCGCTGGAGAGCTGTGAATGTGGTTGCTGGGCGCTTGCGGTGTCCGCAAGCCACAGCGAAACGAAACCAATAGAGATGAGATAGGCGAGTCGAATTATCGGTGTTTGCATTTATTGTTGCCGTTCGGACACCAGTTTAGCGAGTTGGAATTCGTCGATTACTGCGAAGGTACCTAACATAACGAATACCATCGGCCGATGTAGCAGTCACGGACCGAAGTCTTCACGTAGCCAAGTCTTCACGTAGTCAAGTCTCTCCGCAGACTTGAATCTAACCTGCAGGTACCTCTTTGTCAGCCTTCGGAGAGGCTGAGCTACCTGAGCTGGTTTCTAGCTGGACAGCACCAGCTTTGCGCTGGAGTCCAGGCTTCAGCCGCTTTTGGCAAATCTAGCGTGCTCGGCGCCTAAAAGCTGTACTCCAGCATGGTTGCGATCGATTATCGTGTTCAACCTGGCGCTGTCCAATTAGA
>JAIYDQ010000103.1 GCA_027487375.1 Planctomycetaceae bacterium
AATGCGAGTTTTTTGAATATCCAGTTGTTTCAAAAGACGTTCGTGACACATTTCTGCAATCCCTATCCCGGAACCATTCCCTTGAGTCTGCTTTGAAAGAGAACGCACATAGATGTGATGAATTCGTGGAAGCTCGTCTCCTATTGCAGCTCTGTCGTTCGATTTTCGACCGATCACGTTCGTGTCCATTCCTGTCCCGCTGATGTTCTTACCAATCTCGTCAATGATCAACAACTCGGCATGATCAAAAGGGAGCTTGGGTAGCAAACGCCGGACTTCATCAAGCAACTGCGGTTCCACAGAGTCGATTTGCGAAGCGGGCATCCCAACGATTTTTGCTGTTTCTTCGTAGCCATTTTCCAAGATTGCGATTCCAGCGACAATACGACAACGCTGGATGACTTCTCTGGCAACGCTGCGTACGATTTGGTCAAACGTGTAGTTTTGGATCACTCGATGGTAGACGATTGCACCTTGATGTTTACCAAGACCGATAAGCATCATCTTCATGAGCCCACTTTCGACCGGCCCGACAAATCGTGTATGCGGTTTGATTCGATTGACGACAAGAACATGATCAGCGTTAAACGCATTACTATCAAAGTGAATCGGAAAGCCTTCGATTGCTTGACAAACTTCGACGGTCTCCATGCTCGAGCGAATCTCACAGCCCATCGACTCTTGTGTGATCCCAAGTTCAGCGAGAACTTGCGTTTGTCCTTCGGCCGTTGCTCCGCCATGTGAACCCATCGCCGGAACGATAAACGGTTTGGCTTGCATGGCGAGAATCGAGTTCACGATCGACTTGGTAATCGAAGCAATGTTTGCAATTCCCCTCGAACCAACCGTGATTGCGACCGACTGACCTGGCGTGACTCGCTTGGATAGTCCTGACTGCTCGATCGCGTCCTGAATCGATCGTGGAATATCTGTGACTTGAGGACGCTCGAATGTTTGACGCACACGAAAAAAGTTTGGTATCGTTGACGGCATTGATGTTTGACTTGCGTTAGTAGGATGACTGAATTGCTAAAACCGTTGTCTTTTTAGACGCACTTTGCTGGAGTATAGCCTTTAGGCGCTGAGCACTTTGGATGCTCCAAAAGGGGCTAAAGCCTGGACTCCAGCTTAACTTGACGCTGCCAAATAGTCTTCGCGATCAACACCTGGTTGCCGCCCACGCGTGGACGGTGATCGGTTGTGCGAAGAGCAAATGAGGGGCGTTTGTAAAATCAAAGCCAAGTGGGCTTCCCATCGAGTTTTCCCTTACGTTCAATTCGGCTTTTGATAGCGACCACGGAGGGTGGTCTATCTCGCCGCGATAAAGAACGTTCTTGCGATTTGCGCTATACAAACAGTAGCGAGCTGTCAGCCAATGCTCGAGCGTACCTGATTGCGCATGAAAAGTATCGCCAGTCGCTTTGTAACTGGCGTCCAAGATCGCAGGAGGTTCATTTCGGTGCGTTCTGGTACTGCGATAGTTGATCATGGACGAAGGCTCTTTGACGCATGACATCTTCGCGTCCATGTAAGGCAGATTGAATGTCGCTCGGGCTACTCGTACGGCAACGGGATTTTCGGCATCTAAAGAGAAGAACCAGACTCCAGGTTTGCCTTCGTGAACGACATAAGTGCGAACATTGAGTTCGAGAAATCGACTCAGTTTTGGGATCGGTGGACAGCATCGAGGGGCGATGTTGGACATCAAGAACGGCACGACACCTATCCATGCACTTCCGTCTCGGGTGTCTAATGTCAAATGAGGTGGAAGCAATGGTGCAACAAGATTCGGATCGACCTGCCAGTGAGCAAAAAGTAAATCCGACCATGTCATTCGCATGACCCACGGATGCTTGGGTAAAGGCCAAGTACGATCGTTGAGAAGTGTCATCCGGGCTCCCTCACGCTGAAACGTCGTAGAGAACCAGCGTGCAAAAATTATAAGTGATAAGTCAACTCGCTAAAGCCTACAGCATCGATCAAAGTGTATCCGTCGAGCACTCCTTGGAAGTACTTCTTGCAAGCATCTCTTCCAACCACCGCCGAGCGTCTTGATCGTTCAGGATGACTCCATCTAATTGAGCAGCTCGGCCAAGTCGAATGAGCTTGGCATACTCCGGACCAGTAGGGACTTTCATTTCAATCAGCAAGCGGCCGTCAATTAGCTGCGGAGGATTCCATGTTGCGATATCCTGCTTGAGCGTTTCACGCATTCGATCGAGAGCACGCTTTACGCCGATAAAATCACTGACCGATTCTTCCAGCAAGAGTTCCGTTAGGCTAATCGCAGATTCAATGTGCGGCGAAAGCAGCAGCGGTTGCAACTGCGACCAAGGTGAATTGTCAGCTTGAAGAAGCCATTTCTGAGCTGTCACTACAAAACGGAATTCGAGCTCTTCTTCGTTTGAGAGTCGCCAGCGATCCTTGATCGTATGGGAAAAGGAAGCCGCATCGATTTTGTTACTTTGAAGATCGTCCCAAAGCAAAGCTACGAGAGCGACAATCCAGTTATTAGTCTGCAAGCGTTCGATTCGGGAGAGCGACCGAAGTCGAATCGGTTTGGACTGATCGAGAAGCACTGCCGCTTCGTTTAGGATCGCTCGAAGAAGCCCCGAGTCGTGGAGAAGCTCCATCGACTGTCGGCGCCCTCGAGGAAATGACAGCATTTTCCGCATCTCCGTTGCGATGCGTTCCGGACTGACTTCGACAATACGATCGGCCATTTCGCAGATTGCTTGCCAAGTTGCACGATCCAGCGAAAATCCGAAACGGGAAGTGAATCGGATTGCTCGTAATAGCCTTAATCGATCCTCTGCAAAACGATGAAATGGATCGCCGATGGCGCGAATGATTTTGGAAGCGATATCGTTTTGGCCTTGGACGAAATCGATCGTTTTTTCTTCGATCGGATCATAGAAGACCCCATTAATCGTGAAGTCGCGACGTTGGGCATCCAGTTCTGGGCTGGTAAAAACTACCGAGTCAGGTCGTCTTCCATCGATGTAGGAGCCGTCGCTCCGAAAGGTAGCTACTTCGACTTGAAGAGATTGCCCGCCGCGACGCTGGTGGACACATACAACACCAAATGCTTCGCCGATCATCAGGCTTCTTTGCTTGCCAAAGATTTGTTGAACTTCTTCAGGGGTTGCGTTGGTCGCCACATCGTAGTCCGAGGGGAGCAACCCCATTATTTCGTCTCGAACACAGCCGCCGGCAAAATAAGCGATATAATTGCGACTTGTTAGAGCGCGGACGACCTCAATCGCGTACTCGCGCAGGAGTTTTGCCTGGCTGCGGGACGGTTCAACTTTGTGCAAGTCGGTTGAGGTATTCGGCGTCGCATTCATAGGGCTATTCAAGCATCGGGAAGTTTCCGCAATGAGTAATCATACCGTTTCAACCACTAAACATGGAGTGGTTGGTGTGATCCGAGAAGGTGGTCTTTATCTAGTCATTCGACGATCGATGAAGGTTCGTGCACCTGGATTGCTCTGCTTCCCAGGCGGCCATATTGAGCCGGGCGAATCGTTCGAGCAAGCAATTGTTCGTGAAATGATGGAAGAGCTGCATCTGCCTGTCGTTGTTCAGAGACACTTGTGGTCCTCGGTGACACGTTGGGGAACAAAGTTGGAATGGATGCATTTGACTCGCAATGCTTCGGACGAGCCTGTTCCGTTTCTTGACGAGGTATCAGAAGTCCACTGGATGCATGAATCGGAATTGTTAGGTGGACTGGATGTTCTTGGAAGCGTTCCTGATTTCTTTGAAGCGTTGTATCAACAGACTTTTCAAATCGAAGACATTTCCTAGAACCCGCCTGTGATGAATCTGAGCAACTCTGAATCGACTTCCACATCGACTTCCACATCGATTCGCAAACCGCGCGACAAGCGGATGCTTGTTGGTGGTTTTCTGGGCATGTTTGCCGTCATATCTGTTTCCGCAATTCCAACGCTGCGGCAATCAGACCTTTACGCATCGATTTGGGCTCGACAACAAGACTTCTCAGGCGATTTAGAGAAGACGATCCAGCTCTCCGAAGCATTCGCTCACGGGAGTGGAGTTATCACCATTTTTTTGGTTCTTTTGTGCGTCGACATCAACAATCGAAAGAGACTCTGGAACGTAGCCGCCTACGTTTTGGTGGTTGGACTTCTTGCAAACGTTGCGAAGTATTTTTTGCCTCGACTTCGTCCCAATTCGGGGGTCGAGATAACAGACATATACTCTACGTGGCTTCCCGCTTTAACCGGAATTGGCCGAAGATCCGCTGAGTTGTCGTTTCCATCGGGGCACTCCGCGACGACAGTGGCCCTTGCGATCGCACTTACCATGATTTACCCACGTGGTAAATGGTTGTTTGCAACGCTTGCACTGATGGCCATGTGGCAGCGGGTTTACTCCGGTGCCCACTATCCGTCAGATTGTCTTGCGGGAGCGGGAATCGCTTTGATTATCGCCTACCTCTGGCGATTTACTCCAGTTCAAAAACTTGAACATTATCAATGAGCACGCCGGCCGTGTCGGGGCCGCCCGCTCGGAAAATTAGCCCAGGCTTTTTCACTTTGAAGTCAGCTGCTTTCGCCTTCAATGCCCCTTGCCCAGCGATCGTTGCGACGACGTTCTCTCCTTTGTTCTCAATCAACAGCGTGTACCACTTTCCGGATTCAAATTTCACAGCTCCCTTCGCATGCACAATCGCTTTCGAATCGGGATTGGCTTTGTCGTTGCTCTCAGAAATCGACCAACGATCACCATTGATGATAACGTTGTAGAGATGGCCTTTCTTTTTCAGTTCACCAGCAACTGGGTCAAAGCCAACATTGAAGGTCTTTGCTCCATCGAGCATAAAGTCGACTTGAATAGCCATGTCTTGGATGGGGAGCGCTTTCCGGAACGCTCCGACATGCTTATCGGAAGCAAGCTCACTGATCCGAAGTGCCCCATCCTGAATCTTCATCGTGCCCACATTCTTAGTCCATCCTTTCGGGATGTCTGCTCCTTCGAATTTTTCGACCAGCAGTTCCTTCCCCTTCTTTCCCAAAGTCGGCGAAATATCCTCCGCCCTCGCCACTGAAGAAACCAAGATGCATGAAATGAGAAACGCTGTTAAGGATCGCATGTGGAGAGTCTCCGGAAATGGGGTGGTCAGTAGTCAGTGGTCAGTAGGCAGTAGGCAGAAAACAATGCGGTACGTTGGTAGGTAGCGGTTAGATGCTTAGAAGCATTTGCCGACAATCATGAGTTTAACAGCCTAGGCATTGCCAGTGCTG
>JAIYDQ010000458.1 GCA_027487375.1 Planctomycetaceae bacterium
AATGACAATACGTCAAGCAATACCGACAAAAGAATGAAAACGACTGCCGCTTTACCTTTCTTGCCGCCCACCGAATCGATCGGTGTCGACGTTGGCTTTTCGGTGGGGTTATCTTGAGATTCGTAGGGATTCAATGGATCGCGGTACCAATTGAGGAGGGAGACTGATGCAACGGTCGCCCTATCATATCTCCTCCGCGGCATCCTGTCCCAGGGGCTCCAATAGGACGCACAATTTAATGAGTGATTGGTTACCGAGTTCTTGGCTTTGATATCGTTAGTTGATCACGAACAAACCACGTAGCCGCGTCTCTCCGCAGACGCGACTTCCCCAGCGTCTGCGGAGAGAGGCTGCCACGTGGGGTAAATCACCCTATCGAACCTAGGTCTAACTTCATCCCGTACTTTCCAAAAACCTGCTGCCGAATCAAGCTCCATCCGTCGGCTTCCAGAAGTGGATCACTTGCGATGATATCCCTGGCAATCTTATGAGTGGCCGACACAATATCCGAATCGCGCTGGAGGTCAGCGATTCGAAACGGTGGTAGTCCGCTCTGCGAAGTTCCCAACAAATTGCCAGGCCCCCTCAATCGCCAATCTTGTTCAGCAAGCTCGAATCCATCGTTAGTCGAAGCGAGTGCTGCCAGTCGCGTATTCTCTTCGGCAGATACTCCAGGCGAAGCAAAGACACATAAGTAACCGGGATGGTTGCTGCGAGAGATTCGGCCGCGTAGCTGATGGAGCTGGGCGAGTCCCAGCCGATCGGCATCTAAGATTGTCATGATGGTTGCGTTAGCGACATCAATCCCGACTTCCACAACGGTTGTTGTTACAAGGACATCAATTTCACCGTTAGAGAACGCCGTGAGCTTTTGTTTTTTCTCCTCCGGTGTCATGCGCCCATGAAGCAAGTCTAAGCGCAGTCCCTTCAAGGGGCCATCTTTTAAGGTGTTCCACGTTTGTGTGGCTCCGGCGGCTGCGCTCTCTTCTTCGTCTACGGAGACGCGAGGAGTGACCACGTAAGCTTGACGACCCTGTGCGACTGATTTCGCGACAAAGGCCCACCAACTCGCTTGCTGCTCGGGTTTACCAAGATAGGTATGCACTGGAGCTCGTCCAGGTGGTTTGTCTCGAAGAATAGTGACATCCAAATCGCCCATGGCAGTCATCGTCAGGGTTCTCGGAATCGGCGTTGCCGAGAGTACCAAATAGTGCGGTTGTATTCGGCTTGAGCAAAGTGCAGCCCGCTGCTCGACACCGAACTTATGCTGCTCGTCGATAACTGCGATCCCCAGCTTCGAAAATGATACGTGTTCGCTAAGAAGTGCTTGAGTTCCAACAACAATGTCGACCGTCCCCAAGGCAATCCTTTCAAGCAGGTCCGACTTTTCGCGGCCCCCCATACCACCGGTAAGAAGTTCCACTGCGCAGGACGATCCTTCTAAACTCGCTTGAAGACGCTGCGCGTGCTGTTGAGCGAGAATTTCTGTCGGAGCCATAAATGTTGCTTGGTAACCATGAGCAACTGCCAGCAACATTGCGTAGAGTGCTACCACGGTTTTGCCACTTCCGACATCTCCCTGCACCAGGCGGTTCATCGGAATCACCGATCCCATATCGATCGCAATTTGATCGACAGCTTTCTTTTGGTCGTTGGTCAATTCGAGGTTCAATCGCTTCAGAATACGCGCGTGAATTTGTCCATTCACGGGAAGAGCCGGTGCTGGGCGGTCGGTTTGAAGACGATACCGGCGAGTCGCTAACGCAAGTTGATAGACCAAAAGCTCTTGAAAGATAAATCGATATCTCGCTTGTTCGGACTGCTCCATCGTCTCCGGTGCATGGATTTGTTCCAGCGCGTTGGCAATCGACAGCAAGTCATGGTCTTGGCGAAATGATTCTGGGAATACATCGACAACCTGCGAGCGTAACTTGTCGAGAACGACTTCTACTGCCGTGTAAATATGTCTCTGTTGAAGTCCTTCGGTTAAAGGATAAATCGGTAATGGCTTACCTTTCGGAGCCGGCGCACCAGCTGGCAATATTTGCGTCTCCGGATGACGCATTTCCCAAGAGACTCCCGTCGGATTAGCGACTCCGGTCGCAATAACTCGCATTCCCCGCGCAAAGGTTGTTCGACGATAGGGTTGATTGTACCAGACCAATCGAGTGAACCCGCCACCCTCGACCGCCAGCAATACACCCACACTGCTTCGCCCATCGTCATAGGTTCTCGCATCGATAGCATCCACGACACCGATTACCGAGCACCGTGTCTCGCGAGTTAATTCGGCAACTGTGCAAAAGGGAGCCACGTCCTGATACGCTCGAGGGAAAAAGAAGAGCAAATCTTGACCGCGATGCAGTCCCAGCTTGCTAAGCAGGCTTGCTTTCTGAGTCCCAACCTTTGGAAAGAATCGTAACGGAGTCTTTAAGAGTAGCTCAGTCGAGGGCTGTGTTTGTTCTGCACTGCTCTTACCAGATTCCATCACATTTACTTCTATTCAGCCAGGGTTCCTAGTTGCCAACTTCAAAAAGCGTTCCATGTCTTCAACCTCCAGGCTGGGCCAACTGTCCGAACTCTAGACACAGCTGGAGCGAAGTTCTCTTAACACAGTATACTGCTCTCCGTTACTTGCGTATTGTATGCAAATCAACTTCAAAGAATAACGCTCCCCCAATACTTCGGGCAATAGTCCAATCAATCGGAACTGAACGATTAGTAATCGAGAATGACTTGATTTAGGTTTTCTGGAAATCGTAAGAACTCCAACATCTTTGTAATCAATCGATTAACCTTAGGCATTCAGATGTCTCATGACATCTGGCTACGGATACTCTCAACGATTCATTGGTTCCACGAGACGTTGGAATGTATAAACGCATCGCACTAATATCAGAAGTCAAAACATTGCTGACTCTTTCGATTTCGTATCAACAATTGATATTGGTCCGCTCCCTGCCGCGACTCTGTGTGTTCGGTGGCTGAAAAGATCCATCAGATCTTAACTTTATCTGATGACACAAAAGAAGAGCCGGTTGGTACAATTTACGAAAGGTTTTGTTGCCCTTAATCTGCTACGAATTCGCCGAAGTGTGGGGGCCCGTTCAAATAAAGTTGGAGTCGGTATTGATGTGTACGCAGTCCAATCTCATTGGAATCCTGAAACTTGTTCTGGTTGTTATCGGGTGTGCCTCTAGAGTAACAGGAAACGAGCCCGTTGAGGTCACGTTAACACGAGGCCCTTATCTACAACTCGGCTCGCCCGATTCTATATCTATTGTTTGGCGAACCGTCGGAAAGTCGCAGCCTGCGGTTCATTTTGGGTTGGACTACACCAATCTCGATCACACCGTACCAGCCACCTCAATTGTCGTTCGCACCGCTCCGAAAGTTGACGAGTCTGCTGGACCACTTTCATTACATTCCGCGCCCGACGGAACCTATCAGTACGAAGCAACCATTACTGGACTTGAACCTGATACGCGATACTACTATTCGATATCAGACGGTACAAAGCAACTAGCCGGCGGAGACGCGAACCACTTCTTTCGTACCCATCCACTTCGTGGCTCATCTCGTTCCACGCGAGTTTGGGTTGTTGGAGATTCCGGTACGGGTGATGCGAGGCAAGCCGCTGTTCATAACGCGATGCGTGGCTATGTTGAGAAGCAGAATAAGCCCTTGGACCTATACCTTCACGTAGGCGATATGGCGTACCCGAAGGGGACAGACGCAGAATTTCAAACGAATTTTTTCGATGTCTATCAGCCAACAATTCGCAACACAGTCTGCTGGGCTTCGATGGGAAACCATGAGGGGCAGACATCCAAAGGCTTGCTCGGAATCGGGCCGTACTACGATGCCTATATCTGTCCAAAGCGAGCAGAAGCAGGCGGCTTGCCATCCACAACCGAAGCCTTTTACTCGTTTGATTTCGCAAATGTCCATTTCGTTTGCTTGGACTCACACGACTTAGACCGCAAACCGGCAGGCATCATGGCTCATTGGCTTCGGGCAGATCTGGAAAAGGCGAATACCGACTGGATCGTTGCCTATTGGCACCACCCGCCTTACACAAAGGGCTCACACGACAGCGACAAAGAAGAAGCGTTGATCGAGATGCGAGAATTGATCATGCCAATCATTGAGGCTGGTGGTGTGGATCTGGTTCTCACAGGTCATTCGCACATCTACGAACGTTCGATGTTGATTGACGGCGCTTACCAGACCCCCACCATAGCAGATGGCGTTGTTCTCGACGACGGTGATGGCGATCCCAATGGCGATGGCCCTTATCGAAAGAGTAAAGGCCTTCACGCTCACCAAGGAACGGTTCAAGTCGTTACCGGAAATGGCGGCGCAAAGGTGAGTCGAATGGGAACATCCCCCGTCATGAAACGAGTCATCGTCGAGTACGGGTCAGTGCTGCTTGACATAGACGGAGACACTCTCGTTGGCTCCATGATCAACCGTGCTGGTGACAGAAGCGATCTCTTTAGCATCGTCAAACAAGGTACCGTCGTACCAAAAGTGATCGCGTCTCCAAAAACGCTACCGCCGTATACGGTAGCTGCCAACAGACCCAAAATCTCCCCTTCAGAGATGACTCCTTTTCCAAAGAATACAATCACCGTAGTAAAGCCCAACTCGGAGTGGGACTATCTCGTCAATGCGACTCCATCACCAAGCTGGACAAGCGTTTCATTTATCCCGAGCGATGAATCTGGGTGGAAAACCGGCACCACCGGGATTGGCTACGGAGATAGCGATGACATCACCGATTTGAAAGACATGAAAAACTCGTACACCGCCGTCTACGCACGAAAGGATTTTGAACTTGCCCCTGGAACGAAAGAAAAACTTTCGGAATTGGGATTAGCGATCGCTTACGACGACGGATTCATTGCGTATCTCAATGGTAACGAAGTCTTGCGCGTTGGTGTGAAAACAGGACCAGATGGCAAGATTAAAGATGTAAAAAGTCATGAAGCGGATGGCTACGAATATTTTGCTCTTCCTAATGCGATTCAATATCTCAATAACGACGAAAACATCCTCTCAGTCGAAGGACACAACGACAGCCTAGATAGTAGCGATTTTTCACTCGATCCCTATCTGATAGCCGTCCCGAAGGATTAGATGATCGTGAAACCAACCTTAAGGCACTGTAAAGCTTGTAGATTCGTTTACTTCGTTTTCGCCCTCTGCCCTATCGAGGTGCCGTCAGCTGCTTTCGGCCACGACAGCCCGGCAACCGTCATCTCTCAACTTACCGCGATCATGGCGGATAAGGGAGTATCCGCCGAACTTTTCTTTCGACGGGCTTCTGAGTTCAGAGCCATTCGATATTACCATCGAGCTGCATATGATCTCACTCAAGCACTCGCGATTGACAATAACATGGTGGCCGCCCGATTGGAATTAGCCAGACTGCAACTGCAAGAAATAGGAAACCAACATCGATCGAAATCAGACAATCCTCTCTCGAGAGATCCTTTAGAAACGATTGCATCGCTGACAACTCACGAAGATCAAGCAGTTCGAACCGCCGCAATTGCATTGCGTGGCGAGATCCACCTGGCAAGGCAACATTGGGAAGAGGCTGCAAACGATTTCACACAAGCCCTGTCAATTGAATCCAACCTATCTTGGTGTTTATGGCGTGCCGAAGCTCAGATGCAATTGGGACTCGTCGATGAAGCCATCGAAGGTCTAGAAAGTGCACACGCGATAACCCAAAGTCCGGTGGTACGAAGACAGCTTTGCGATATCTATTTAGAAGCGGCCATGAAAACCCGACTTGAAGACAAAACGCACGGTCGGTTCCCCTCAGAGGATTCGTATCTTGAGCAAGCTTCCAAAATCATCAAGGATGAACTCTTCAATAATCGATTGAAAAGCAGTTGGCGGATTCGTTCCGGTAAACTTCACATGCTATACGGGGAATCACAAAAAGCGCGTGAAGAATTTAGTGAAGCTTTAGAGGAACTCAGTGCTCGTCTTGAAACACCCAACCCCGACCCCGCGTTAGTCCAGGATCGAATAACCGCTCAATCTTTACTTGCCGAATGCACCCAACAAAGCCGGTAAGTCGACTTACAATCCTTTTCAAATAGAAGCATAAATTTCTAAAGATCGATCTTGTGTTGCGATATCCACCGGAACAACGAAACTCCCCGGATCAATAGTCATGCGTCGACAAGCCGTTTGATACAGTGCGCGGAAGATTGTTGACTGCCACGGTACGGGGCTGATACAGGGGATTGGCCCAAAGAATCCGCAAGCCCTAAAGCATCAATACGAGTAACTGATCCGCCGCCTAAGAACTCGCCCCCCACTCGCTTCCAAACATCCAACCGGGCCTCCGGAGCAGTGTTGTACTGCGATGTTGTTGTATTTTGGAAAGCCTGGTTGTAGATAATGTCGGATCGGTTACAAACCTTGATCGCATCAGGGGATCAAGGTTGTGGTTTCGATTCTTTTGATGATACACAGGCCAAAGCGAGAGGCTATTGGCCGTGAATGGTGGGTTTGATTTTAGAAGCTTTGACTCCGCTAGCCTTTGTTACGGCATCGTTAAGCCGGCTTTGCTCATGAGTTCGCGGACCTCTTTTTTGTCGCTTAGCTTCTTGGCGATGGTTTGGATGGCCTGCATCGCGTCTGCTTTGACTTCCGGGATTTGTAGAGCGCCAATCGCTAGTTTTAGTGTGCCAACACTTGGATAGCGGGCGAGATTTTCAACAATGAGCTTTTGCTCGGCGGGTTGCTTGGCTGCCTCGAGTGCTTTCGCGCACATGTCGACTCGATCTTTGTCGGGCATTACGAACTGGCGAGCGAAACGGATGTAGCCGCGCATGGCTCGCACTTGGAACTTATCTGCTGGACCCGTTTTTGCTAGATCTAGTAGAACTGGGGCTGCGTCGATGGTCATCCAGTCGCCGAGCAATTTACTGCTAATGTCTTTTAATTGAGGATCTGAGTCTTTGGCTGCCATAGCGATTGTCTCAAGTGCTTTTGTGCCTCCAACCGCCCCTAGGATCTCCAGAAGTTTTATCTTGGTTTCCAACGGAGCTTTTGCTGCGGCAGACGCGAGTTGAGCAGCACAGGCTTCTCGATCGGGCATTCGAATTGCTGCTGTTTCGAGAGATTGACGAGCCACGGTCGCGTCTTCGGCATTCTTCGGTGCAACAATTTGTTCAATCAAGATTGCTAATTTTTCTTGCGGAATCGTGCTCCCCAGCGATACCAAGGCAGCCGTTCGTATAGCCTTGCTTGGAGAATCGAGTCCCTTGACGAGCTCAGCGGTCGCTTCAACGCGTCGAAGTCCGACGACTTCAATGAGCAACTGCTGCAAGGCATCTTTCGACGTTGGAAGCATTTTCACGATCTCTTGTGCGACATTCTCGGCAGGTATTTCGACAAGAGCCGCTTTGGCTGGTTGCAAGAGTTCTCCGTTATCTGCGAGAGCAATACTCAGAAGCGGAGCGATACATGATGCGTCACCGATACGGCTGATTGCTCCTAGGGCAGCGACACGCACTTCTTTCGGACCTTTGGATGCAAGTTGGATCATCGTCGGTAGGTCGTTGAATTCTTTGCGGTCCGCGAGTGCCGTCACAATCAATGCAGCTTTCTCAGGAGCCGCTTGACCGACCTCGGCCAACAATGCTGCATCTAAGTCCTTGCCAGCAATCTCACGGGCGGTTTGTAATCCCAGTTGAAACATGACGGGATCGGTTGATCGTAGCTGTTCTACCAGAATTGGGATTCCGCTTTGGTTTCGAGCAAGAATGGCACCACGTGTTGCTTCGACGATCCGTTGCTTGGGGAGATCTGCATTTCTGACTTCGTCATAGATCGTCGTCGCGAGCGTTGCGTTTCCTTCTGCGAGGAATCGTTCGGCACACAAGACGCAACCTTCAGCAACGAGCGATCGAACTTTCGGATCTGCTTTTGCAAGTGATTTTCGCAATGCATCAGAGGAAGTATCTCCACCGATTTTTCCGAGAGCGATTGCTGCGGCGGACGCAACATCTGTATCTTGACCGTTGAGTTTTTCAATAAGCATCGTCACTGCATCTCGATCGCGACGAACGCCGATCGAGTTGATGACCCCGACTAATAGTTTGCCGTTTAAATTGGCGGTTGCACCGCGAAGAGCGTCGTCTGCTTCTTTACCAGGGATCGCTTCCAAGGCAATTCTCGCCCATGACGCAAGTTGCTCATTGGTGAGAAGCTTTGCAAGTTCCGGCGCGGCGGCTCCCGTTCCATAAATCGCAAGCCGTTTACAAGCAAGAGCCTTATCACCGCCAGCGGCATCGCCAGTGAGAATAGCGATCAAGGCTGGTTCCGAAGTGATGGTCGTAACATCGTCCGCGCAGACGCCATGTGGCGTTTTAAAAGTCAGCGCAACCGTGAGTGCTGCAAGAAACAAAAAAGTGAAACTACGATGCATTATATTTCTCTCAATAGCTAAGCAGATTTTTTGGATGAATTGATTTGAGCAGGACATTTGTCGCTGCTCATGATTAAAACGCGGGCTCAAAATCACATTTCGTAAAGCGTTGCACAGCAATTACTGTTTCTGAGCAACGAGGACTCGGCTGCGAGTGGTTTAAAATCGCCATGGTTCGCGAAGGGCTTCGGATCGTAATCGATTGGCCGCTTCGTCGTTCAGAAACTCATACTTCGTCACATCCAGTTTGACTTGACGATTCAAGAACAGAGCGATGTTGGCTGCGTGGCAGGCAATGTGAGCTCGTGCGGCTGCTTCTGCGTTGCCTTTGGGTTGTGCACGAGTTTTTACGCAGTCTAAGAAGTCTCGAACGTGATAGGTCGCTGGATAACCACCGATCTCATCAACGACGCGTCCGGCCAGGAGGGCAGGCGAGCTGAGGACCATCTTACCGCTATCGCCCGCTTCGACCCAACCTGTTTCTCCTTCGAACCGAACGGGGCAAGAGCCCAACGGAATCCATCCGTTTTCGCGAAGAATCAACTGGCAACCATCGTCATAGGTGGCAACCATTTCACCATTGACCGGTGGGTTATATTCGACTGGTGGAGGACAATCGTTGACAGCCCACTGGCACAGGTCAACGCAGTGCGAACCCCATTCAAGGACTCCGCCACCGACCATACCACCACCTTTTTCAAAGTTGAATCCATCTAAGTGGCTTGGATTGAAAGGACGCCATGCGGCTGGGCCGAGATAGGTATCCCAATCGACTTTGAGTGCCTCTGGGTCCCCTTCGGCAGGGAGCCAACCGCTTGACACGGCGGTCATGCCTCGAGGGTGCGCGTAAACCTTTTGAAGCTTACCAAGCTTGCCTGTACGAGCTAGGTAACATGCAAATGCAAAGTGCGGAAGGTTCCGGCGCTGGGTACCTGCTTGAAAGATACGTGCTGTCCGTCGAATGGTGTCGGCAAGCTCGATACTTTGAGCGATATTCTTAGTGCACGGTTTCTCGCAGTAGATATCTTTGCCGGCTTTTGCAGCGAGCATCGTCGAGGTCCCATGCCAGTTGGGCCCCGTTGCGATTAAAACGGCGTCAATGTCGCTGCGATCAAGTAGCTCGCGGAAATCGTTGTACATTGCGCAGTTGTCGTTGCCGTACTTTTCATCGGCGGTTTTCTTAATGGCTAACCGTCGTGATTCCTTGACGTCGCAAACAGCAGCAAACTGCACGTCGCTTTGCTCAAGGAAGCAGCCCAGGTCATAAGTGCCACGTCGACCAATCCCGATACCTCCGACCACTACTCGTTCGCTTGGTGGAACGGCTCCGTCACGACCAATCGCAGAGCTAGGAATGATTGTCGGAGCCAACGCGACAGCACCGGCTGTTGTCGCTGCACCTTTAAGAAATCGTCGGCGATGTAGGGAGCTTAATTTTTTCGTCATGTCGTACTCTATGTTTCTTCAAGCCAAGTAAATGATTTGTTTGAACGAAATCGGTCTGTTGGTAACCTTGTCTGGCAACTTCGGCGGTAAGCGTTGTTAAGACGACGTTGGCGTTAACAATTCTAGTCAGCTAAACGCCTCACCTTTGTTGCGATCAGTCCCGCTATTGACCAACTAATGGGCACCCGATCGACCTTAATCATACCGGAAGTAAGACACAAAAGTCAGCCACCGTCGCAGTTTTTGATCGAGGCAAGTCACAAATTTATGCTGGATAATGAGCCGTGAGCGCTAGCTCCGGGTTTTCCCATAGCAACCCGGAGCTAGCGCCATTGCTCATTCACTGTTTTGGATAATTGACGAGCCCTGAGTTTTTGAGCTGCTTTCGATAATCCTTCAAAAACAAAGCAGGGAGATTTCCAGGCTGAGTAATCTGCCTTGCGAGTAGGACATCCGCCGTCATTTCGGGAAGATGTGAGGCTTCCGGTACTCGTACGACAGAAGCTTGTTTGCTTCCGCATGGTTCGTAAATGATTCTTTGTCAGCATCCCAATCGAGCAACGATCGGGTCTTTAAAGATATCCCCGCAATCAATGCTGCAGATGTACACCGATGACCATACTCAACGTCGCAGGATGGCTTTTCACGAGACTTTACACAGTCCAAAAAATTACGAGCGTGGTCCGAATCTCGCATGGTACCGCTGATTTTCGCGGGTTCGATCATCGCTTTCTCACCAGTCCGCCAGCCTTGCTCGAGTTTTCTGTTGATGGGTGACCGCGCTGCGAATTGATTTGGTGTCACCATTTCAGGAATGACTTCGTATCCGCGAGTTGAGAAATAAAGCGTCCCCTTCGTACCGCGAAACTCGATCTCACAAGGTCTCGCAGCAGGCTGATTACCTGAGGCATTAAACTGCGAAAACGTGACTAGCGTGTTGCCAGGATACTGCCAAACGACTTCCATCGTATCGGGTACCTCGCGGTTGTCGAAGTCTACGAACTTACCTCCTAGAGCAGCAACCGAGACGGGCGAATCAAAACCAAGTGATCGATGAATCTGGGAGAGATAGTGCACGCCGAAGTTGGTGAGCTGTCCACCCGAAAAATCATTAAACCATCGAAAGCGATAGAACGCGCGATTCTTGTTGTACGGCTGCATGGGAGCAGGCCCGAGCCATTGGTTCCAATCGAAGTCTTCAGGCGGCTCGGCATCCTCGGGCCGCCCAATACCCTGAGGCCACTCGTTCTGAACATGAAATGCACGAACAACACTTACCTTTCCAATGCCTCCATTTCGAATGAAGTCTGCGGCTTCGGCTGCGAAAGGGGACGACATGCGTTGGATTCCACACTGTACTACGCGATTGTTTTTTCGAGCGGCATTAACCATCGCGCGGCCTTCGGCAACACACAGTGAAAGGGGCTTCTCAACATAAACATCTTTCCCAGCCTCACATGCTTGTACCATTTGCAATGCATGCCAATGATCCGGAGTGCATATGACGACCGCATCGAAGTCCTTTCGATCAAGCAGCATTCGATAGTCGAGATAAGCGTCCGGTAGATTCCCCTTCGAGGCTTGGATCTTTTTTGCAGCGAAGTCCAAATGCGGTTGGTACATATCACTGACAGCAGCGATTTCAATATCGCCTTGCTCCAGAAATGCACTCAGCACCTGATCGCCACGGTTCCCTACACCGATAAACCCAAGCCGAATGCGGTCGTTAGCTCCATACACGCGTTTAGCACTTGCTGCCGATGCGGTCGCAATACCGGAAACGGCAGCCGCAATATTAAACTCTCGCCGATGAAATTGAGTCATGAGTACCACCTCGAATAAATTTACCGAATGCGAAGAACAAGCAAACACTATACTATAAAATCGGTTGAATGATTGGACTCGCATGTTCGTCGACAGTCAAGCTTGTGATGGGCTTCTCTATCTGCGACCACGTCGGTCACCAAGTCACTGGTAGCGTTGGTAGACGAGACTAGCCAACCAAGATATGACCAACGCCCGCCCCTCAGATCAATCCCCTCCCAATTCTTAGGCGAGTTGCCTCACGATGCTCATTTCATTCAAAACACTCCAGCGAAGTAAAACGCCACATACACTTCTTCTTGCGATTTTTAGCTCGATTAATTACGTATCTCTCTTTGCACAAGAGCCGTCGACAAACAGTAAGGGTTCCGCTGATCCAGTTGCTAACATCCTTCAGGCAACCACAGAGAGTGAGCATCAATACAATGAGCTCGAATACATCGACACAAGTTTTGAGAACGCCTCACCACTCTGGTATCAAACCGTAGCAAAAGGGTTGGTCGAGGTACATTTGCTTTATGATCACGAACGCTCACAACCCAATCGAGCTGCCGGTCACTTTCACTTCCTGCTCCATGCGAAAGCGGGAGCAAAGTTTACGATCGAATTCAAGAACTTGGATAACATCTATAACGGTCGCCCCGGATCAGTTGCAAATGAATTAAAGGCTGCTGTTGTTTCCGAGGATGGTCGCACCTGGCGGTCGGTACCGCTTGAGAGTCGCGGAGACAATCGAGTACAACTGTCGATAGAAATGCCAGGCCCCAAGTTGTTCGTTGCAAGGGTTGAGCCCTATCGCATATCGGACCTTGATAACTTGCTGGACTCCATCCGTTCTCATCCTTGGGTTGAAGTTAAATCAATCGGTCAGACTGTCGCGGGACGCTCACTTGAAATAGTCCGAGTTGGTGATCCGCTCGCCAAGCATCACGTCTTTCTCAGGGCTCGTGCACATCCATGGGAGGCCGGTAGCAACTGGGTTGTTCAGGGTTTAATCAAACGACTGATCGAGGAAGATGATCAAACAAAGGCATTTCGCAAGAACTACTGCGTTTGGATTCTTCCGATGGCAAACAAAGACGGCGTTGCTCGCGGAATGACTCGTTTTAATCTCAACGGTATCGACCTCAATCGAAACTGGAAATTGCCTGCGGACAAACGTCTTTCACCTGAGAACCACGCTCTTGAAAACTGGCTAGATTCCATGATCAAAGATCAGAAGCGTCCTGATCTAGCTATCGAAGTTCATAACGATGGAAGAGGATTACTGCACATTAGTTTGCCTCCAGCAAATCTGTCAAACCGATACTTAAAGCACATGGAGATCTTGGAAAGCACACTTCGCAAGTACTCCTGGTTTACCGAGGGGAACAAGAAGGAAACGATACTCAACGTAGGGACACTCGGTGACGGTCTTCTGGAACGCTACGGAATTGATTCACTCGTTCATGAGCTGAACTGTAACTGGATCGCCGGTATCAATGACTTTCCATCTGGAAAACACTGGGAAAGCTACGGCGGGCAAATGGCCACCGTATTGCATGAGTACTTCAAAGGTACCGAACAGCCATAACTTGAGCCGACAGACATAAGAATAAGATGACTGATGTGATTTTCGTGCGTTAGCCACGCAGTTTGTTGCCGTAAACACCTTGTCGCGTTTTCGAAGCAAGATCAAATTGCATGTGGAATGCGTTGTCTTAATCAGTCCAATCCTCATGATGGAATTGCTCGATCTTCGAGTCATGATGTTCATCGGCTTGCAAAGCAACAATCACCGGAAGCCCGTGATTGTTACGCGCAAAATGTTCTGAGCAATTCTGATAAGAACCAGTTGTCTAACGGCTCTATCATGCAATCCAACGTGGATTCTTCTATCGAGTCGCTTACATGTGCCTCGAACGCAATAGAATTTGCGGCAAGGTTGACTCGACTCACAGACAACTCATCTTTGCGAGTTTCTATCTAGCACCAATCGAGTTACCTATGAAAAAGCATTTATTGATTACTCCTGCACAAGTACCTCCGTTTCGTGATGATCTAAAGGTCGTTGGTACATTTAATCCGGGTGCAACAATCGTCGATGGTCAACTTGTTTTGATCGTTCGTGTTGCGGTTATTCCTACAGAAGATCGGCCGGGCTATTTTGCTTGGGTACGTTTCATAGAGGGTCATTTAGAGATAGAGTGGCTTCGACGCGATCTTTTCGACTGCAACGATAGTCGAGTTATGCGCAGGATATCGGATGGAAAAGTCTTCCTTTCTTCCATTTCCTACTTTCAATTGATATGGATAGAAAATCATTTGGATAAACCGGAGGAGTGGCGGAT
>JAIYDQ010000072.1 GCA_027487375.1 Planctomycetaceae bacterium
AAGCATCTGAAATCGTGACTATGACTTGACTTAGATCAAGCGCGAAAACTCGCCTGAGAGCTGATCGAGGACTTTTGTGCTAGCAAACAAGCTGCCTGAAGGCCGAATCGCTATTCCCTCGGTTTTCCCGATCGAGGTATGATACCCTGTGGGGCGTGTTTGTGGGTCTTAATGTCCCCTAGAAATTAATCATGGGGATTTTAAGGTCCCTTAGGTGGTTCCGGCATCGGATAACGCACGCTTCCGCGTAGAAGCCCTTGTAAGAAACCTACCTTTCGGAGATTCACGACGATGTCACATCAAAAATGCATGGCGAATTCGTCTTTGCGTCCCCTGTGCTCGCGTCCTGTATCTGGCAGACGTATCACGGAGCAAAATCGCCGTAGCTTTCTGCATGCTGGTTCTTTGAGTTTAGGAATGTCGGCGGCTGGACTTGGTGGTCTGAATCTACCTTCCATTCTTCGGGCAGAAGACAAGCAAGGGATTGGGAGTTCGCATAAGTCACTCATACAGATTTTCTTGGCAGGTGGACCTCCGCATCTGGACCTTTGGGATATGAAACCCAATGCTCCATCGGAGATTCGAGGGGAGTTCTCGCCAATTTCTACCAGCGCTTCCGGAATACAAATCAGTGAAGTTTTTCCAAAGCTTTCGCAGTGGATGCACCGCGGCGCGTTGATTCGTTCGATCGTTGGTTCCAAAGATCAGCACGATGCGTTTCAATGTTTGAGCGGTTGGAAACCGGAAGACTTGCGATCGATCGGCGGGCGGCCTTCGATGGGTTCGGTGGTTTCAAAAGTGCAAGGACCAGTTGATCCTTCCGTGCCGGCTTTTGTGGGGTTGGCCGAAAAGTCGACTCACCGAGAATGGTCCGATTGCGGTGGACCCGGATTTTTGGGAGCCGCTCATTCGGCTTTTCGACCTGATGGTCCTGCTCTGGAAAACATGACGCTCCATGGACTTCCCCTTGAGCGATTGCGAGACCGTCGAAAGTTGTTGGTTAGCTTGGACACGCTTCGGCGCGATATTGATACTTCGGGTGTCATGGCTGGAATGGATGCGTTCAGTCAGCGGGCACTGGACGTTCTCACAAGCAGCAAGCTTGTCGAAGCGTTGGATCTAAGCCGTGAAGATCCTGAAATCGTCGCCAAATACGGCGATGGAAAGCCTTATCAATACCAATTCGACGGGACTGCGACTCGAAACGATCACTTGTTAGTCGCCAGACGCTTGATCGAGGCAGGTGTTCGGGTTGTAAGCCTCAGTTTCGGCCGCTGGGATGCCCATACCAATAACACAGCGATGGTGCGAGACCATGCTGGCAAGTTGGATCAATGCCTGAGCGCTTTGATCGAGGATCTCGAGCAACGAGGCATGCTGGACGACGTGAGCATTGTCGTCTGGGGCGAGTTCGGTCGAACACCCAAGATAAACAAAGATGGTGGACGCGATCATTGGCCTCAAGTCAACAGTGCGTTTTTGGCCGGTGGTGGGATACGCGGTGGCCAAGTCATCGGGGCGACCAATCGGCTAGGTGAATGTGTTGTTGAGCGTCCCGTCGACGTGCAAGAGGTCGTCGCAACGTTGTATCACAACATGGGGATATCAACGGCCCACACAGCACTGCAAGATCCAACCGGGAGGCCTCAATTCCTGGTGGACCGAGACCCGATTCGAGAATTGATTTCATAGCCTTTGCCAAGGTACGCACTATCCCTCGACTAAAAATCGACAAGAACTCGACTGAGCACCTGAAGCATGAATGATAAGAAGACAAAAGACAAGAAAGCAGCGGCAAGCAACTCCGGCCCCCAGTCTCCGTCGTGGCGTTCATTCGCTCAAAGACAAAAACGTTGTGCTTGTGTTTCTATTTTATTTTTTTTAGTTGCAATCACTTTCTCCAAGTCAGATTCAGGAAGCATTTGTGGAGCCGAATTAGATCCAAACAACTCTAGCCCAAACCAAGCACCAGTTGTCTTCGCTTCAGCAAACGTCCCTGCAAACACGATCGTTGATTTCAACCCCGAACAAGCAGTTGCACCGAAGTCGAATTCGAAGTTACGATGGGAGACTGCTGATGAGTCCAGCGTCGTGATTCTTCGTGGTAGTGACGCGCGTTGGCAGGCTCTTGTTAGCCAATACACACCCAGTGGTCGTTGGCGCGACGTGACGCAAGTGGTTGGCTTCCGATATGATCCTGTCGGTGTCGTGCAAATCGATCGTGATGGCTACGTGGTCCCTCTTGCGAATGGATCGGTGCGAGTTTTCGCTCAGGATGACGCCGGTCATGAAGCTGTCCAAGAATTCATCGTGGAGCAGTGGGATAAGAATCCAATTGTTGATTTTTCCAATCAAATTGTTCCAATCTTTAGCAAGCACGGTTGCAATGGCGGAGGCTGTCATGGCAAGTCATCGGGGCAAAACGGATTTCGACTATCGTTGATGGGATTTGAGCCGGCGGAGGATTTTACGCACCTGGTTCGCGAAGCTCGCGGTCGACGCATTCACATGACACGACCGGAGGAGAGTCTGCTCTTAAGAAAAAGTACCAACGAGATACCCCACGGCGGCGGCCAACGGCTCGACCGCGACTCGATGGAGTACCGCTTGATTAGCCGATGGATGACGCAAGGTGCGAAATACGGCGATGATCCGAACAAGCAGTCGATAGCAATCAAGATCTCGCCGAGCACTCGAACAATGGAGCCCGGTGCGACGCAGCAGTTGTCGGTTTGGGCTCGTTCGCCTGATGGGCAACTAACCGATGTAACTCGGATTACCCAGTTTGATACCAACGATCCACAGATGGCACAGGTAGACGCAAACGGCAAAGTAACGATTGGAAAGCTAGCT
>JAIYDQ010000495.1 GCA_027487375.1 Planctomycetaceae bacterium
AGCGATTCGCATTCGTCGTTGGTTGTCGATAATCTTTGGGTTGTCTCGTTCGGCTGGAGTCATTGAATCAATGATTCCAGCGATGCGTCGCATTTCTTTATCGCTGTCAGCGCTTTGAAGGGCTTTGGACATTTCGCCCATGCCGGGCATCAAGCCCATCATCTTTTGCATCAAACCAGGCTTGCGTAGTTTTTGCATCATGTCGCGGAATTCAGCCAATCCAAACTGGCCTTTCCTCATCCGCTCTTCCATTGCCTTGCGTTCGTTTTCATCGACTAAGCGATGAGCTTCACGAGCGACTTCTAAGATGTCACCCATTTGCAAGATACGACTCGCCATCCCTTCGGGGCGAAACGGCTCCAGTGCATCAAGGTGTTCTCCTGTCCCAAGGAACTTGATGGGAACTTGCGTGACAGCCTTGACGCTTAGCAACGCACCACCACGAGCGTCACCGTCCAGCTTGGTCATGATGACACCGTCAAGCTCAAGTGCGGCGTTAAACGCGCCGGCACTGTTGACCGCATCTTGACCAGTCATTCCGTCGACCACCAACAGGACTTGATCCGGTTTGACACTTCGATCAATCGACTTGAGCTGGCCCATCAGTTCTTCATCGA
Source organism: Planctomycetaceae bacterium (assembly GCA_027487375.1). Lineage (GTDB taxonomy): Bacteria > Planctomycetota > Planctomycetia > Pirellulales > Pirellulaceae > JAIYDQ01. Next base: position 618 of record JAIYDQ010000495.1, read on the forward strand.
TGGCCAAGCGTCCGGCGGTATCGAGAATCACAATGTCAGCGCCGGCTGCCTTTGCGGCAGCGATACCCTCTTGGCAAACTGCAACCGGGTCCGAGGCCCCCTCTTTGGAGAAAACTCCGACTCCGAGTTGTCGCCCGAGTACGTGAAGCTGCTCGATAGCTGCTGGGCGTTGAAGGTCAGCTGCAATCAGGTAGGGCTTGAACTTGGATTCTTTGATTAACTGGGCGAGCTTACCGCAGGTCGTGGTCTTTCCGGCTCCCTGAAGACCGCAAAGCATGATTGTTTTGACCTGACCCCGTTGAAGCGGAATCGTGTTGTCCACTGGCCCAAGAATCGCAACTAATTGGTCGTAAACGATTCGAATCAGTTCTTCGCTGGGCTTGAGAGAGAGAAGAACGCGTTTCCCGAGAGCAGCCTCGGTGACCCGTCCCATGAACTGCTCGACGACCGAAATGCTGACGTCAGCCTCCAAAAGGGAGGTTTCCACCATCTTCAAGCCATCCCGCATGTTGGCTTCGGTGAGCTTCCCCTTGCCTCGAATGCTCTTAAATGCGGATTGGAGATTTTCGGATAAGGAATCGAACATCTTCTGAAACTCTTGAGAAACGGATGGGACTTTTGTTCAGGTAAAAGGTTATCGCGGCAGACCCGATTCGACCAGTCGTGTGGCGGCACAATGAAGCTGGCCTTACGAAAACATGGTCTCTCCTGAGCCGTGAGCGCTAGCTCCGGGTTCCCCCCGGTAATTCTTCCAACATTTCAAACCACCTATCGCCTCGCGTGACTCGTGGCTAGCGCCATCGGCTCAGGGCACGGCAGCCTCAGAATGTGAGTCTGGGGAACTTTTCTAGGGGTGGGACTATCCAAGCCCATTAGATCAACCAGGGGAGCACCCTGCGCTGGTTGTAACGAGAGCACCGATTAGAAGGCCTCGATGAAGCAAATCAGGGCCGTAAAACCGGTATAGATTTGCTAGGAAGTGCCTTTCGGGAGCTTCTTTCGTTGCAATCAAAAGGGTCGTAATTAGAATCCAAAGATAGGTGTACGGGAATTTTCTCACCGTATTTCCTTAGATAATCGCTTCATTTTGTCACCTGAAAGTCGCATATGACCATCGGTCGCAACGGAAATCGTTCCCAACTTCGACGTCAAAAACTAGGCAAGGCTCGCAAACTTTCGCAGTCCCGTCAGGCTCTGCTGGAGTCTTTGGAGCTTCGTCAATTGATGACTGTCGGACCGCAATTAGTCGCGATCCAGTCCAACGAAGGGACAGTCGTTTCCGAAGGGCAAATTCTCAATACAAGTCCTCGTGAGCTGGTTTTCCGTTTTAGCGATTCCTCTAACATCGATCCGGCAACTCTAAGCGGCATCCAGATCACTCGCTCTGGTGGTGATAGTGCGTTTGACCGAGCTTACGTCAGCACGGACTTGGGCACCAATGGAACCGTTGTCATGGACTTCGCCGCAGCGGTCCCCGGGCAACCAGGTAACGGTACGCGCGTCACATTCACTTCGGTCGCTCAGGCCACTTCGGGCGTTCCTGTCCTTACGGGCGGGGCAAAGAGAGTCAATATCCAACGGAACACGCTCGCCGGCTTCAAAACAACCGCACAAAATATTCTAACCGCGTTCCAGAACTCTTCGGCTGCTCGCTCGGTGGTGATTGCATCGATCCTTCGAGGCGTACCTACGACCGTTGTTGCAGACACAGCTCCGGTCGGACAGACATTAACTCTTACGGGAGCCAACACACCAAAGGCGACTACCAATCTGAACGCAGGCGCCGCGGTTCAAGTCGATTTCACCGCATCGCAGCCTGGCGCATCGGGACTGAATACCCGTATCGTTATTACCAGTCGCAACTTTGGTGGCCCTGGTCTTCCAAACGTTTCGGTCGTCGGTCAAACGATCAACGTCCAAGTCAACAGTAACGTCAACAATGCAACAACGCTCGGCGAATTTGTCGATGCAATCAACAGCAACACGGCCGCCGCTCAACTTTTGACGGCAAGAATTTCCAGCGGACTTCGTTCGACCCGAATTGGAACAACCGTTGTCAACAACACAACGATTCCACTCGGTGGACTCAACGATGTCAACATTGTCCCCGGCTATATCGGTTTGGGTGATACACCGAATGAAGTTATCGTTCGTTTTGCAGAAACGCTACCTGATGACATCTATCGAGTAGACATCCTCGGTACCGGTATCACTGCCCTGAAAGGCATCAACGGACAAGCATACAACAACGGAACGGATACAAGCAGAACATTTGAGCTGGATCTGGGCGCGTTAGTTTCTAGCGTTGTGCCACAACCAGTTGTGACAACCAACGGCGTCCGCAGTCAGCTACTCAATGAGATCCACGTCTACTTCAACAATGACGACCTCAATGTGCAAGACGCTAGAAATCCCGCGTTTTATCAACTCCGATACCTGCGTGGGACAGTCGATTCGAATGATGATTTGGTTGTCTATCCGCAAACCGCGACCTATGACGCGGGATCTGATCGCGTTGTATTGAGATTCGCGCGTAATCTCGATGGTTTCGCTTCCGCTGCAGGTGTACCGCTGGATGCGATGCGACTGCGAGTGGGTAGTCGTGTTGACGCAAACAAGTTTGCGGCCCTTCCAGTAAACTCGCTCGTCGCAGTTCCTTTATCGACTCCTTCGACGATTACGTTTGGACTGAACGAAGAACCTGGCGATCAGTTTTCAACGGCCAAGAACCTGAACACATCTGGCTGGACCATTTCTGCATCGACACCTAGTTCAGCAGTTCTCAATGCACTCATTTCGAATCCGACTCCGTACTCACTTGATTTCCCGGGAGCCGATTCAGAACCTGGCAATCGAAAGATCCGTTACCAACAACACGTCACCGGTGTTGATGCGGATGGCATAGAAGTTATCGAGTACAACTTCCAAGGTTTCCTAGGAACAGCCAATGGCAGCAACCAACTCAACGCGATTACCGATGGCCAAAAGGAAATCGTCCGAAACATATTCGACCTCTATCAGAATTATCTTGGCGTCAGATTTGTTGAAACAACTTCGCGCGGTGCAACGATCGCAGTCGGAGACATGCGAGCGATTGACCCCACTGCCGTCAATGGAATAGGTGGTCAGACTCTTATCAATGGAACGTTGCTGGCGAACGGTCAGCCCGCAGTGATTTTTGATATCCAAGATTCAGATTCATCCACGAATAACATTTTTGGAACCGAGTTATTCCGAACTTTTGCCCGTGGCATTGGTAATTTGCTCGGCCTAGGGACTGCCGATGAAGTTCCAGGTCTGACGGTGCAAAGTAACATTCCGCCTGTGAATCCTGGCATCGATACCGAACTGGTTTATCCCGGGAATGCCGACATTGTTTATGGGCAGCACATGCATCGCCCAGAAAGTAAGGACATTGATCTTTACCGATTCAACATACCCACAAGAGGCGAAGTAAGAATTGAAGTAAGTGCAGAACGCTTGGTAACCCGTGATCCGGTTACCGGCGCGTTGCGTGGAGATGCAAGCTTACTCGATGCTTCGCTCCGTTTGTATCGACGATCAGTTGACGGCAGCTGGACCGAAGTTGGGGCAAACGACAATTACTTCAGTGAAGACTCCCAGATTCGTTTAAACCTTGAGCCAGGCGACTATATCGTCGGGGTTAGTGCCAAGGGGAATCAGACTTATGATCCGAACATTCCCGATTCTGGATTGGGTGGACGCTCAGAGGGCAAGTACCAGCTTCGATTAGATTTCAATCCTCCGCAATCTGCTTCGCTTCGCGATGCAACGGGAGTAGCGATTGACGGTGATGCGGATGGAAAGCCAGGCGGATTCTTTGATTTTTGGTTTGTGCCTAACAATTCAACGAACACGATCTACGTAAGCAAGAACGCTCCAGTGGCAGGTGTGAACCCACAACCAGTTACTGGAAACGGTTCATTAGCCAGTCCATTCAACACAATCGCTCAGGCTCTTGCCGCAACATCAGCAACTCGAAATGTTGTTCGATTGCTCGGTAACGGTGGTACAGACGGCGATATCGCAACGGCCGGCGACAACTTTGCTTACGAAGTTGGTTTTAATCGCCTTGGGCAAGTTCAAGCGGATGGACCGACGTTTGATGTTCCCGCCAACGTAACCGTGATGATCGATGCTGGTGCGATCGTAAAGCTGAGCCGCGCAAAGATTGGCGTTGGTAGCTCAACAGTTTCGGTCGATCGAAGCGGTGGCGCCTTGCAAGTCTTGGGGATTCCACGATTCATTGATTCAAGTGGACGAGTCGTTGCTGATTTGGCGGGTAACCCTGTACCAGGTAATGTCTACTTCACATCGCTCAACGATTCATCGGTCGGAATTGGAAGTAACCGCGACACGAACAGACCTGCCGCTGCACCAGCCGATTGGGGCGGAATCGACATTCGAAATCAAGTCGATGCGGCCCTTGCAAGTGTTGTCGGTTCCACTCGCGCGAACAAAGAAGCGAATGGTCTTTTCCTGAACTCAATCATTCATGCTGATTTGCGGTTTGGGGGCGGAAACGTCGTCTTTGATGGCGTCTCGCAAGTAATCACTCCAATACACATGGTCGATGCTCGTCCATTAGTTGCTTACAGTTTGATATCTCGATCAGCCGATGCGGCCATCGCAGCGACTCCTAACAGCTTCTTGGAAAGCAATTTCCAAGACCCCGTCTCGCAAGCGAGGGCTTCCGCTCAATTCATCTCTGACCTTGAACGAGTTGGGCCGGATCTCCGTGGAAATAGTTTGACAAACAACTCGGTCAACGGTTTGTTTATCAAGACGCGCACCACGCCAACGTCGACGGCGGAAAAGATCACGATTCCAGGAAGATTTAATGATACCGATATAGTTCACGTGGTCTCCGAGAATCTCGTTATTCAAGGCGCAACAGGTGGTTATGTTTCCACAACAGAATCTCCTTCTGCAATAGCCGTGGTCGCGACTCCATCCAGCGTGTTGGGACTGACTAACGGACTCTCTGCATTGACGGGCCCTACGAATGGATATCGGTACAAGTTTACGTTCTATACACCAGCGTCCAACTTTGAGTCGCCAGCATCGGCTTCAACACGTTTGATCCAAGTGCAAACCCCAACAGGTGTTGACTCGGGGCAAATTCTTTTGACCGGTCTTCCTGTATTGCTTCCTACACAAGTACTTCGAATCTATAGGTCATCGGTAGTCAATGGAGTCGAATCCGTTTCGTACTTGGTCGGATCAACCAGCCCGACTCAGACGACGTTTACGGATAACTTTGCAGCTCCGGAAGTTCTCAATGCAACGCCGTCGATCGTTTCCCCTGCCCTTCCAACTCCACCAAGCAGCGTTTTGGTGGGAACTACCAACGATCCCCTTCTCACCAATGGGCTAGTTTCAGGACGTTACCGATATCAAATTGCCTACATGGAAATCGACGGCAGTGAAGGCTTACGAGCGACCGTACCCCAAGATGCAGTGGTCGTTACGACCATCGTCGGTGGAGCGACGGGGCGAGTCACACTAGATAATCTACCGCTCGACACAAGCCTTGGTGCGGCCACGCGGATTCTCAAGATTTATCGGGCTTCAGTTGATCCGATTTCTCTTGCTGTTAATGGTAATTTCCAATTAGTAGGTGCGATTCCATCAGGAACCAGGACTTTCGTTGATTCCAATGTCAAAGTCGCACTAGCGCCACCTGCGGTACCGCTTAGCACACTTGTCCCGCCTACAATTCCTGTGGGTGGTCTTTCCCCCGTTTTGTCGATCAATGCAGCAAGTGGATTGCAAACAGGTAACAGCTATCAGTATTCCTATGCGGTAGCGAACGCTGCGGGTTCCGAAAGTTCACGAAGTGTTGATGCGGTCATCACGCTAACGGCTGGTGCCAACACAATCGAGATTCGATCGTTACCGACAATCGCTGCGAATGAAACGCTACGAATCTATCGCTCGAGAGTAAGCAATCCGGCTACACCGCCTGTAATAACGCTCGACCCACCTATCTTAGTAGGTGTCGTTGCTTCCGGTGTCACATCCTTTATTGACACCGACGCACGGACTATCCCTCCGTTTAATTCAGCTGTGGGAACCACAATTCCTACTCCTGCACTTTCGGTCGTGTTTACCCCCCAAGTCGCAGTCGGAGCGAACGGTACACCAGCTCTTGTCAACGGAATATCGCAAGGTACTTATCAGTACCAAATTTCAATCGTTGAAACAGTTGTCAATCCGATAAGCGGCATTGCTGAGTTCTTGGAGAGCGTTCCAACGGGCATTTTACCTAGCCCGCTAACTACCGTTAACGTAACCAACACAGGTTCCGTCGCGAATGGAACGGTTACGATCTCTAACCTGCCGTCGATTGCAGCGACTCAGAGATATCGAATCTATCGCTCATTGGTAACACCTGGTGCTGCAGTACCTTCATCTCCTTTCCTACTTGTTGCGGAACTGCCGTCAACGACCACAAGTTTCGTTGATGCGAGAGCGACTGCAGGAATCATTTTGCCAACGGTGTCGGACACTTCGCTCAATGACTTAACTGGCGCATTGACGGCAAGAACGAATGGTTCTCTCAAGATCGATCCAGGCACGGTATTGAAGCTTCAGGGATCACGAATCGAAGTCAACGGCGGAGCCCAGCTCCTTGCTGAAGGAACGGACGGGGCTCCGATTGTGATGACAAGTATCAATGATACGCGTTACGGAGCCGGCGGAACGTTTGATACTGCCAATCGACGCGGTGCTGTTGCGCCTGTTGCTGGTAACTTCGGTGGTGTGTTTGTCGGTCAGGCAAGCAGCGGGTCATTTGACTTTGTAAGGTTCTCATTTGGCGGTGGAACAACGCGTATTGATGGTGGCTTTGCATCGTTTAACGCAATCGAAGGCCATCAAGCAGATCTTCGCATCACCAATTCTCGATTCGAAAACAATGCGTCAGGCATCGAAGCTCTTACTCCAACCAATCGCGCTGGACGTGGTACTAATTTTGATGCAACGATCTTCGTTCGCGGCTCTCAGCCAATCATCGTTGATAATCGAATCTCGAATAATGCGTCAGCAGCCATCAATATCGATGTCGACTCGTTAAACAGTCAGTATGTTGTCGATAAGGGACGCCAATCGGGAGTCATTCAATCAACAAGAAGCAAGGACACGACCCGAATTGACAATCAAGGTCCGATGATCGCTGGTAATGAACTTGCGAACAACGGTGTAAACGGAATGATTGTTCGAGGCCAGACGATTACAACCGAAAGTGTTTGGGATGACGCTGATATCGTTCACGTAGTTCGAGATGAAATCATCTCCTCCAATCTCTACACCTATGGTGGACTGAGACTGAAGAGCAACAGTTCATCGAGCCTCGTAGTGAAGTTTGGCGGCAGCGATTCGACCGTAACCAAGGGTCTTACAGCTACCGGACGAAATCTAGATATTGCGGATCGAATCGGCGGCAGTGTTCAGATTGTCGGGGTTCCTAACTTCCCTGTGATCTTGACTACGATCGATGACGATTCGGTAGGAGCTGGGTTCACACCGACAGGTATTCCTGTCACAGACACGGATAACAACGGTGCTTTCCAGTCAGCGGCGACGCTACCGACGATTGGTGAAGTGAATCGTGGAATCACAATCGATAATGACGTCGCGACAAATGTCGTTGGTCACTTTGAATACACACCTCTACCCGGTGGTGGCGCGTTGAATAGTGGTATCACGGCTCAAGGTGCAACTCAGCTTTTGACAAACGCGAACGTGATATTTGCGTTTCGCAATTATGTTGACCTAGGCGCCAATGGTGGCGCTATAAGCCTCGCGAACACAACAATCACTCTCCAGCCGACCCTCATCGCACCTGACGTTGTGATCAGTGAGGGTACTTTTGTTGGGAATGGCGGTGCAGTTGTTACGTGGCGAGCTCAAAGCTCTTTTGAAAACGGTGTTGCTCCATTGGTGAACACCGTAACATTCACCAGCACGGCGAGCCTTGGCTCGATGCGTTTCGTGAACTATCTTGATGAAGATATTTTGTCTCCTTCGGACGACTTGCTATTCACAACTGGCACTCCTGGCGAAGCAGACTTCAGAGTATTTACGATTGATGGTGGTGAACGCGTCGGGTTCTCGCACGGTGGAGTTTATCTCCCTGGCGATGGTTTGATCAACGCAACCTATGCGGGTTGGGCTGCTGACCAATTTCCCGCACTTGATTTTGCGATAACTGGTGCCGGAACAACCTACTCGGTTACGGGTAACATCAACCAAGCGAACCTCCCTCAGTTTAACGACGCAACAGTAGGTACTGCTTTTGGTCCTGCCGATGTGACGACGGCTTTTGCTTGGGACGTCGATCCTGCAGCAACAACTTCGACCATTACAACGTTCTTGGAATTGTTGCCTCGAGAAGTGCAGAACAATGTTGCTCCAGGTGGCTGGCGCGGCTTGCTTTTCGAAACAGGTGCAAATGATCGAAACGTTGCTGTGGTTACCGAACGAGAGTCAGCGCAAACCAGTGCCGAGGCCAGAAATGAGCAAACTTCGCCTGGAAATAACGACGCTCCAAGCACGGGGCAACTTCTAGGAACCCTTGCATCGTCCGCGAAAGCTGGTGACGAGAACGCACGACTTGGATTCCAGATTCAGGGTGTTATTAATCGACCTTCGGATCGCGATGTTTACTCTTTCTATGCCGACAGCGGGACCGAAGTTTGGTTTGATATTGACCGAACAAGCAACAGCCTGGATACCGTCGTTGAGCTGATCGATGCCAATGGAAACATTTTGGTTTCATCGGACAACAGTAACGCGGAAGAAGCAGCCGGTGCTGTAGCTTTCGCTGCAATCGATCCTGTAACAGGACGACAAATCGTTGCCAATCCACTCCGCAAATCAGCGATTCAAACTTTCCCGACCGATTCACGTGGTCAGGCAAAGGATCTGTACAGCACCAATCCGAAGGATGCTGGTTTCCGAGTTGTGCTGCCAGGCAATTCAAGAAACACGCTTTATCAAGTGCGAGTACGAAGCAGTGATTCCTCGCAAGCTGGAGTGCTGGATTCGCGAAGTGGCACCAATGGCAAATCCAAAGGGGCTTACCAGCTGCAAATTCGCCTCACCGAGTCTCAGGAATTCCCAGGAGCTTCGGTCAGTTTTGCAGACATCCGATTCGCTACGACCGGAATTGATCTCGCAGGTGTTCCTCGCCATTCGCCTCTTCTCGGAGAAGCTGCAGAGCAAGTAGACACGGCAACAACTCCAAGCAACAACACATTCGCAACGGCACAAGAGTTGGGCAACTTGCTACAGACGGATCGAGCAACAATTAGCGTTGCCGGTAATCTTTCGTCACCAACGGACGTTGACTGGTATACATTCACGCTCGACTACCAAGTATTGCAGACGGACTTGCAGCGGTACTTTTCAACCGTCTTTGACGTAGACTACGCGGATGGTATCGGGCGTCCTGATACTTCTGTGTACTTGTTTAATTCAGCAGGTAACTTGCTGAGCCAAGGACTCAATAGCAACATTCTTGATGATCGTGCTGGAGCTTTGAAAGGCGCTGATAACTCGGACCTCAGTCGCGGTTCGGCAGGAACGCTCGATCCATTCCTTGGACCTATTGAGCTTGGTGCGGCTGGAAGCACGATTTCTTCTGGCAGGTACTTTATCGCGATAACCAATCAAGGTCGCATCCCAACGCAAGTTGCTGCATTTAATGATCCAACCAACGGCAATCCACTGCTTCGCCTGCAGCCATCGAACAACTCACGATGGATCGTTGAGGATCGCGTCGGGTCCGTTGGTGGGTCGACCGCTGAGCCACCGATAACTACGAACTTTATGCCTGCAGCATCGGCTGCCGTTCCTTTTTCGCTTAGTGACGTCGCTTTGTATCTGAGCACAGACAGTGGACAAGGTACGAGCATCTTCATCGCGAACCCGATGACAGGTACAACTGACTTTGTTGGTACTAACGGTCAAGACGTCAACGACATTGCGTTTCGTTACAACGGGGACCTTCGTGGCTTCAACCGTGTATTGACTGTTCCTGCGGGTGTCGATGCTGATGGAGCCGTCAACTATATCCACTTGAATGATGCAACAGGAGTTGCGACAACAGCTGGGGCTTTGAATCTACAGACATCGTTGTTGGACAACCAAAGAGCGTTGGCTGCGGCTGATGTTGGATTCAATATCGAAGGTATCGCATTCGGAAACTTTGGCGTGCCGAACCCAGCCTTTGGTGGTCCAGAAGTTGGATTCGTTGTTGGTAACAGGCCTGTTACCAACGCTCTATCGGACGGTGTTCAATCAAATCGGCTACCAGTTCAAGCTCGCGGCACTAACGTTGTCTACCGATTCAATCCTGACACAGGAGCAGCCATCGGAACAGGAAACTTCAATGGAACGATCAACAACATTAGTTTCATTCTTGGCAACGGCACCGAGGTTGATGAACTTGGATACATCGATACAACAACCCCCTCTGGGTTACCCTCTCGTCGGTTGACGTTTATCGATGCAACGACTTTCAATCCGACAGCGATTCCTCCGGTCACAACAAACGTCCTAAATGACGGTGATAACTTTGTCATTCAACTCCCAACGGGACAAACTCGTGTATTTGAATTCGACACGGGACCAGAGTTTCGATTGACACTCAATCCTACAAACGGTCCATTCCTAGCTGACGGCTCGTCCTTCACGCTGAGTAACGGGCAAACCTTTGAGATACAGACAAATTCGACTCCTGTCCAAGCAGGTGCAAGACCTATCATTTACAACACGAGCATGAGTAACGCTCAGTTTGCGATAGCCTTGCAAGCAGCGATGGACCTGAGCGGACCTCAATTTACGGTTCCGAACAATCTTGGATTCACTGTAGGACAAGATGGTGCGCGATTTAACATTGCTGGTGCGGGTGTTTTGCTAGGAACGACTGGTTCGTTTGCGGACCCAGCCGTTATCAACATAACCAATCCAGGTAGCGCAACGCTAAACAATCCAAACGCCATCCAAGTGACATTCTTGGCGCAAGATACCGGTGCGATCCTTGCACAAAAAGCCGAGACGGCGATTAACGCACAGGGTTTTCTAGGAGTATCAACGTCAATTGTTGGTGATAGCCTTGTCCTCACAGGTGCAACAATTGCTTCGACTCAGGGAGCTATTTTCCAAGATCAAGTCGCGGCTGGTGGAACGATTACTGGTATTGCTGTCCAAAACGTTCCGGGTAGCCCGGTCTTCGCGATCTCGAGCACCGGCGGACTTTATCGAGTCAACACGACGCTTACTGCGAACCCAGGTAACATTGGGACATTAGTCGGTCAAATAGCGGCACCGGCCGGAACTGTGTTTACCGGATTGACGGCAGGTCCAAGGACGCTTCAAGGTGGGCAGTATGCGAACCTCTTGTTTGCAACGACACAGAGCGGCAGTGTCTTCGCGTTCAATACCAGTGGTGTGCTTCAGCCAGTATTCGCATTGGGTGCAACCAGCATCAACACTGGTCGAACCGGACTGAATGGACTTGCATTCTCGACGCTGGACTACAACCTGTTCAACGTAAGTAATCAGCGAGGCGGCGACGCCGGACATGGTAATCCGGGAACTCCTGATGGGATTGTACCTTCAACTGCAGGTGGACAGAGTTGGCACTTTGCCTATGAAGGCGGCAATCAAAATCCAAATTCACAATACGATGCCGTTACTAATCCGTCATCGCAGGCTCGCTTCGATGCTGGTCCAACAACTAACACCTACAACTTCCCTGGTGGAGCAACAGG
>JAIYDQ010000160.1 GCA_027487375.1 Planctomycetaceae bacterium
ATGTTCCTGTGAATGAACCCGTTCCAGTGGCGGCCACCGATACTGCTGGATTGTCGGTAATCGCTCCAGAACTTTGAACCACAAGGTTGCCGGTGGCTGATACACTTACCAACGATGTCGAAGCATCCTCAAAGAGGGTGATGTTCGTACCACTAGCGGAAACATCTCCAAGAGTCACCAGACCTGCTGAGCTGATCGACACGATTCCCGATGTCGATGTAAACCCAACTGCACCGCCAATATTGAGTGTGTCTGCAGCATTATCGGCAAGAGTAATCGATGTTCCCGTGAATGAACCAGTTCCGGTAACAACGACTGATGCACCCAAATTGTCGGTGATCGCACCAGAGCTCTGAATGAGCAGATTACCAGAAGCGGCCACATCTGAAACTGATGTCGAAGCATCTTCGTGAATCAGAATATTTGCGCCTGAAGCACTGACGTCTCCCAGTTGAACAAAACCATTTTGTTCAATGGTTATATCACCATTAGAGGCGGTGAAGGTTGTTGCTCCGAGCACTACAAGCTGATCGCCCGAATCATTCGCCAGTGAAATCCTATTTGCGGACAAGAACAGTTCATTACCAATAGAGATGTTTGCTAAACCACTATCAGTGATAGAATCTGAAGTCACGATTGATGCAGACCCAGAGATCACCATTGAGCCTAGTTCAATTTGATTGATTACGCGAAGTGCGAGCTGAGAACCGGTAGCGTTGAACAAAGCACTATCCCAATTACCAGTGTCCCCAAGGGATATTGACCCCGTCGAAAACAGACTGGTTGCTCCCGCAATCTGCCAACTATTCGTGACTTGGTCTGCAAGTAGTAATTGGGAGCCTGAGTTAATGATGAGATCACCTTGAATCTGCACGTTTGCGTTGACTTCATCAGAAATCGTTCCAGACGCGGTAACTCCAAGATTAAGGCTCCCATCTACAACAATGGTTTCGTCAATTTTTATGGAATCGCTGGCGTAAGCGAAAACGTCATTCCTTGCGTGAAAGGTCGCTTGCAGGAAAGCCTCCTGTACATTCAGGATGGACACAGAGTTGTTCGCAGACGGAACGGAAAGTGGAGCCGCAGAGAAATCACCTCCCCAGTAAAAAAAACCTTGGTTGCTTTTCGCGATTACGCTAATCGATTCAATTTCGCTTATCAGCCCTCTTACTTCGCCTAAGTTGTGAATGTAATCGTTGTTTTCATCGACGAAGAAGTCGGTTCCGTCGGCAAGTAGATTCGCCGAATTCTGGGTCGCGCCAGTTATCTCGATGCTCAACGCGCCACTAACAAAGAAGGCATCGACCGCATAGACTCGTCGCCGCTCAAGTTTCCGAAACTCCAACAAGCTTTGCGTTGCGGCTTGCTGCAGGCCTGAACGAGGCCTCCAAAAATTCGACCATCGGCTAGAACGTGGATGAGCCCACCGATGAACCCATGTAAGCCAAGAAAAAAGCATTGACTTTCTCATACTGGGTTTAACTTTTGTGTCTGGAATTCTTGAAATTACGCCTCGTCCCATTGTAATCTGTCACGTTTAAGGCGAAACAGAATGCATGGCAAAACTCGCCACGAACCTCCAAAGATTTTTCCCTCACTGGGCATTGACCGGGCAACCCTGACGACATTTCGTGTTGCCAGTTCCTTCTCAAACTTCAGAGCAATCGACTCAAGAAAACGAGAAGTTGCTTGTATAAGCTAACGTTACAATCGCTACCAACCGAAAAACAGAAGGTAGCTTACAGTAGTAGAAGGATCTTTAGGCATGACTCTAGGGAATGTCCAAACGCTAGCCATCGCAACAGCGATCTCCATGTTTCCGGGGATTTCGAGTGCACAGGAGCCCGCGAAAAATCCGTCAGTCGACATTTCTGGCCGCCAGGCTCCCGTCGAGTACGAATCCACAAAACTTCCCAAAGTGCCTTCAGTAGCGAGTATGGTAAGCCCTCAAACCAATGTTGAAGGAATGTTTCAACGTTCGGCAACCGATTCTGCATTTGATTCGTCAGAGAAGTCACTCGATTACGGCACAAGAGCATCCGTGGTGGGAGGCGAGCAGGATTTAATTTGGGCGGGAAGCACCTACACTTGGGCTGCACCCAATTTTTACTCGCAACCTCTCTACTTCGAGCAGGTGAATCTGGAGCGATATGACTCTAAGATTGCTCCCTGCTTCCGACCCGCCGTTTCGTATGCTCACTTCTTAGGGTCGATCCCAGTCCTCCCCTACAAAATCGGCGGCCAACCCGTGCACAGTCGTGCCTACACTCTCGGCCATTGGAGACCAGGAAACTGCACTCCCCACCAGATCCACTGGGGTCCATGTACGACTCGTGGTTTACTGTATCAAGGTGTGGCAGTGACAGGGTCGGTGTTCTTCTTCCCGTAAATGAAGACACCTTTCCGGTTCATCTCGCCAACAAGAATCGGGATAGGACTCGATCATATAGCCGATTAAAAATGGTGCGAGATGTCGTTTCAATCTTGACCGACGCCAATCCAAACGTCAGAAAATGATGGTCAGAAAGATCTACTTCAATCGCAACATTGTATGTTGTATCCTCGGGAAGCGATTCTCCAACCGATGGCTTGTAAGAGTTGAATAGACTATCGCCTTCCAAAGCTTCAGGAGTACGCGGAATCGATTCTGCAGAGATAGATTTCACGAATCCCTCAAAGGTCTTGTTGGGACATCGATCTATCCGAATCCAGGCAATATCACCAACTGATACACTCTGCAAATTCTCCTCTGTAATTAGAGCGTTGACTAACCACTTGTTTTTATCACCAATCCAACCGATGACTTCACCTCGATCTGCATAGGCTCGGTCCATCACCTTGGTTTGCAAATCAATTCGCGGGAACTTTGTTCTTGCCGCAAATTCGGGTTGGCGTAGCGGTTTATGTGGGTCAAGAAAAACGCCGGG
>JAIYDQ010000128.1 GCA_027487375.1 Planctomycetaceae bacterium
GATCGACCTATCGAAGCGGGTTTCATGCTGTCGCAAACGTCACAAGATTCCTGGGAGCTCACTTACATGGGAGTTCATCGTCGTTTCCGAGGAAATCGGTTAGGTAAGGCTTGCTTGGCGAAAGCAATTGAGCGGGTTGCGCGGTGGAACGGAACGAGACTTTCGTTGGCTGTCGACGTGAGAAATCAAGTATGTAAAGATCTTTACTTAGCGTTTGGTTTTCTGCCAGCAAGTGAGATAGACGCTTGGATTTACAACCCATCGCATAACGATACGCGTAAGTCTTGAAGCGATCGTCTGTTATGAATTTTATGTGAATTTCTGATGTATTGGCCCAACAATTCTCGACAAGTTATCCACGCACCTCGTTCGTTTGCTTTAGCGAATTTCATCGATTTTCTAAATGCGATTTTGACCCAGTAAAAATCAGGAAACCATGACGCCTATCGACACATAGTCCAGGACTTGTAAGCATCGTTTTGGCTAAACAGTTTGACGAGATAGCTAGCGATCTTAGAATCCTGTCCCACTCATCGACGCCCCACACTGCTCGATGAGTTTGCTGGCACGAAAGTGCTTTATGTGTGGCTGGGGATGGTTCCCTGGCAAGAAGGAATCTTGGGTTCAAAATCGATCGAGAATCGGTTTTGGATTCGTCAATCGCAAGGCGAGGAGAGCGACCGACATGGTGGAAGCTGCGCTAGTAGCACAAGTCGACAATTGGAACATCGAAATCGATGTCGAGACGGCGGCAGACGTTCGAAGGACGTTGATCGCTCGGATCGGGCAGGAGAGGTTGAACTTATGGTTTGGTGCTGGTGCGGTTTGGAAACGAGATCAAAGTGGAGTTGTGATCGACCTTGAAAGCTCCTTTTTGTTGGAATGTGTGAAGAGTTTCTGTTGGGACGAGTTGAAAGCGGCCGTTGTCGAAACTCTGGATGAAAATACACCCATTCGATTGGTGCATACGCCTCGAAAAAAGGCTCCCTCAGCGGCAGCATTGTCATCGGTCTCAAAAGTCTCTAGCGTTTCTCAGGATTGCAACGGCTATTCTGCAATTGACTATGTAAGCGATCGAATCGGAGTCGCTCCCGTTTCAGCGTCTGCAACCACAGAAAAAGCTCCTAGTCGAACGAATCAAGGGAGCGATTCGAGTACAATCGGAAGCTCGGCACGAGTCCCATATCCAAGCCTGAGCCCATCGACTGTGTATCCGCAAACCCTCCAAATCAACCAAACAAATACTGGCAGTACCGCCCAGCGTGTTCGTTTGGTTACGGATGCGAGCCCGTGGAAGGACTTTATCCCCGGCGCTTGTAATCGATTGGCGTATACAGCCGCAGAGATGATCTTAGAGCGACCTGGAACATTAAGTCCACTCTTGTTGCATGGTGGTAGCGGCGTTGGAAAGACTCATTTATCGAAGGCAATAGCCGAGCAACTGCGGCTTCGACATGGCCTGCGGCGCGTTTTGATAATGACCGCCGAACAGTTCACGATCGATTACTCAGAGTCCGCTCGGGGTGGTGGGTTCGCGAGCTTCCGCAAAAAGTACCGAGACGTCGACGGTTTCATCTTGGATGATTTGGCTTTTTGTCTTGGAAAGCAGCAGACGCTTTCGGAACTACGTAACACGATCGACAATTTGATTCGCAACAACAAACAAGTTGTGCTCGTTTCGGATCGTCCTTTGAATGAGTTGACAGGACTGGGGAGCGATCTCCATGCGAGAATCTCTGGCGGGATGACCTGCAATCTTGACCCGCTGGATGCAGAAACTCGGCGCGAGTTACTGGAGCGACTTTTGCAGCGCCACTCGATTGAGGTTCCAGAATCGGCTGTTTCGACGTTATCCAAATCGTGTGGAGGCGATGGGCGTGCGCTGTTTGGTATCGCTTTCCGTTTGCTGGCTCAGCAACGTGCCATGGGGCGGAAGCTGACTCATGACGAAAGCCTTGCTGCCTCGTTGGAGCTGATTCGCGCTTGCCAACCAGTGGTCAGAATCACAGATATTGAGAAGGCTGTTTGCGAGAGTTTTCGGCTGGACCCGAAGTGCTTGCAAGAGAAAGGCAAAGCAAAGACCATCAGCGCCGCAAGGATGTTGGCGATGTTCTTAGCCAGAAAACACACGCAAGCGGCTTATGCGGAGATTGGCGAATACTTCGGGCATCGGCAGCATTCGACAGTGATTTCTGCACACCGAAAAGTCCAGCAATGGCTTGACGCAAATGCTCCCCTACAACGAGGCTCTACCTCTGTTAACGTTCGCGACGTTGTTCGAAGCTTGGAAACAGCCCTCCAAGTGGGGTAGTGCTGGCGTTTTTACTGAGCCGTAAACGCCTGACTCGAGTGCGAGCTGTCTAATTGTTGCAAACAAGATCGGCTCCAATGATTAGCGCCATCGGCTCAGGTTTCACAAGCCCACTCACAGGCTTCTCTTTAGGGAGCCATTTGGCGTCAATTGCTCCCAAGATGCGAATATCACTTGCTCAATCGTTAAAACTTTCCTAGATAGACTATCCGTCGTGGCAAGTTTTGTCCGATAACCCACTTGATGTCGACTGACTTTCTAAGGGTGTAGCTGATCTGGGGTGCATGAGGCACGAGTTCCATGAGTTTAAAGCCGCGCAATGTAAACTTGCGATTTGGAAAAGTCACTGCCCAGGCGATTGCCGTGGGAGTTGCAACGATTGTGGGCGGAGCGATGACCGTCCCACAAATGATGCCATCGATTGAAACGAAAAGCCAAGCTCCGGCGATTTCTCAATCTGCAGCACGCCAGTCCATTAGCCAACAGTCGACAATTCAGGAAATCGGAAGGCAACAAGCCGAGGCAAACGCCGGGACTATCGTCGGTTCAGAAATGCCTGACGATTCCGATGTCGTAGCTTCGGCTGAACCTTCCGAGGAAGTTCAGTATTCCTCGCTACCGTCGGTCCATCGCATCACAGACCAACCAACACTCGCTCCGGCAATTCCACCCGCGACTTCAATAGCAAATTCAACTGCGGCTACCACATCCTTACCGCCAGGGTCTCCAACAACGACCGCCCTATTGCCGAGCAAGAAAACGGATAACGAAAAGCAGCCGAATTCAATCCAGGTTTTCTTTGCCACGGATCGGGCATTAGTACGTGCCGATGATGTTCACCTTTGGATCAAGACTCTCGTCCCATGCGGATTAGCTATCGCTATCTGCGCGATACTGCTGATCCAAGCGATCTATGCTCAGACTCGTCGATGGATTTGGTGGACGGTGTTTGCAAGTTGCGCAATCTTGACATGCTTCATGGCTCAGCAGGCAAGCATTCAAACGGGGCAGCTTTATCGAATGGCTGCCCGCGGCAGTGTCTGGTTTTCCTCACAACGATACGCAAGCGATGCGGCTAGCTATCCACTTCATTTGGGGGTCTCGGAAGTAAGCCTTCCTAAGAATCGCAAGCCGGGTGAATTACCTGCTCCGTCTATCTTCAAGCTGGAATTCTCGGAAAACGCAGATCGCCATGTGACTATCCAGCGCATCGATCGCATGTCACCAGACGAATTCTTCAGTGGGATCGACGGAGTTCTTCATCGCGATGATTCGGAGTCCGCTCTCGTCTTCATTCATGGCTATAACGTAGCGTTCGATGATGCCATGCGACGTACCGCTCAGATATCAGCCGATGTAAAGTTCGAGGGAGCGTCGATACTTTATTCATGGCCATCACAAGGTCAAACGTTGTCGTATGCTACAGACGAATCCAATGTTGCCTGGAGCATAACGCATTTAGAGACCTTTCTTCTTGATCTTCGACAACGAACCGGTGTTAAAAAGGTTCACCTCGTAGCGCACTCCATGGGTAATCGCGCGTTAGTTGGAGCGCTCGAGCGACTTGCATTACGATTTCCCGATAAGCAACCGATGTTTGGGCAAGTCGTGATGGCTGCCCCTGACGTAGACACTGACGAATTTGTGAAAAGGTATGTTTCCAGCGTCTCTAACTGTGCGACTCGAGCAACCCTTTATGCTTCCTCGGGTGATCGGGCGCTATTAGCATCCATGAAGTTGCATGGCTATCGTCGCCTTGGATTAACGAGTTCACCCCAGCCGACTTTTGCGGGAATCGATGTTGTTGATGTCTCTCCGATCGATACTAGCATTCTTGGGCACTCCTACTACGGAAGCCATCCATTGATGCTCCAAGAGTTGCGAGAGTTAATCTACTCTGGTACCGGGCCTGTTGATCGGCAATGGTTAGTTACAGCGCAAGGCTCGCATAGTCCTCCGCTTTGGCGATTTCGATTACAAGAGCTAACAGCTCAAACTCCGATGGCGACGCCCCGTTGAAAATTAGTAGCGGCGTCTCTCCGAGACGCCGTATTCACGTAGATGC
>JAIYDQ010000494.1 GCA_027487375.1 Planctomycetaceae bacterium
CCTGCCTGCTTTATCAATCCGGGCGATATCACCATGATGACCGTTCCTGGTTATCCGGTGGCAGGTACTCACACCAAGTACTACGGGGGCACCGTTCACCGACTACCTCTCCTTGCAAAGAACAACTACTACCCAGACTTCGATGACATCTCCAAGGATACTTGGGATCGGACAAAGATGCTGGTCCTTAACTATCCCAACAGCCCAACAGGTCAAGTTGCAACGCGCGAGTTCTATTCGAAGGTGATTGATCTTGCTCTCAAGCACAAGTTTATCGTCGTTCAAGACGCGGCTCACATCTTGTTGACCTTCAAAGGCGATGCGTTGAGCTTCCTGCAAGTGCCCGGCGCGATGGAAGTCGGAGTCGAAACTCACAGTCACAGCAAAGGCTTCGACATGATTGGATGGCGAATCGGTTGGGTCTGCGGCAACGAGAAAATCGTCCAAGCCTTCGCCGACGTCAAAGACAACTGCGATAGCGGGCAATTCTCTGCGATTCAACGCGCCGCGATCACGGCACTGGATGACGACTCTATTCCCAAGCGCATTCACACAAAGTATAAGCGACGACTCGAAAAGCTTGTGACTACACTTAAGAAGTGCGGATTCAGTTGCGAAACGCCCGGCGGTAGCTATTTCCTTTACACGGCAGCTCCGA
This sequence comes from Planctomycetaceae bacterium, assembly GCA_027487375.1. Taxonomy (GTDB): domain Bacteria; phylum Planctomycetota; class Planctomycetia; order Pirellulales; family Pirellulaceae; genus JAIYDQ01. The sequence continues at coordinate 659 of JAIYDQ010000494.1, forward strand.
AGGGTATTGTCGGCGGACCAACATTTGCCAACGCAGAAGAAGCCTCGCAATACTTGATTACCCAGCACTCGATCGTGACGGTGCCTTGGGACGATGCAGGAGCCGCCTTACGTTTCGCTGTCACCTATACGGCCGAAAGCGAAGCCGCGGAAGATGCACTCATGGAAGAAACATACAAAAGAATTGGCAACCTCAAGTTCATTTTCTAAACGTCATGCAACTAACCAAGTAGGATGGGACCATTGTCCCGTCCGTCATTCCTCGAATCATAAAGCTGTCCGTAAAATCCCCGCCGTAGCGAAAAGCATTTACTCCCCTCCACCAACTGCCAACCAATAACTCACCTATGGCTCCTAAAATATCATCCGTTTCTGTGTGGCTTATCTGCATCATCGCATCCATCGGGTTCGCGTTTGACATATACGAGCTGCTGATGTTGCCATTGATTGTTCGCCCAGCATTGATGGAGTTGGGTGGATTTGCTCCTCAAACCGAGGGGTTTATTAAGTGGGTTAGTTTGCTATTCTGGGTTCCAGCGATGTGCGGGGGGATCTTCGGACTCCTCGGCGGATACTTGACGGACCGGTTTGGGCGGCGACGAGTCCTCACAGGAAGTATTCTGCTATATGCGTTCTCGGCCTTTGCAGCCGGTTACTCGACTAGCCTGCCAATGTTGTTGTTCTTTCGCACGACAACTTTTATTGGAGTCTGTGTAGAGTTCGTCGCGGCCGTTGCGTGGTTGTCTGAGCTCTTTGATGATCCGAAGCAGCGAGAAAAAGTCCTCGGGTACACGCAGGCGTTTTCATCGCTGGGTGGTTTATTGGTTGCAGTGGTCAATGCAATTTTGATCGACTGGTCAAAGACTCCCGATTTTTTACCCGCGATCGCAATACCGGATTTCCTGAACTTTTTTGGTGGCGAAATCAAGGACGCTCACGCAGCATGGCGTTACACTTTGATGAGCGGATTAATCCCAGCAATCCCATTGATTGTCATTCGTCCATTCCTTCCCGAGTCACCGAAGTGGGCTGCGAAGAAGGCTGCGGGGACTTTGCAACGGCCAAGTATCGCTGAACTCTTTGCTCCGAAACTTCGTCGTACGACGTTAGTAACAACCGCTATGTTCGCTTGCAGTTATGGTGTTGCGTTTGGAGCGATTCAACAACTTCCACAAATCATCCCTGGCGTTGATGCAGTGCAGCAAGAAATCGCAGCGAGAACCGAAGGCAAGCCGAAACCTGACGCGATGCGCATCAAAGGCCAAACCGAACAAGCAAAGGCCGCTGAATACACGAAGAGCCAAGAGGTCGGTGGGCTCGCAGGCCGGTTTATGTTGGCTGCTTTGGTAACCGTGATCGTAAGCAGGCAAGCTCTTCTGCGAGTCTTTTTGGTCCCTGGACTAATCCTCATGCCATTGATATTTCTTGGCTTTGCGCGAGGTACCGAAACAACATTCTTCACGATGGATATCAGTTGGATCCCGGGTTTCCATGATTTGAGTGTCTCCCTACTTGGGATCGCGATCTTTGCTGCGGGATTCTTCACAGTTGCACAGTTTAGCTTCTGGGGGAATTACCTTCCGCGAGTCTATCCGCTTCACCTGCGAGGGACCGGCGAAAGCTTTGCGGCTAACATTGGTGGTCGTATGATCGGAACATCTTTTGCCGCAGTGACTCAGATCGGATCGGGTCTCGCAATCCTCGATACGATACTGCCAAAGGGATCGTCGAGTGCTCAGAAAGTCGCGTACGTTGCCGCCGCGGTCGCTACGCTGTTGTACTTAGTCAACCTGATCCTTTCGTACTTCCTTCCTGAGCCTGAAGCAGAGACTTCCGAAGAATAACGTGAGAGAGCAACTGTCGCACGTATTAAGTGCTTCGACGCGCGAACGCCATAAATCAACGTTCTAGAATTGCGAGTAGCCGATGTTTTTCCTCTGTGATCTCTGTGCCTCTGTGTTTCTAAAATGCAAGATCGAGCCATGCAACTAAACGAGCGAACAATCGCATGACATTGAAACACAGAGGCACGGAGGACACAGAGCTAGTGGTGGCTTTTTCCTGAACCATATGAGAGATGAATATGCTTATTCAATTAGTTCCAGTCAGCACTGCACGGTTGATTCGAAGCCAACTACGCTTGTTATTCCTCTGTTTTTTCGTCGTAACGATTCTGTGCTCAGCGAGCCCATCTTTTGCTCAAGCACCCAAACTAAAAGAGATCCAACAAAGTCGACTCCGAGATCTTGATGCACATTGCCCGATGACCGCACCGAGATCGCTTGATGAATGGAACGCTCGTGCCAAAGATGTCAAGCTGCAGGTGCAAGTCGCCCTTGGACTTCATCCAATGCCCGACCTTTCGCAGAAGCCCGCTGTGATCCATGGCTTGCGAAAAATGGATGGGTATACGGTTGAAAAGGTCTACTTCGAAAGCTTGGAAGGATTCTACGTAACCGGCTCGCTATATCGACCTCTTAATAGCTCCGCAACTGCGGACTCCAAAGGCAATCAAAAACGATACCCATTGGTTTTAATGCCCCATGGGCATTGGGAAGATGGTCGCTTTTACAATGCCAAGCCGAAAGAAGTGAACGAACTTCTTGCGACGGGAGCCGAGCGATTCACGAATGCTGCAGTCAATCACATGCAGGCTCATTGTGTACAACTGGCGAGAATGGGAGTGATCGTCTTTCAATACGACATGATCGGATACGCCGACAGTCAGCAGATATCCTTGGAGCGAGCTCATAAATTCGGTATCAAAGATCAAGACGTTCAATCGAACGAAAATGGTTGGCCGTTCTTTAGCCCGACGGCCGAAGGATATCTTCAGTCGATCATGGGGCTACAGACTCTTAACACGATTCAAGCGATCAATCAAATCTCAAGCTTGCCCGATGTCGATCCAGCCAGAATCGCAATTACTGGCGCGAGTGGTGGTGGCACGCAATCGTTTATCGCGATGGCTGTTGATGACCGCTTCCTTGGTGCATTTCCTGCGGTCATGGTAGGCACTGGAATGCAAGGTGGATGTACGTGCGAAAACGCTTGTTACCTTCGCATCGGGACAGGGAACGTGGAGATCGCTGCATTGTCTGCGCCGAGATCGCTCGGACTTACCAGTGCCAACGACTGGACCAAGACTGTCGCCGAAGATGGATTTCCAACTCTTCAGTCGCTCTACTCGCTCTTCGGAAAGAAAGAAAACGTTACTCTTTTTGCGGCAACACATTTCCCACACAACTATAACCAAGTAAGTCGGATTGCCATGTACAGCTGGGCCAACAAGCTATTCCAACTCGGACTTGCAGAGCCCATTCTC
>JAIYDQ010000269.1 GCA_027487375.1 Planctomycetaceae bacterium
AGAATCTTTCAACCCGCGTTTAGCGTTTGCAAAAAAGCATATATTCAGGATCACTCTGAGTGTACTTGCAAGCAGTGGCGAAGAGTAAGACAGAGCGATTCCGGATTATTCTGACAATAGCTTCTCCAACTGGTCAAAAAGCAGGGGCTCTTTGCATCGCAGTTGAGCTTTATTGCAACTCTAGGACCTTAGGGTTGTCGAAGCGTTCTTATTGAACGACTTTAAAGTCAGAATCCCTTTCTGATGCGTGACTTGTCATTGGACTGGTACTTGGTCCGGATTTGACTTAGGGGTAGCTGAATTCGCAAGGATTGCTTGGAAAAGATTCGACCACCGGTATGCGAACTGGCTTGGTATCCTGTCACTTGGCAGGTTAAACTTTCTGGCAAGGCGGTTAACATGCGTTTTCGCTGTCGGTTACGTCGTATCCTTTGATTTTTTCGTCGCATTCAATACACGTTTCAATTCATGAGCACCGTAGATAAATCGAGAGACCGCGTCAAAAAGATGTTTGCGGAGATTGCTCCGCGATATGACCTCCTAAATCACGTGCTATCGCTCAATATTGATACTCTTTGGAGGAGTAGGACAGTCCGGGCTCTTGAACTCAATCAAACGGACCCGGTGCTGGATGTCTGCACGGGCACCGGTGATTTGGCCCTTGCGATTGCAAGGAAACATCGCGGGGTTTTTCCGGTCATAGGCAGCGATTTTTGCTTGCCGATGTTGCAAAGAGCACGCAGCAAGCAGACCGCGCCAGGCTCCGGTGATTTGAACGTTAGCTTTATTGAGGCCGACACGGAGCAGCTTCCTTTTCCTGATAACAAGTTCCAAGCAGTCACGGTAGCATTTGGAATTCGAAACGTTTCCGAAACAAATCGAGGTTTGTCGGAGATGCTTCGAGTCTGCAAACCTGGCGGAGTGGTTGCGATTCTAGAATTCTCGCGGCCGACTTTTCCCGGCCTAAGCCAACTTTATGACGCATACTTCCGATGGGTATTGCCGAAAATAGGCCAAAGTTTGTCAAAAAATGACCAATCCGCATACAACTACCTTCCCGCGAGCGTTCGCGAGTTTCCAAGCGGTCGCGCGATGATGGACCTGATGGAATCGATCGGACTCAGGGATGTGAGACAGACACCAATGACGTTCGGAGTGGCCACACTCTATTTGGGAACAAAATGAATCATCCGATAGTGTTGGCCATGACGGGGGCTAGTGGAGCCGCTTACGCAGCAAGATTGCTCCAGCAGTTAGTTATCGCCAAGCGTACAGTTCACGTCGTGTGGAGTCCTTCTGCGGCTACTGTCGTAGCGCAAGAGCTATCTCTTCAGATTTCTAACGATCCTAAGTCGGTAAACGAGTTGCTAAAATATCGTTGGCCCGGACTAGAAAATCACTGGGGTGAGGCAACGGATTTGAGCCAATTGTCCACTCCGGAGCAACTCGTGGTTCACCACTATCAGGATTACATGACACCGATCGCGAGTGGTTCGTTTTTAACCTCGGGAATGGTGCTTTGCCCTTGCTCCGGAGCAACTCTATCGGGTGTGGTTCATGCTGCCGGTAACAATTTGATTCAACGTGCAGCGGACGTTCACTTGAAGGAACGTCGTAAGCTAATCTTAGTTCCTCGCGAGACACCGATGTCTGTTTTTCAACTTGAGAACATGCACCGTGCGGCACAAGCAGGAGCAATCGTTCTGCCGGCCATGCCAGGTTGGTATCATGACGTAAGGTCGGTGGTGGATCTGATTGACTTTATTGTCGCTCGGATACTCGATCATCTAGATGTTCCGCACCGTTTGATGCAGCGTTGGGGAAACGAGAGCTGAGAGATGATTCCATTGGTACGAGATTTCTTAGAGCTCATTCGCTTCAGCCACACGATCTTCGCGTTGCCCTTTGCCGTGCTCGCCAGCATTTGGGCGTGGATCCTCTCTAATCGTCAGCAAGACGCGGCGAGCTTTACTTGGATTCATGCCGCCGGGATTTTGCTTTGTATGATTTCGGCGAGAAGCTTTGCGATGGCATTTAATCGGTTGGTCGACGCTCGGTTCGACGCGGTGAATCCAAGGACCGCCGGTCGCCACATTCCTGCAGGCAAGTTGACGCATTGGAGCGTCTCCGTGTTTGTTGCGTTTACGGCGGCCACCTTTATTTTGAGTACCTTGTTGTTCTTGCCGAACACCTTACCGATGTTCCTTTCGATTCCAGTCCTTCTGTTTCTGGCAGGATACAGTTACACCAAGCGGTTTACGTCGCTTGCCCATTACTGGCTGGGAGTAGCGTTGATGTTGGCTCCAATTTGCGCGTGGATTGCGCTTCGGGGGGACGTGGTCTCTGCGAGCCCCAGCGATTTGTTGCCTGCCGCTTTGTTAGGGCTGGGGGTTTTGTTTTGGGTTGGGGGGTTCGATTTGATCTATGCTTGCCAAGATGCAGAAATTGACAAAAACCTGGGCTTAAACAGTATTCCGGCTCGTTACGGCGTAAGTCGCGCTCTTCAGATCGCTGCAGTAAGTCACGCTGTCATGTTGATCCCTTTGGCAATATTGCCGTGGGCTGCGTCGAGTCTTACTTTGGGCTGGATCTACGGAGTGGGGCTTGCAGCAGTGGCTGGGATTTTGATCTACGAGCATTCGATCGTTTCGGCGGATAATTTAGGACGAGTCAATGTTGCCTTCTTTCAAGCGAATGCGGTTATCTCAGTCGTTTTGCTGGCTTCAGGAACCATCGACGCCTGGATAGAATAGTGGGTGTACCAGTCACGCAGCCAAGTCTCTCAGTAGACTTGGGGAATAACTGCTGAAGCCCCAACGCAGGACGGGGAAACATGCGGCATGCGAGTACACCAACAAGATCTGGACGGCGTGAGAACCACAGGAACCGCCCTGAATAAGGGTGAGAGGTTTACCGGCACGAGTTTGAATTTAAGAGCAAAATAGCGAAACCATTTTGAATTTTGGGTTCAACGGAGATTTATGACATCATCGCTTGACGTTCATTCCTAGTTGGTGTGATCCGCGAGATTGATGAGTAATTGAAAGAAAACAATGAATATTGAAACAAAAGCACGACTCCGAAAGATTCGCGATAAGGTCGAAAGTGGCACGCGATTGAACATGGATGACGGGATATTCTTGTATGACCCGTCGGTCCCGCTGCAAGAAGTTGGAGTCTTGGCAAACTACGTCCGCGAGAAGATCAATGGCAATGTAGGTTACTACAACATTAACACCCATTTGAATCCTACTAATGTTTGCGTCTACCGCTGTCGCTTTTGTGCCTTCCGATCGGACCTTCGTGACCCAAAGGGTTACGTGATGAGCGACGATCAGGTTCTTGCTCGAGGCAAAGAAGCGATCGACAATGGTTGCACCGAGATGCACGTGGTTGGCGGGCTGCACCACAAGTTGGGCTACGATTGGTATCGCGGCATGATTTCGCTACTTCATAACGCGTACCCGCAGCTACACTTGAAAGCGTGGACTGCAGTCGAGATGAGCTGGTTCGAGTTCCTTACAAAAAGGCCTTTGCGTGAAATATTGGAAGACCTTCGCGAAGCGGGCTTAGGATCAATGCCTGGCGGTGGAGCAGAAATTTTTCACCCAGAAGTTCGTGATCAGCTTTGCGAGCACAAGGCTAATTCGCACAAATGGATCGAAGTCCACCGAACTGCGCATGAGATTGGATTGAAAACCAATTGCACCATGTTGTACGGCCACGTAGAGTCCGCTTATCACCGTATCGATCACCTGATGCGATTGCGAGAGTTGCAGGATCAAACAGGCGGATTCCAGACATTCATTCCGCTCGCATTTCATCCCGAGAATACAAAACTCTCCAA
>JAIYDQ010000462.1 GCA_027487375.1 Planctomycetaceae bacterium
AATATCGAAAGCGACAGAATCGATGCGAATTGGGATTTACGGTGGGTCTTTTGATCCAATCCATATTGGGCACCTGATGATCGCAGAGACGGCCCGTGAGCAATTGCATTTGGATCGAGTTTTGTTTTTGCCTGCCGCCCAGTCGCCGCTGAAGCAAGAGATTCGACCGACAGATGCAAAGACTCGCGTTGAGATGATTCGACTTGCGATTGGCGGGCATCCTCAATTCGTGGTTGACGAGCGTGAGATCCAGCGTGGCGGAGTAAGCTACACCGTTGATACGCTCAGGGAGATTACCGCAGAGACACAAAAACAAACTGATGCACCGGAGTCGATCGCGACCGAAATTGTCGAATGGTTTCTGTTGATCGGGGGCGACTCGTTAGCAGACTTTCCGCGATGGAAGGCTCCGGAGGAAATCCTTCGATTGGCTTCGTTAGCAGTCGTTGCACGTGGAGGAAGTCCTCCGCTGGATTGGAGCGTTCTTGAGCCTTACTGCGATTTCGGTACGCTCGCGAAAATCAAGAACAATCAGATAAAAATGCCACAACTGGAAATCAGTAGCAGAGATATTCGAAATCGGATCGCGTCCGGGAAAACCATTCGCTATATGGTCCCGCCAGCAGTGAGTGCCTATATCGAATCAAAAGAGCTGTATCGCTTACTAACTTCAGAACCTCGCTGAGGAAACCTGAGTCGATTGCGCTAGTCGCGTGTGACGCAGGTACCAAACCTTCTATCTGATCGACAATCCATACCCGAGGCTATCGCCTACGGCTCAGGGGTGTGCTGGATATGTCAATCTTTGTTTGGCTGAAGCATTCTACGGAGCGCGATGAGACCAACTCCGATTTCCGGACGCGTTTGGAGATACGTTTCCCACCAGTTGATGGCTGTTTTGGCTATTGATTCAAAGATCGCAGCCGAACGAGCCTCTGTAACATCGATCCTCCAAAGATCTAATGCTTTCGCTGCGGTTGCTTCATCGCATCGGCACAACTCCATCACTTCGCCAGCCGCAAGAGTCGACATCATCATCGCGATTGCCAGGGAACTCGATTGTTGAAGTGATGTGGAGTCGATTGCTACAGCAGGTTCATCTGCACTGAATTTGTCTACACTGAGTTTGTCTGCCCCCATTTGACTTGCCAGCCATGCAACGCGCAATACCTCGGGAATCTCTGGAGAAGCGTTCGTCAGCATCGCCTCCAAAAGAAACATCTTTGACTTAGGAAACGCAATGCCGTCACCACCGAGAATCGGCTGAACTAGAATGACTGTTGCATCGCCCACAATCCAGTCCGGTTGCGTCAATCGCTTCATATGGGCCATCAACCCTCGCCCAAAACCAGTCCAGCTCTCTTGAATGGGCCTTGCGCGAAGCAGCAATTGCTCGTTAATTTTTGGATACATCCTTCGGTAGCTTGACTCGAGATCTCGAAGCAAATCTGCATCACAATCAAGATTCATATCAAGATTGTGCTGCGGAAGGCCTGAGCAAGCTTGTTCGAGGAGTGTAAGCCAACAGGAATCGACTTGTGAATCTGGGTCGGAGTTGCGAAATGGCAAGTTATGGGGCTGAGAACTGCACTGCGAGTAAAAATTAGCGGTGAGAGCCGCTGCCGATTCGATAAAGAGCGTTCGGCCTTCCAAATCATGCGTTGGAAGCAAAGCCAAAGGATCGCGGCGAATTGGCTGGGATGCAGCCGAGTTCGGTACTTCTTGACTGATGGTCGAAATTGCTGAATTCGCCGCAGTTTTCCCCTCTGCCGCAACTGTCGAATTAATTATCTCGCGAGCAGCGTGAATCGCGCTGGCGAGGACACTGGTTTTCCAAGTTAGTGTTATCATACTGGACGAACGGTTTACGCCCCAACGCTCAGTTCGTCAACGGGGTTTGTCTGACCGTCAAGATAATATGAATGAAAAACCTTCTTTCTAGGGATATCGCGAGTGATAAAGACGTCGGGTCTGACCAAGAAATACGATGATATGTACGCCATCCGGGATATCGATCTGGACTTACAAGCTGGCGACTTATTTGGATTTATCGGCCCCAACGGAGCGGGCAAAACAACGACGATGCGAATCATCGCCACGCTTCTAGAGCCGACGGAAGGGGAAGCATATGTGTGTGGGCATTCCATTTACACGCATGCCAAGGATATACGTCGGCTTGTTGGTTATATGCCCGACTTCTTTGGTGTTTACGATGACATGACAGTGATTGAGTATCTCGAGTTCTTTGCTGCAGCTTATAAAATTTCCGGCCCCAAGCGTCGTCAGCGCTGTGATGAAATGCTAGATGTTGTCGATTTGGATTTCAAACGTGACGCTTATGCGAACACGCTTTCGCGAGGCCAAACGCAGCGATTGGGCTTAGCGCGTGTACTGCTTCATGATCCGCAAGTACTGCTGCTAGATGAACCACTTAGCGGCTTGGATCCGCGAGCACGAATCGAGATGAGAAGCTTGATGCGTCGGTTGGGTGGAATGGGCAAGACCATCATCGTGAGTAGCCACATTCTTCCGGAGCTTGCTGACGTTTGTAATAAAGTCGGCATCATCGATTCAGGAGTGCTCAAAGAAAACGCAAATGTGATGGACGTTATACAAAAAGTCCGACCGCAATTGGTTATTTTGATCGAACCCGCCAAACCCGAGGACTTCGATCGAGTCTCCACAATGCTATCAGCTCAACCAGAGATCGAGTCCGTGTCCTCGCTGAAACCGAAATTGAAAGTAACGCTTAAACCCGGACTCACCGACGCGTCGGAAATTGCAACGCGAATGATTCAATCGGGAATAGCGATTCGTCACTTTGCCGAAGAAGAAATCAATCTCGAGTCCGCCTTTATGGCCCTCACCAAAGGGGCCGGTGCGAAGATCTAACCACCGGATAGTTATTGCACAGGCTGATTGCAACCTGGTGCTTAAACGCGACTCAGTTCAGGAGTGGCAGAATTCCTAAGAATCCCGAAGTCGGCGATAACGATTGCAGAAGATGACGCCTTCATTATTTGGGGGCAACTTGCCTGGCATCTACTTGCGGATTTTTATCCCCCGTTGAGTTATTGCGAACACATCGGTGACCGTCCTGGCGACAAAACACGCGATAGAGGCAGCTCAGGAGCCGACTTACTTCGATTTCCTAGATGCCAAACTGATCGTGATCGGCATGAGCGGACTGTAAAGGCCGGTCTTGAGAACGACTTCCAAAACGTCCGAATTATCGAATGATTTGCTGAAAAATCCGTTTGCCTCGCTTCGAAATCCCCTGTCTCAATTTCCTCTCAGTACCACTTGTTTTACGTAGGTCGCCCAATGATCATTGATTTGCCGGATTTAGATGACTCGCATCGACAAATCTTTTGGAAGTGACGTTCATTTTTGGAAGGCTTTTCCGATATACTCACGCGTCGCAGATTGATCGGCCAAACCTCTCCCATTGTTTGGCACGTTTGCAAGCTGCCTAACGATTTTGTAGGCACCTGCATTCGTCTTTCGATCGCTCGACCTTTGTTACAATTCGGTCAGAAAGGCTACCCGATTTGCAACAAGCCGTACTCAGTAATAATCTATTGCATAAAACACGAACTAGGCCCAACCCAACGCACTCTTTCAATCAAGCTCAATGAACACAGTACTTCTCGTTCTCGTTATTCTTTACTTGGTAGGCACATTAGCGGTTGGCGCGTGGGCGGGATCGAAAGTAAAGAACACCGCGGACTTTGCTGTTGCCGGCCATCGATTGCCTTTGATGATGGTGATAACAACCACTTTTGCGACTTGGTTCGGAGCAGAAACGGTACTTGGGATTCCTGCTAAATTCGTAAGTGGAGGCCTCGGAGAAGTCGTCGAAGACCCCTTCGGTGCATCGATGTGTTTGGTGCTGGTCGGACTGTTCTTTGCACAGCGGCTTTACAAGATGAAGTTGCTAACGATTGGCGACTACTTCCGAAATCGATACGGCGTTTCAATCGAGATACTTTGCTCGCTCCTTATCATTCTCAGCTATCTCGGTTGGGTAGCTGCACAGATTACTGCACTCGGGTTGGTCTTTACCGTTCTTTCGGGAGACGTCATCAGCGCTCCGATAGGAATGATTATTGGAACCGTACTCGTTCTGATCTACGTGATCATGGGTGGAATGCTCGCGGTGGTTTATACGGATTTCATCCAAATGATTGTGCTTGTCATCGGTTTGTCTTACATCGCATTTGTTTCGTCGAGCCTCTCTGGCGGAGCGGATAAAGTTATCGCACTCGCAAGCGAACGCAGTCTTTTTGATATCTTCCCAGAACCCACCGTCAAGAATTGGTTGTTCTTCGTCGCAGCCGCAATCACCATGATGATCGGTTCGATTCCACAGCAAGATATCTTTCAACGCGTAATGTCTGCCAAAGACGGCAAGACCGCTCGCAATGGAGCCGTTATCGGAGGGCTTTGTTATCTGGCCTTTGCCTTCGTGCCGATGTTTATTGTCCTTTCATCACTGATCATCATGCCGGAAAGTGCAACAACACTTTTGGAAAGCGATCCGCAAAAAGTGTTACCTACCCTGATTTTGGGGCACATGCCTTTCTTTGCACAAGTCTTATTCTTTGGTGCTTTAGTTTCTGCAATCAAATCGACATCTTCCGCTACGTTGCTTGCGCCCGCGACCAGCTTCGTGGAAAACATTCTTCGGCACTTATGGCCGAGCTTGGACGACCGTCACCAGTTGACCGCGATGCGAGTCTCAATTTTTGTTTTTGCAGCACTGGTTTTGACTTACGCTATTGCGATGGCCGGAACATCCATTTACGACATGGTTTCCGCTGCCTATCAAGTCACACTTGTGGGTGCCTTCGTTCCCCTCACATTTGGTCTGTATTGGAAGGGAGCCACCACACAAGGTGCCCTTGTAAGCATTGCATTAGGAGTAGCTGCTTGGTTAACCTTGAACTTGGTTCCGGCCTGGGGAGAAGAGTTCCCAGCGCAACTTGCCGGACTGGGCGCGAGCATTTTTGGGATGATCGTTGGATCAATAATTCCGCAATGGATTGCCGACACCAAGACCACCGAAGAAGAATCGTATTCGGTGCATCCAGAAGGCTAATCGCTACATTCACCTATGTAGCCCTCCTTTCTTTCTTCGACTTCATCGAAAGATTCCTCGGCGTGGACACTATGTCGGGCGAGAGGAATGCGATAAGTTGAGCTGGATGGATAACTCATCTGATCGCCCCGCAAGACGACGCCGTTACTCGGGACGCAATCCCCAGAATTTCCAAGACAAGTACAAAGAGCATCGCTCTGAAGCCTTTCCAGACGACATTGCAAAGGTACTTGACCGAGGTCAAACCCCCGCTGGCATGCACCGCCCCATCATGGTGCCGGAGATCCTGGATGCGTTGAAATTAGTTCCGGGGAATGTGGCTGTCGATTGTACAGTTGGTTACGGTGGGCATGCTGGCGAAATGCTTTTAGCAATTCAACCCGGCGGAAGATTCTTGGGGGTCGACGCGGATCCGCTCGAGCTCGCGAAAAGCGAATGTCGGCTGCGAGCTCTTGTTGCTCACGACGCTTCGATTGAATTACGAAGGATGAACTACGCAGGTCTATCAACTTTTTTGACCGAGCAAGCACCCGATGGCGCTGATGCTCTTCTAGCGGACTTGGGTGTATCTTCGATGCAGTTGGATGATCCCGAGCGGGGCTTTAGTTTCAAGTTCGATGGACCGCTCGACATGCGCATGAACCCGCAGCGAGGTTTATCGGCAAGCGAATGGTTGTCCACGATCGACCAAACCACGCTCAGCCGAACACTTTTCGAAAACTCCGACGAAGCGAATGCAGAAACGATCGCCCAAGCAATCTTAGTTGCTCATTCAAGACAACCACTTTGCACAACATTCGCCCTGGTGCAAGTGATTCACTCAAGCGTAGCCAAACTCAGTGAACCCGATCAAAACATGACTGTTCGGCGTGTCTTTCAAGCTATACGAATTGCAGTCAATGACGAGCTTCGATCGTTGGATGCTTTTTTGAGACAGCTACCGTATTGGATGAAAAAAGGAGGACGGATTGTCATTCTGACTTTTCATTCAGGCGAAGATCGACGCGTCAAATCGGCGTTTAAGCAGGGTTTCCAAGAAGGACTTTATAGCTACGTCACTCAAGAAGTCATCCGAGCCTCTGCTGCCGAGCAGCGGTCCAACGGCCGTTCCAGTTCAGCCAAGCTTCGCGTCGCTATCCGAAGTTGATTTTCTTCGCAACTCACTCCCATTCACCAGCACATAAACTCCTGAAAGCTTCAAAACATACTGATCGAGATTCGTGAAGGGAGATCATGAGTAGTGTTTTGTCCAACTTGAAAAACGGAGTCGCGTTGTTGCGTTTACTATCCGGGCGACGCATTAGCAAAATCGCTGACTCAAATTACTGACTCAAATCAGTCGTCATCGGAATCGAGCAAATCGCGAGTTGTTATTTTTTGCGCAGAAGTGGCATCGAAATTACACCAGAGGCATTCGGTTTTCTTTTCTTTGACTTTACCCGCAGCGGCTTTGTTATCGATGAGGTAATCATGACGCTTCCAACCGTGGCGCACTTCCCATTCTTGATAAAGCTCGCTGGGATAGCCGCTCAGCATAAACTTACCCTCGATGCCGGCTAAGACGTCCAGCAACTCGCGGTGTTGGTCTTGCGTCATCTCAAACTTGTACTCGCCTGTTGTAGAGCGCGTTTCATGGACGTACGGCGGATCGCAATAGAACAAAGTGTTTTCGCCATCTTGCGTTCGGATGACATCGATAGCGCTTTGATTCAGGATCACCACATTTCGCAATCGTTGATGCACATCGGACAGCCCTTCGACTACATTCAACCAGGCTGATACTTGCTCGTTAATGTTGCTTCGAGTGCGATTCCTGGAGAGTGTTGCAAAGTCCTTCATTAAGCCTTGACGCGATTGCCTTGCGAGGATGAAAAACCGAACCGCTCGCTCTACATTGGTTCCGTAGTTTGCAACATCATCACGAGCTGATTTCGCCTTTGCATCTTCGAACTCGTCTTCGCTGAATGGAGTAAGCGCAATCCGTTCTTGAAATGCTTTGAACTCTTCACGATTTTGGAGTACTCGCCAGAAGTTAATCAGCTCACCATGAAGATCGTTGGCAACTTCGCTACATCCTTTCAACGCGGCAGGAAGCTTCTGCTTGCCATCCACGGACATCCAATCGCGATTTGGATCGCGCGCGAGAAGGATGCCGCCACCACCAAAAAATGGCTCCACATAATGCAAATGAGGCGGCATCAATCCAACGATCCATTTGCGCAAGTAGTACTTGCCACCATGCCATTTAATAGGTTGGGTCAGTGCGGGCATTCGTCACTATCTTTCAGGAGCATGTCTTTACTAAAGCGGCAAAGCAGGACGGGACCACTGTCCCGTTCGGTCACTAGTCCAGTTACTCGTTCGGGACAATGGTTCCAAACTACCTTGTACTAATACCAAAGATCAAAACGTTACCAAGGAAGTAAACCGCCTGCCAGATGTACGAAAGTCCTGCAACCATTTCGAAAGTTGAGTAACGCCGCCAAAACACGCCCAAAGATCTTTAAATCAAATTTCATCAGGGGATTTGTAGGTTGAGTCAAAGGCTACTAAGATGGGAGTTGCGTCGTGAGTTGCTCATTAATCGTAAGTGAGCAACGAGTCGACTGGCAAAGTCAAAGATACCGTAGGATGGGACCACTGTCCCGTCCGGTTACCAGTCCGGTTACTCGTTCGGGACAATGGTCCCAAACTACGACCTGTGTTTTTTCAGCTTGCCACGCGATAACGCGACTCCCACCTCCGTTTTGTTTCTCCAAGACCACTTTCGTGAAAGTTAGCCTCTCCTATGTCACCCGAAAAAAATAATCCGCAAGCAAATCTTTCGATGGATGTCTCGCGCCGCAGTTTTATGAAAACGAGCAGCGTCGTAGCAGCGACCATGGGCGCGGTGACCGCGACGGCTGATAAGGCTCGGGCGATCAGCGCAAACGAAAAGATTCGAATTGGATTTATCGGCCCCGGAGGCAGAGGTTTCGGCGCTCACGTCAAAACACTGGCAAAACTTGCGCAGGAAGGCATGCCGATTGAACTAGCATCGGTCTGTGACGTCTACAGCGAACACCGCGACCGAGCCGCCGACCATATTCGACAACAAAACGGCAATACCCCCAGCCAGTATGAAGACTTCCGAGACATGATTGCCAAGGAGAAATTGGATGCGGTTTGTATCGGAACTCCCGATCACTGGCATGCCATTCAAGCCATCGAATGTATGGAAGCGGGATTGGATGTCTACTGCGAAAAACCGATGACTAAGACTGTCGAAGAATCGATAGACGTCCTAAAGGTTTGGCGGAAGACCGGTCGAGTCATGCAAGTCGGTGTTCAATCGACAAGCTTACCAGTCTGGGGCGAGATCAACAAAATGTTGCGAGAAGGCTTGCTTGGCAAGGTTTTGATGTATCAAACCGAGTACTTCCGAAACTCGGCTGAAGGCCAATGGCGATACTACGGTCTAAACCCGAAGATGAACCCAACAAATATCAATTGGGATTTGTGGCTCGGACTGAAAGATGGCTTGGCAGAGTCTCGACCATTTGATCGAGAAGTCTTTGCGCAGTGGCGACGCTTCTGGCCATTTGGATCGGGAATGTTTACCGATCTCTTTGTGCATCGAACAACCTCCATGTTGAAAGCAACAGGTCTTCGCTTCCCGGGACGCGTTACGGGTGCTGGTGGAATTTTCATCGAATACGATGGCCGCGAAGTTCCTGATGTAGCCACCGTTGTTGCCGACTTCAATGAAGGAGTGCAAGGTTTAGTAACAGCTTCCATGGCCAGCCAAGTCACACCGGTCAATCAGTTGATCCGTGGTCATAATGGCTCTTTGGTTCTTGGCGATGAAAAACGTCGCAAGGTCAAAGACGTTAATGGTAATGAAGTAGAAATCTCCGAGTTCCAACCCTCCAACGGCGAGCAATTCAACAAAGTTAAATTCATCGCCGAGCGACCGCAAGTAACTGGAAACAGCAAGCTTGTCGATCAAATCTTCAGCGTTGAACCAGTCAAAGACACGACCTACGCTCACTTCAAGAATTGGGTCGAAGCGATGGTCGCCAAGGACCCACAAATGTGTAACAACGCTGTCGACTTGGCAGCAGCCGCGATCACCACAGTCATTCTCGGTGCAAGAAGTTATCGCGAAGGAAAAGTTTACCACTTCGATTCCGAAAACTTGACGATCCATGAAGGCGACTCGAGCTGGGCCAAGCGATGGGAAGCCAAATCGCGACTGCGTGAAAAGCCAAACCATATCCCAGGTTGGACAGCCGGTGACACGGGAAGCTTACTCAAGGAACCAGATTACATGAAACTGGGCGGTCCGTGGATCAACGGCAAAGACCCAGGCGGAAACTAAGCAACCGGCAATACAGACTAGCAAGAACCTTGATGAACTCGTGCGAGCAGGAGTCGCACGAGTTTTTCTTTTGGTATGTTTCTACTCGCCGTGTGCAATTGAAATATTTCTGAATTGAGCTCCTTGTCCTTTGACAATGAGTGCGACCAATTCTTTTGCATCTTTGAAACGCTCATGATGAGCTTCCAAAATGTGGTCACCGACTTGTGCTTGGTAGTGGTCTCCGCGGATGACTATTTTTAAGTCGTACCATTTCTCACGATCGATGACTGTTTGCAGTTCTGCAACTTTCTCGGCCTTTGTTGTTTTGGAGATTCCTGACATTTTCTGAATCCAGATCTTTTCCGCGCTTACGAAAGTACGAGCCAAGTGGTGATTGGGCGCAATGTTATCGCGGCAACCAAAAGCAAGGTGTTCGGCGGATCCTAGTTTAAACTGGGCTGTGATTACCAAATCTGTCGCGGCGATTCGATAAGTACAAGACGACGCGTGTTTGTCTTCAGGAACCTCATCTCCGTGAAGTGCACCATCCTTGACACTCCAATCGCCAATCGCGGCTTGCCATCCATTGATCTTCCCTTTGCGTGTCGGCGGTGTTGGCTCATCAAAGGCCGTCGAAACAATCAACTTTGCTGACGTCGATACGGGAAGCTTTGGCTTCTGGGGCGATTGATCTTCTTTTCCAACTGGATAGACAGCCTCTTGTGCTTCCAGGGCACCGACAAGACCTTCCATCATTCGTTGCAGCTCAGCCGGATTCTCTTTGGACAAATCTTTTTGTTCGAAAGGATCTGACTTGAGATTGAATAGTTGGTAATGACTTCCTTGAGAGACATCCGTTGGGAAATAGTGGTAGATCACCTTCCAATCACCATCGCGATAACTGGTCCAATAATCAGTACGATGCGGCGCATGCGGATAATGCATGAGGAATTTTTCATCGCGTGATGAGTCTGGCTTTCCCGTGAGCAACGTATCCAATCGCTTTCCATCAATAACATAATCTTTCGGAAGCTTGGTCTTTGAAAGTGCAAGGACCGTTGGAAACATGTCATAAGCGGCTGCTTGTTGACTTTGAATAACATTCGAAGCGATCGGCAGTTGCTTCTGAATTGCACGATCCGCATTTGGTTTTGCCCAAGCTGCAATAAATGGTACTCGCATACCTCCTTCATAATGCGAACCCTTCTTTCCACGCAGAGGTGCAGCGCATGCGACTTCGTGCTCATGCCCCAGAGGTGCATCACTTCCATTATCACCTAGGAAAAAGATCAATGTGTTTTCTGCCACACCAAGCGACTCAAGATGATCCAAAATATCGCCAAGGGATTTGTCCATCCCTTCAATCAGAGTCGCAAAGGCCTGAGCCGGTTCAGGTTTGCCACTCTCTTTGTAGTTGGCGGCAAATCTCGGATCGGAGTTGAAGGGACTATGCACTGCGTAATGAGCAAAATTCAGAAAGAATGGCTTGTTGGAGTTCACTGCATCGGTGACATGTTTTTTTGCTTCTAGAGTAAGCGCCTCGGTGAGAAAAATATCCTGCCCATGGTACTTCTCCAAGCCATGAACTGCATGGTCCGGCGGTACGTTACCTTGTGAAGCCTTGACCTTTTTCGCATTGGCTTTCGCAGGACGGTCAAAGTTTTGCATCCCATAGTAGCTCCCCGGTGCCCCAATAGATGCACCTCCAACATTGATTTCAAAACCAACGTTTATTGGGTCTGCACCATCGGAGGATCGTGGACCAAAGTGCCCCTTTCCAACGTGTATGGTTCGATAGCCATTGGATCGCAAAAGGCTTGGCAACGTGACTGCCCCTTTCTTGATTCCATTCCAATTCCAGTCAGTCGGTCCCTGCGGTCCTGCATTATTCGAATCGGGATTGATCCAATTGGTCGTCCGATGTCGTGCTGCGTTTTGGCCAGTCATGATTGCAATTCGCGTCGGCGAACAAACGCTCATCGAGCAGAAGTTGTTAAATCGAATACCGCGTGTTGCCAGCCTCTCCATATTCGGCGTGCGATAGAACTCATTTAGCGGATATCGCTTCGGAGTTCCATCAGAGTCGGTTAAAAACGGTAGCGAAGTATCCATTACTCCCATATCATCGATCAGCATGATGACGATGTTCGGTTGCTCTGCGGCATCCAAGGGAGCATGGAACGCTACGAGCAAGTAGATAGAACACACGAACATTGCTACAACTATTTTCGAAAGCATTATTAATCTCGTTCAGGTTAGCTTCTGTTTGGGATGTCTTGGTACAGTGATGTAGCTTGGGACTGAAGTCCCTAGCAAACCGGACGGGACAATGGTCCCATCCTACATTCATCAGACTAGTTCACGGTTGAATGGGTTGTTTTTCGAAATCCGAATCGTTGACCCAACCTGCGTTCACTTTTTCGCCACGCATAAACTTCTCGTAAAAACCGTCGTTATTCGTTGGCGTGTACTCGTCGAAGATCTTACCGTTACCGCTCATACGCGGATCGCCTTGGGAAAGCAGTTCCTTTTCCATTCGCGATTCCAATTCAGCGATGCGACTTGCCTGAGACAAAGAATCGGCTATGTTTCTCGCGCAATCTCCGTCGCTTACCAAGTCATAAAACTCTTTTGCCGGCCGCATTCCGAAATTAAGCCGCCAATAGTTATCAGCGCGATTGATACGGCCTCGATCGAGAATCAATGTCTTAGTAGGACTTGCATCGGTGTCGGTATATCCCGTTTCAGGATTGCCTGCCGGCCAACGCGAAGGCTCGTAATTCTTAAGCAAAAGATAATTCGCGGTGACAATGCCTCGGATTGGATAGCCTTGGTTATGAGGACGACCTACGTCAGTGCGTTCCTTACCGATTTGCACATGATCTCGACTAGCGATGACTTGACCTTCTTTGTCGCTTTCGATGATCGGTCGCCAGCTTTTGCCTGTAATCGGCATCATATCGCTTTCGGTTTCTGGGATACCCGCGAAGTCGAGAATGGTGGGTGCAATGTCCGTGAAATCAACAAAGTCATTGATGACTCTCCCTGGAGCCGTCATCCCTTTC
>JAIYDQ010000403.1 GCA_027487375.1 Planctomycetaceae bacterium
AAGTTTCGGTAGCCAAACAAATGCGTGAGTGAGTTCACAGCCCAAGTAATGTGCCAAACCCAAACTGTGCGAGCGATTACCCCCCAAACAAAAATACTTGCCGACAACTGAAGTGCAGTCATGCTCCAACCGTAGATAGCTACTGTGATCAAACCAGTGATCGCAGCATAGAGTATTGCATGTGCCATAAAAAAAATGGGCGATGCGTAACGAATCTTTTCTAGCCACATGTAGTACGGGTCACGAAGAATGTCTCGGGCATATTTCTCGTACCGCGCAAAGGTTTTTCCACTTCCGTTGCTCTCGTGGACCAACCAGTTCATATGGGACCAAAAGAAACTGACTAAAGGAGAATGTGGATCTTCATGATGATCAGAGTGCTGATGATGGATTCGGTGCCAAGCGACCCAACGCGCGGGGGTCTCTTGCCCAGAACACATCGCGAGCGTCGCTATCGTTCGCTCAAACCACTTTGGTGTTCGAAAGCTTTTGTGCGTAAGCAACCGGTGATAACCGATTGGGATTGCAAGTTGGCCGAATACGAGAACCCCTAAGAAAAAAGCCGCGAATCCAGCCCAGCTAAAAAACCACGGTACAAAAATTAAGAACGCAAGTCCATGAAGAACCAAGAACGTCCCTGCGTAAGGCCAATTGATTCGAGTCAAATCCGTCCCGGGCGGCGCGGGCAACCTAGTTCCCGGAGGCAAGGCATCTTTTGCAAATGTCTCGTCCGCGTTTGTTTGAGCTCTATCGATAGTTATTGACAAACGACAAACCTTTTTACCAATCCTTGACAATACACACCAGGAAGATCCAACGGTATGCCGTATCACATACTGCCGTTAAGATACCATGATTTGGCATTCACGATACTCTCAACGTGAACTTGGACCGATGAAACTTCAACCCAAGAAAATCTTTACACGTCAAAATCGGTTTGCTTGCGATTGCTTACTATTCATACTGCCTCGTCAAGATAAACAACAACAGTAGGTTGTGCGGGCAGGAGATATCGCAAGACATCTGAAGTATACGACTTTATCCGACATTTTCGCCGACGTCTGAATTCTTGCGAATCCAGCTACCCCAATGCATGATTCCACGACGCTTGCAATGAACATCTTGCTTGAGATGAACTCGTTGCATCTCGCAAACCAAGAACTCACTTAAATCATTCAGGCTCATCAAATCGTTAGCCTTAATAGTTTCTCAAAAGCCCTTGCTCTACGAAAACTAGGCTCAAGTGATCGGAGTCGGGTTCACTTCAATTCTGTTACCCACCACCCGTACCGCGAACGTGGCGGCTTTGATTTTCGGATTATCCAACCAAGCTCCGTCAGACAATTGAAACCGCC
This sequence comes from Planctomycetaceae bacterium, assembly GCA_027487375.1. GTDB lineage: Bacteria > Planctomycetota > Planctomycetia > Pirellulales > Pirellulaceae > JAIYDQ01. Next base: position 1,356 of record JAIYDQ010000403.1, read on the forward strand.
AAGCGTGCCACGGACAAGCAACGCATCCTTTTTCCAGCCACCCATCTGCCAAAGATGCCCCCATATGGGGACAGAAGTCGTCGATTGCAACAAAGACTCCCTCGTCGTTAAAAATTGCAATCATTCTCCCATCGACGGGAAATGCGCGGCCTGATCCTTTGGGAATCGAATCCGTATCTGTGACGTCGATAAATTCAGCCATAGTTCTGTTAGATTATGTTTAATCGATACAATCGCTATCTCTCCCACTCCTGATGGTTGTAGTGGATGCCTAGCGAAAGCGGGAGCCCCTTGAAAAAGTCCGCTCAAAGCAACCTCAAGCGACTCTGATTTCGTTGACGTGATAACTTAGCGTGGATACCGTAGAAGAGTGACCAATTCAACCGACGAAAGTACTCAGAAGCCAGTTGATATTCCCGCCAACGATGCTGGCGATGGAACGACCCTTTCGTTGAAATCAGACAAGCATTTCGAAACCGCGCCATCGCAAAGATCTGGCATGGAAAGCGATGCCACAAAAACCTCCGAACTTGGTGTAACGCCATCTTCTCAATCCCAACCAACCGATTTTTCATCGGATCACTTCCATACGCTTCCTGAACCATCACAAGCCAACCAACAACCTCCCGCCGCAAGAACAGTTACCCCCAAAGAAGCGGTGCCCTCTGCCGAGTCGGACCGCACAGTAATCAACGCGTCGCCGATTGCTGAAGCTCAAGAGTTTTACCCAACGGGTTCGGTGGCTTCGCTGGCTCGAGTTCTCGTGGGCCAACAACTAGATCATTACCAACTTCACGAGCTTGTCGGTGGCGGCGGAATGGGGGCCGTGTTCAAAGCCTCTGATACGCGATTAGATCGAATTGTCGCTGTCAAAGTGATCCCAAACCTTGGCCGCGACCAAGAGTCATTGAAACGTTTCCGCGTCGAAGCGCAAAGTGCAGCAAAACTAGATCACCCAAATATTGCTCGTGTTTATTACGTCGGCGAAACAGCGGCTTGGAGCTATATCGTTTTTGAATTTGTCGAGGGGATAAACCTCCGAGACTTGGTCATCCGGAATGCTCCAGTATCGATCGACGAAGCCATCCATTACACGATCCAAATCGCACAAGCTCTTCAGCACGCAAGTGAACGTGGTGTTGTGCACCGAGACATCAAACCGTCCAACGCACTCGTCACCTCATCGGACGATGTGAAGGTCGTCGATATGGGGCTCGCAAGAACAACCTCGCTTGATCAATCAACGAATGATTTAACAGCAAGCGGCGTAACACTTGGGACCTTCGATTACATCTCCCCTGAACAAGCTCGTGATCCACGTGCTGCAGACGTTCGAAGCGACCTTTACTCGCTTGGATGTACGCTCTACTACCTTCTGTCTGGTCGCCCTCCTTACTATCAAGGAACAGCGATCCAGAAGTTGTTGATGCACGGAGAAACTCCTCCGGAAGACCCAAGACATTTTCGAGACGATATACCGGCAGAGTTGTTGACTGTTATTCGAAAGCTCATGTCAAAGCGACCTCGCGATCGTTACCAACAGCCAGTCGACCTGATTTTTGATCTCCAATCAATCGCACGGATTTATGATCTTCCAAAGTCGCAAGCCGGTAACAATGGAATTGTAACAGCCCCAGTTACTTCGTCGCGTTGGATCCAACAAGCGTTCCCCTGGCTTGTAAGCTTGATCTTTCTTTTTGCGACTTCGATCTACCTGTATCGCGAGCACCTCGATTCCAGCGACTTTGCTATCTCGCAAGAAATCATTACTCAAACAAATCCCGTCGACGAATCAATTAACTTCAAAGCGGATAAAGCGTTAACCAATCCAGTCCAGGCAGTCCCTGAGACAATTCCTGGAGTCACAATCTATCCCACTATAACAACGCCTGCTGTCGCGGCCAACCCGCAGAATTCTCGTCGTGCTATTTCCAATGCAAATCTTCCAGTCAGCAATGAAGGTGTTGAGCAATCCCTCCCCAATCTGACGAATACCGAGAGCGCTGGCAACGAGACTGCGCTCCCAGTGAATGCCTCTCTAGATTCAACAAAGATGATCGATCAACCGGACGCGGCGTCAATAAACACCCGTTCTCAATCGACAACAGTGATAAATAACGTACGGGGAGTTGATGAAGTCGGGTCAAAGATTCTCGCACCAGATGCAACCTATATCACCTCAAATCCCGGCTCGTTTAGTCTGTCAATGAACGGGGAGGTGGCGAATAGGGCGGACCCGAAACTAAGCATGATCGGAACGCAGCCCACAGGAATTAAGGTTGCTATCGCCGCTCCCAATGTGGTTGTTGTAAGACAAGGCGTAGCATCACAACAACAATCAGAAAACTTCAGTAATATTGTAGATCCCCCGGTCGTCGCAAGCCTCGCAGACGCCATTGACTTAGCTAACTCCAACATTGAAATCGGTGAGATATGGATTGACGAAGACCAAGTTGTACTCGCGCGAGGTATCAAGGTTCGCAGTCCCAGACTTGTGATTCGCAGTAAGAGCGGACAGATGTGCCGAATGGTTTGGCGTCCCGATGCATCGCTTCCTACAGAATCCGAATTGAGTAACGCTTCGCCATCATCGATTTACGAAGATGAAGATGATGCCACGTCGCAACGCATCGCGATGATCGAACTGGACAATTGCAAGCTGACGCTTCAAGATATTGATATTCAGGTCGCTGCCCCTGAGTCTGGCGGAGGGAGACTCAGCTTTGTTTCGCTGACTGCGGGTAGCCAATTGAAGCTCGCGAATTCCGTTGTGACGATGTTGCCGAATGTCGGAAATTGGAGAGTAGCGTTCGCTTCTATCGGAAGTAAACCCCTTAGTGATCCTCCACAAATGATCCTTGAGAATGCAATAGTTCGAGGTACTGGCAGCCTCATCCAAATGGATACAGGAACACGGAGTGAACTACGCTGGTCTAATGGCTTACTTGCGATCGATGGATGGCTACTGGAGACCAACGGTGCCGATGTTGCTTCGAAGACTCCTCAAACAATCAGGTTGGACCTGCAAGACTTGACGATGGATGCTCGTCTTGGTCTGGCAAGCATGAACTTAACGCCAAACGAACCGTACCCACTATGCATCTCGCGAGACGCGAAAAACTGTACCTTTATCTGCAGCACAGATGCACCTCTAATTTCAATTGAAGGTGTTTCCTGGAACGATTCAAGTGAGTTAACGGCGATCCTCCCTAGCTGGATTGATCTTCGCGGAGCCGATAATGCCTACGATGAACAAGTTAATACAATCATCCGTTTGCAAGGCATGTCAGGCAGAACAAAACAAATAGGCTTTGAAGCAAGTTCGCTCGGTATCTTTTCGGAACGAGCCCCAGAAACAACAGTCAGATGGTCCGAGAGTTTCGACTCCAACAAACCTTTTGATCAACGAACACCCAATGACTATCGGCAAGAAACCAGCACTTCGTTCAGATCTGGAATGCGAATCGAAGCACTTCCTGCGCTCTAATAAGAATTAGCGAATGACTTTAGATAACGTTGAAAGCTTGGAACATTCTCTCCGAACAGATAGCTTCGTAAAACGAATTCATTTGTGGGCACAACTGGTTCGTATTCCAAACACCTTTACAGCCATCGCAGATGTACTTGCGGGCGCTGCTCTTGTAGGAGCCCTGTCGACAACAACAATCGATCGATCGTGGCCAGTTGTTCTAGCCGCAGTCGTCATCGTCATCGCATTGTACTGGACAGGAATGATCTGGAATGACCTAAACGATGTGGAGCAGGACCGTCGACAGCAACGAAACCGGCCAATCTCCAATAACCAAATCTCAGCGGCTTCAGCAAACAAGGCATCGTATCTTCTAGTGAGTTTGGCGACCGGAATTGCTTTGGTGCTTGCATGGGTGTCACCAACATCCAATGGTTCAATCGATGACTCCAGTGGTTCTGCGTTGCTTCAATTTAAACTGTTTCTGCCATTGCTTATCACCATTGCACTGACGGTATGCATTAGGCTCTATAACAGTTCTTGGAAGCTTTCTTTGGCTGGGCCAATCTTGATGGGATTGTGCCGGTCGGGCAGCTTGCTACTTGGTATCTCTGTTGGCTGGCTTTTGGGGCTGTCGGCTTGGTACGAGTTACCACATGGCTGGATCGCGGTCTTAGGCCATGGGCTATACGTTGCTGGATTTACCTTCGCTGGACGGCGAGAAGCGGAACGAAACGATTCGTTGCCTGTCGCCATGGGTTGGAGCGTTTCAATGATTGGGCTCCTCGCTTTGGCATTCGCCCCATTGTTTGCACCAAGCGACATACCACTTCGCATGGATCCCTTCCCGACCTACCCCATTGTTTTTGTGTTGATGGCGTTTCCTCTCATTCGACGCGTTTGGACCTCTATCGTGGACCCTGGCCCCAAGTCGATTCAACTGGCAATCAAGCAAGCAATCTTTTCGATCATCTTCTTCGACGCGATTCTTACTCTTCAGTTTGCAGGACCATGGCCAGCGATTGCTGTTTGCAGCCTGACCCTTCCTTCTAGCCTTCTAGGCAGATTCTTTCGCTCGACTTAGCAAGCATCGAGCCACTCGTTAATTGCGGATTTCAAAAGCTATAAATCAAATGATAAAAGTTAAGTTTCATAAGCAAGTAAACCGAATTGCCGTTGCTTACGCCAATCTCTTGTTCGTGACGCTCATTCTCACCAGTATCGGTTGCAAAGACTCCCAGACACAGCAAGAGAATCTAAACGCCGCTCAGTCGACAAACGCAACCGATCCGGCGATGTCACAAACAGCGTCGCAAGTTGCGGCCTCCACCAAAGGCGCGGCCACCAAAGCCTTTATCCCCAAAAGTTCAGAGGTAATGGAAAAGCTGGGACTGAACGATCTAGCAATCGAAGAAAAACAGGTTGATCCCAAAATTGCAATTGCCAATGAAAAGGAAGAGAACCGTAAACGCAATGCCGTACTCGACAGACAACGCCGATGGATCCAAGCCCAAGAGTTGCCGCGTGAAGTTTGGGAAGTCCAATATCTTGGCAACAAGCCTGTCGGATACACACACGAACGGACAAAGGGATCAGCAATCGGAAACGACGGCATCCTACGAATTGAATCGTCGGCGCTCATGCGAATTTCCAAGGCCAAAGAGAAACTCGAGCAGCGACTTAACCTTACTTCAGTCGAGCAATTCGATGGCAAGCTTCGTTCGTTTGAGATGGAGTTTATTCAGGGAGACAAGAAGGAAAAAACAATCGGAAATGTGGTACTTGACCGACTGCGACTCCAAATCGAAAAGAACGGCGGTGTTCAAACGCGTGAGTTACCATGGCGGCCAGAAATCGGAGGTCCGTTCGCGATCATGCAATCGCTACGCAGGCGTCCCATGAAACCCAACGAAACGCGCGAATTGGAAATGATTGACCCGCTACTTGGTGATGTTGTGGCGGTCACTTTGGTTGCCGGTGATTATCTCAGCACTCCACGTCTGGACGGCGAGCAGATCTCCATGCTCGAAATACGATCCACTGCCGTCTTCGATAAACAACAACAAAAGACAGTTCTTTGGGTTGATGAAAAGGGAGAGACGCAAAAATCCCTTGCTAGTCAAATCGACATTCGCTCGTTTCGTTGCGAGGAATCGATGGTCGCCCGTATTCGCGATGCCATCTTGATTGAAAACAAAACGTCCGAGCCAATATCGTTGGCGGGCCCAACCAGCGGAATCGAAAGCTTACCGGAGGTAACGTTCAAAATCACACACACCGAAGGAGATGCGTTTCGCGTCATCCCTCAAGATGAATACCAAGTTCTCAAATCAGCGGCTCCCTTTGACATTACCATCCGCGTCGAAAGACCACCCGTTCTGGCCTTGGATTTTAATCCTCTCTCTGAACAAAAATTCTTATCTGATCCCTCGTATCGAGCCGGAACACCAATTTTGCAAATCGATGACATGATCATCAAGAGAATTGCAGACGAATCTCTCGCCAATGAATCGTTGGGAAAAAATCCGGTGCAACGATTGGTTCTTGGGGTTGGAAATTGGTTAGCGACAAAAACGGATTTCTCACCAGCGATGGAAACCGCATCGGAAACCGCGCGAGCACGACGGGGTAGCAGCAACGAGCACGCAATCCTACTGGCAGCAGTCTTGCGTTCACAAGGTATTCCATCACGCGTCGTAACAGGCCTTCGGTTTCGACCAGGCAGCAAACCACCTGCTCTCGAGTATCATGCCTGGACGGAATTTGAATACGATAAGCGATGGCTAGCCGTGGATGCCATGCAACCCACGGGCGAGGTAAACTCCACTTACCTCCGAATTGCCGAAAGCGCCATGTCCAGCTTCAATCCATACGAGGTGATGCTACAAACTTTCGCTGTCCTTCCAAAGCTCACGTTTGCGATCGAAGGTCAGAAATAGATAGCTGCTACGAGCAGGAATGTCTTCGAGGTTTATCGAAAACCTTATTCACTATTTTGAAGAATTGACTAGCCCTGTGTACAAACCTAAACGAGTCAGCCCTAACGCATCAAATAGTGTAGAATGTAGTGCGAAAGCGTTATGTTTGCGCTGGAGTTCAGGCTTTAGCCGCTTTTGGCAAATCCAAGGTACTCGGCGATTAAAGGCTGTACTCCAACACGTTTGCGATCGATTGTCGTACTCAACCTGACGCTGTCCAATTAGTTGTTTGGCAAACATCTCTCATGGCGAGTTTGGCCGCTCTCTGAAGTTTTATCTTGAATGCTCTACTCTTGAATCAGTCGCATCCATCCGAGTCTTTGGTAAACGCATCCGATAAGGTGGGGCATACCGCACCAATTATCGAATTACAGTCGATTACAAAGTCGTTTGGACGATTTGTGGCACTTCGAGGCGTGACGGTTTCGATGCCGCCAGGCATTACCGGTTTATTGGGGCCTAATGGAGCTGGCAAAAGTACTCTGATCAAGATCTTGCTCGGACTGCTTCGAGCAACGTCTGGTACGGGTAGCGTACTGGGAATGCCACTTTCGGGCTCTAGTCGTGCGATTCGCCAGTTGGTCGGGTACATGCCTGAGGATGACTGCTACTTGCCGTCACTCTCTGGTGTGGAATGTGTGCAGTTCGCGGCTCGTCTCAATTGCATTCCCGCTGTTGAAGCCCTGCGTCGCGCGCATGAAATTTTGGACTTTTGTGGTGCTGGTCAAGAACGTTATCGTAACGTTGAAACGTATTCAACCGGGATGCGACAGAAGCTGAAGTTTGCTCAAGCTATTGTTCACGATCCGCCGCTATTGATTCTCGATGAACCGACCGCAGGACTTGATCCCGATGAACGCGATACGATGCTCGAGCGCATTCGAGGGCTTTCCAATCGACACGGTAAGAGCATCGTTATCTGCACTCATATTCTGCCTGATGTGCAGCACGTGAGCGACTATGTAGTCATCCTGGCTGGCGGACGCGTCTCGGTTGCGAAACCGATGACCGAACTAGCGCGACCTTCCGTCCCTGCGATGCAAATCCGAACGATCGGGCCGGTTGCAGTCTTACGGGAAGCTTTGGAACGGAAGGGTAAGATTGCAACGTTAAGCCAAAATGCAGTCTTAAATGTGCAA
>JAIYDQ010000315.1 GCA_027487375.1 Planctomycetaceae bacterium
TGTCGCCAGAATCGTTATGGAATGGCTCGCAGAGGCTTCGAAGTCGATCGGACCGGCTACCGTTACGACCCCAGTCGTTGGATGAATTGCAAATCGGCCTCCGGCGTTGTCCGTAAGTGAATAGCTCACTGTTTGCCCCAAGTCAGGCTCTATCGCGTTGGCGGTGATTCCCACGAGTGTCCCAATTGGTGAGTTCTCATTGACTTGATTGGCAGCAGTAGCCGAATCAGTAACTGGCCCGACGTCGGAAATGGCGTCAAAGGGTTTTACGAAAAACCAATCGGATGCCGTAGTAGTCGCCGAAGCAGCAGCAACCATGGTAAAGTTCAACGCAGTGGGAGCATTGCTCGCGTTGTTCGTTCGATTTAGCTGAAGGTGTCTACCGGTTTGGGGATGAACGATGTTTTGCCAACCAAACTCTTGCTCGCTAATAGTCCATTCGACGGCGGTACCAGTCGTACCCGCAGGAGCGAAATCGAGAGCCGTACCGTTGAATCGAAGCCGCCGACCATCAGCACCCGATACGATATATCTCCTTCCATTTCCTGCGTCGCGCAGTTGGAATTGAACCGTCGTATCTTCGATGCGTATCGTCGAAGCATTCAACCCGCCGCCACCATTATTGGCAACGCGATGAGAGGCGCCTCGATTATGCAGAATATAGGGCGTATCATTCTCGATCGTGGTCTTCCCATCCCAGGCAACATATGCCTTTCCATACGGAGTTAGGCTTCTGTCCGAATAAAATGTGTTTGATCTTGGATTTGACATGGTCCAAGGGTTGGCAGGCGTTGGGCCATTCACAGCATCTTCGGTCCACATAAAGAGCGCGTACTTTTCCAGGTTGGCTTTCGTTTCAGCTCGCCACAGGAATTCAACAATGAAGTTGTAGGTTTGCTCTTCTGACCAGTTGCCGCTTCCACCGTTCCAGTCAACGATTGAGAATTCAGTAAGCCAAACGGGGCGTCCGTTACCCATTGTTTGAATTGCGTCGATCCTACTCATCAATGTATTGACGTTGGGCGCTGCGTACCAATGCATACCGGTGTAGTCTACACGGTACCCGAGAGCATCTACCTGATCCATAAATGGAGTGAGCCATGTCGGCTCACCACCCGTAGCATTTGCCGGTGAGACCAGAGGTAAGTCCATATTCACAAGTTGCGGCCAAGCTTCGACGGCCCTTTGAACGGTTGCGTTTGCCTGATCCGTATGGTCTGGCTCATTGAAACCTAATAGGAAACTAGGAGTCACGTCGTTGTGCCAGTCGCCATACGAGTCGCGTAAAGCGTCAACTGCATCCTCCCTGGCCCACCATTGCATGGGCGTGAAAAAGAAATTCTTATCGCCGTTGTGCGGATCAGGGAACGGGCTCCAGTCGTACCCCCAACGTGCGCTGGAAGCGAACTGTCCGATGTTTCCGCCCAATCCCTTTTTAAAGTTATTCTCGACAAAGACCGGTTGCCATTCTTGCCGATCAGCGGGATTCGTGTTGGTGTCTCGAAGCTGTTGCGTCACGACTGGTGATGTGCCCGAAACATCTAGATCCAAGGCCATTCCCGACCAAACGTTCACAATCTGGAAGAAACCGCTATCGGTCGCAACCAACCGCCAAAGCTGATGGGGTGACGCAGAGTAATTGCCCTCAACAACTGTTGCCCCAGCGAGACTGGACGCTCCCAGAACTTCGAGCGCTTTGTTGGAATCTTTGTTTACGATGCGATAGGCGTCCAATGCATACGAATACAGCAACTGGTATTGGATTTCCTCTCCGGTCGTCGAGCCTGGTACTTGCGAGGTAGTCGTATCTGACGAGACTAGCGAACGATTGTTGACTCGGGAGTTAATTCGATAGTAACGATCACCGTATGTTGCGAAAACGGTAGTTGGCTTTGGAGCCATGTTCACCGAGGTTCCGATCTCATATCCAATCGTTCCCGTTGATGAATTGGTTGCGGGCAATACGACAAACTCGCGAATTCGCCCGAACGCTTGAGTAAAACTTATTCGGAAGTGTGTTGAGATCACCGGAGTGTTAAGCTGAATCGCGAGAGCACCCGATGTATTGCCAGAGACAACGTTGCCTACCATGGTGCCCGAGGAAACAGTGCCCCCGCCGGACAAAGGAAGCCAGGTTGGCGGATCCACCGAATCAACCACCGTTTGATTAGCGTATTCAATCGTGAAGTTTGAAAGCTGGAAAGTAGTCCCCGAACTAGCACCAGAATAAAGATGGAAGGAACCAACAAGGTGTGGACTAAGAAGTCGAACCTCCATGAAATGAGGCGACGCTGCACTAGCAACCACGCCATCGGATAACCATCGAGAGTTATCGTTCACCCAACCGTCGGTCGCATTGATCCCGTAGTTAGTGGTGTTGATAGATGAAACCTTTGGTGCTGATACCGAAGCAAGATTAAGATTGACGCCAGTCCCCAGTGGATAATCTCCGGGCGGTAAAAGTACAAACTCTTTTACTCTCACCGACGATTGGTTCGTGATGAAACGGAAACGTGTTGCCCCTGTAATAGGCGAGGAGAATTGGACTTTGACTTCAGTAGCTGTGTTCCCTGTAATGTTGGCCGCAGTCACCCAGTTACCAGCGGAAAAGTACTGAATCGAAAAGGCCCCAACAGGAGCAGAAATGTCGAAGCCAAGATACAAATGGGCGGAACCAACGGAGTAAGGTGCCGACAAAGTAACCTCGAGCCAGCTATTCCCAGAAGCGTCGGAAGCCCACCGAGAGTCGTTTGAAACCATCCCATCGACAGCCTCATGCGGCGAGTTCCCGTTAATGAACGAGTCCGCTACGGCCGATTGGTACATCGCAAAATTGGTAACCGAGAAAAGCTCCCTCGCTTCCAAACGCTCGAGCCGCAGATTCCGAACAGAATTCCTCTTCATAAAACCCAACCTGATTTTTGGACGAGAAGTGGACATTGAAAGCCGCTGATGGAAATATCCTGCTCGGTAAGGTTAAAATATAGTCTGATATGAGATTGTTCCAATGCCTAGGGAACACGATTGTCTTTGATATTCTCGAAAAACAGAAACCGTTAGAGATAATGTCTTCGCCTTCAATCAGATTTCGTGAAAGGTAAGAGAATCGAAGGTTAGCTTGGGGCTGCAAATCACCTGCGATTGTTTGGCTTTTAGCAAAATTCTGTGTCGCAATCGATACAGATCCCGCTAAAATTGCACGCTGCGGTGCTGTGCCATCACAGTGTCTGATAGCTTTATTTCGTTGCTTCGCAAAACACTTTTCTTTCGATTCTTCAAGACTACCTTTATGCTATCTCGCCCCGCGTCTCGACGTTCCCGATTCAAACAAAACGTTTCGAGCCGACGATTGCTGATTGAGCAACTGGAATTGCGTCGGTTGTGCGCGATCAACATTCTCACAACCCCTGTGCAAGATCCTAGCCAAGTTCCAACGGTTAATGGTGGCTCAGGTTTTGTATCCAGAATCATCAATGGTACACCTACGAATCTGTATCCTTCAGTTGGAACCGTCGGTGATGCTACTGATCCGGGAGGTTTTTGTACTGGAACATTGATTTCGCCTCGATATGTGCTTACTGCTGCTCACTGCGTTTATGATGCGGGAGTGACTATGGGAAATACTGCCGGAAGATTCGTCGTTGGCGGAGCAACGATTTCTACGAGTCAAGTCATTGTCCATCCAAACTACAGTGAGGCGACTTTCGGAACGGACACCGCCAATGACATTGCTCTCTTGCGATTGAATCAAGACGTCACGAATGTAACTCCCTCGGCGATCAATCGTACTGCGCCTGTGGTTGGTCAGCTGCTCACACTAGTGGGATTTGGCGGAGGTGGGACGGGTAACACAGGGACAGACGGCTCTTTCGGAACCAAACGCGTCGGGACAACTCCGATCGATAGCGTGACATCGACATTGATTCGGTGGAACTTCGACAACAACACAGAGAGCAACACGGCGCCAGGTGATTCGGGTGGGCCAGCCTTTATCGATGTTGGTGGAACACTTGTCATTGCCGGTGTCACCTCGGGCGGAAACTTGGCAAGTGCCGCGATTGGGGATCAGTCTTACGATACACGGGTCGACGTTTATCAAACGTGGATTGACTCGATCGTCAACGCAACCACTCCAGTCGCTCCTTCGATTCAGTACGTAACAAGTGGTTCGACCTACTCCGAGAACTTTAACTCACTGGCCAGTAGTGGTACCAGTTCGGTAACTCCCAATGGCTGGACATTCAATGAAACTGGTACCGCCAACAACACGACTTATACCGTTGGAAACGGCAGCGGAAACTCGGGCGATACATATAGCTTCGGAGCAACCGGCGCAACCGAGCGGGCTTTCGGTGCTCTCACAAGCAATTCAGTAAGTTCGACGATTGGTGCGGCGATTCAAAACAAGACAGGTTCGGCGCTGCAGTCGATGACGATCGGATATACAGGCGAGCAATGGCGCTTGGGAGCAACGACGCGACAAGATAAATTTGACTTCCAATACAGTTTGGACGCGACCAGTCTCACCACTGGTAACTGGATTAATGTTGATGCGCTCGATTTCACTGCGCCAATCACTTCAGGTACCGTTGGCGCCCTGGATGGTAACGCAGCAGCTAATCGTACTGCTCGAAATTCGACGATCTCCTCGCTGAATATTCCAAACGACGCAACGGTCTGGATTCGTTGGACGGATCTCAACGCAACAAGCGCAGACGATGGCCTCGCAATCGATGACTTTACATTTAGCGCAACTACCAGCGGCGGCACTACCAACACAGCGCCCACGATTACAAAGCCTGCCGATGTTGTCACTCCTTATCAAACAGCCACTGCGCCGGTAGCGTTTACCGTCGGCGATAACGAAACAGCAGCTGCCAGCTTAGTAGTAACAGCCACATCGTCTAATACGACCCTGCTCCCTAACAGTAGTGTTGTTGTCGGGGGATCGGGGGCCAATCGAAATGTCACGCTCACTCCCGCCAACGGACAATCAGGAACCTCCACAATTACCTTGACCGTTTCCGATGGTACATTAACGACATCAAGCACCTTTGTCCTTACGGTTCAACCCGCACCAGTCAATACGGCTCCAACAATCACGAAACCGGCGGATGTTGTTACTCCGTTCCAAACGGCCACCTCAGCAATTGCGTTTACAGTTGGTGACTCGGAAACTGCCGCAGCGAGTTTGTTGGTGACGGCTTCATCGTCTAACACGACCTTGCTGCCAAACGCATCGATTGTGCTTGGAGGATCGGGTGCCAATCGAAATGTGACACTTACGCCTGCCAGTGGACAATCGGGAACGTCGACAATTACCTTGACCGTCTCCGATGGTGCATTGACTACAACCACAACTTTCCTCTTGACGGTCCAGGCGGCTGTCAATGGAACTTCGAACCTTCGAATTGTGAGCTGGAATATCTCCGGAGCGAGTGGTGATGGAACCCCGAGGGCTGGCTTTGGAACATTGCTTCAAGCAATGGGAACAGAAATTGTTGCAGGGTTATCCCGACCAGTTGATCTTTTCGCGTTGCAAGAAGTCTTGAGCCAAGCGACGACATCCGCAATTGTCGCAGCCTCGCTCAACAACACTTATTCAACGACAGCTTATGCTTTTGGAGTATTGAACGGCGCAACCACCGGGGCAGGCACGCAAGGAGTCGTTTACAACTCTCAGACGCTTCAATTGCTTGACGAAGCGACAATCGGAACGGCAAGTTCAAGCGGAGCTCCCAGACAAACCCTCCGCTACAAATTCCGACCAGTTGGAACCTTTGGCGAATCAGACTTCTTCGTTTACAACAGTCACCTCAAAGCCGCAAATGATACGGATAGCGAGGGGCGGCGATTGATCGAGGCGCAAGCTATTCGCGATGACGCTGATGCACTTGGTCAAGGAGCTCACGTGATTTATGTTGGCGATTTCAATCTCTACAGAAGTACTGAATCGGCGTATGTAGAATTTCTGTCGTCTGGAAATGGTCAGGCTTTCGACCCCGTTAATCGGCCTGGAAATTGGAGTGGGAATTCTTCTTTCCGTGACATCTTTACACAATCACCAGCACTAACTCCAGCCAATGGACTCGACGGCGGTGGCTTGGATGACCGGCTCGATTTTCAACTCATCACGGGCGAGTTTTCGAATGGTGTCGGTTTAGAGTATCGAACCGGTAGCTATCACACTTTCGGGAACAATGGATCGGTCGCTGTGAATGGCAACATTGATGATGCAAGCAGTACCGCCTTGCCAGGACTAGCGAATCGATTATCCGTATTAACGCTTCTACGAACGGTAAGTGATCACCTACCTGTCGTTGCCGATTACTCATTCCCCATTGTTGCGTCCGTAGTCAATCGCCAAGTGTTTTACAGCGGTTCGACGAATGCTGCCTTCGGTGATGGTTCCGGCAACCCAATCAACGCCATTGATCCGACAAAATCAGCGTTACTTCCGGGGCAGACGGCCGCCGTTGCAAACTATACAAACTACTCGCGTGGCCTCAATGGAATCGTTGTGGACATAAGCGGTACGGGTAATTTAGCCGGTATTACAAGCAGTAGTTTTCAGTTCGCTCTGTGGAGCGATTTTTCTAGTACAACTCCAAACTTCGTAACGATCAATCCAGCTGTCACGGTTTCCACTTTTGCTGGCGGAGGCGCAAGTGGGGCCAATCGAGTCAAACTTTCCTTTCCTAATAACGCAATTCAGAATGCTTGGTTACGAGTGACCGTTCTCGCGAACACAAACACAGGATTGAGTGCAGATGATGTTTTCTACTTCGGAAATGCTCGATTCGATGTTACGCCAGCCTCACCTTTTCCAGCTCAGCAAGTAACCATCAACGTCTTGGACACCAACTCGGTGCGTGCTAACCAAGGACTCACCGCCACAAGTATTTCTAATATCTTCGACGTTGACCGAAGCGGCGTGGTGAACGTGCTGGATACTAATGCTACTCGAGCAGCTCAAGGGACCTCCAGCCTTCGTTCTTTCACCGCGCCTGCCGTACCGCGAATTAGCAACATCGCGATGCAGCCCGTCACGCGACAACGAATCATGACAGCCAGCCAAGCCATGGTCGATCAATACTTTTCTGAATTTGGAATCGAACGAACACGACGCAGAAGTCGAGCAATCGTTTAAGAGCATTGCACTTGAGAGTCCCCCCAAAGTGCTTTCATCTAGCGGTGTCTTCGTAGATAGGCAAATGTCGGTAGTAGACCTCGAGCGACAGAAGGTTCAATGTGGTTACATAGAGCCGTCCTGCAAAGGGTCCCCATCGATCGGGAATAGGACCACCTGGGTTCCACGATCCGCTGTCTGCACCTTCGAGCTGTTGCGTTTTGATTAGCAGTGGATGCAACAAGGCGTTCCATTTACGCCATCTCTCCCCACCCATGTGAAACATTACTTGGGTTGCGTAGTACCAATAGTAGGTGTCTCGAAGCGGTACCGAAGCAGTTCCCATGGACGGAGGATTTTGCAACAGATAATCCGCTCCACGACCCATGTTTTCATTATCTCTTCTCCAGCCGAGATACAGCCGCATCAAGAGACCGACTCCAGTCATCGTGGGATTGATTTCTCTTCCACGTCGCGTGGCCGGCGCATCAGGAGCCAATGGATTGTATCGGTACAAGTAACGCTGTTCAGGAGATGCTTGTGCTTTATCAAGCCAACCTTCGATTTTTGTAAAGGTCTCTTTCGGTACCTCGAGCCCCGAGAGTTCTGCACTCTTGAGTGCCATCATGAACCAACCGGATACACTAGTGTCGGATTCGTAGTTTGGCTGATACCGCCAGCCACCGCCGACAGGGTCCTGACTGTTTACCATAAAGTCGACCGCTCTCTGAGCAGGTTCTTTCAAAGCTTCGTCTTGAGTCATTCCGTAAGCTTCGCACAGCGCGAGGGCAGCGATGCTGTGTGAGTAAAATCGAACATTCGAATTGGAAGGATCATCCATGGCGATATACAAGTCGCCATTCGGCCGTTGATTTGCGATCAAGTATTCCAGCGCGGACTTGCAAACTTCTGCATACTGGTACTGCCGATGAGAATACCCAGCCCCTTGAAACGCCAGCAACGAAAGGCCTGTCGCAGCAGTATCGCTACGCAATCTTGGGTTATCACCAAAGTCTTCCAAATGCCATGAGCCATCGTCACGCTGATATCGCGAAAGAAACTGCAGGCCTCTCTCAATTGCTGCTTCTGTTTCTGGACCAAACTCACCTTGATCGGCTGCGTTAGGTGCCCCTTCGTTCCGAGCCATACGTTGCTGAAATGCGGCTGCAGGAATTGGAACAGCCGACGTGGAAGGGGCCATTCTCGCAGCAGAAGATTTCGGAAAACGCGATGGAACGCTTATCGCAGGAGCCGCTACCTCGGGTTCCAAATCGCGAAACTGAGAGGACTTCCGTTCGAGATTAGCTGTCGAGCGGCGTGAGATGTCGCTGATCGCGTTACTCATCTTGGGCTCGAAAGAAGGCTCCAGAAGATTCGATGTCGACTGTCCGGAGGTTGTAAGATTGGAATCGCTCGATACCGCCGCGTCCGCATCCGGTTTTGCTTTTGCACTTCGATTATTCTTTGCCAGATCCGATCTCCGACCAATCGCTAACGAATCTTGACTTGGTGCAAAACTACTTGGATCTTGGCTACTCTGAGTAGTTCCATAGACCGGAGATTCTTCAGCTTCAGGAACCTTGACCATTGAGGGCGAGGCAAGAGATGATTTGCTGATCGTGGGTTGGGGCTTTGGAGATGAAATAGATGGTGTCGAGCGATTCATACGCTCGACCATTTCAGAAAAATCTTGATTGTTGGATTGAGATAAAGAGGGGACGCGGCGTGGAGCATCGATGGCTAGCCGATTCGGTTTCGCAAAGTTCGCGTTCGGATTCTCTGTCAACGCGATGTCCAATGAAGCTTCAGGAAGGAGCGAAAGGGATTGCGACGCTGCGGATCGATTAGGCCGCTCATCCGCAAGGGCTTGCATCGATGATGCTGCTGCCGTCGGTGTATCTTGAGAGATTGACTCGTCGAGCGTATTTCCTTCAGGGACTGCAATTGGCTTGACTTCCAACGCAGTGGACTCGCGAGCCTCTGCGTCTTCAGACCTTGCAATCGCTATCGCTTCCGAAGTGATCTCCGGTTGGTCTACCTGTTTTTCAACTTTGTTAAGTGGCGCGGCACTGGGAGGCGTGACTTCTTGCGGAGGCGCATCAACCGTTGCAACGTCTGACTTATGCGCAACATCTTGTTTGTTAGCTTCAGCCTCATTTGGATCGGATTGCTTCGTACGCGCCGGTTGCATGTACTCGGGACGCTGCTCCGACCGTGTTTCGGATTCAACATCGAAGTCCTTCGACTCGAAATACTCGGGTGCTGGCGGACGTTCGCTCGGAAGATTCACGTTCTGTACCTCAGGTGCAGTTGCGAGTGCTGCGGACAACTCAGGCGAATTCCTTGAAAAAAGGACAATGTTTACCGCTCCGAACGTTAACAGCAAGTGAAGCATCACACTGAAGAGAAATGCCGATTGGATCGCCCGCTCGATAAATCGACTTACGAACGACCGCATGAGCAAATCGATTACCAAGACAGTCGCCGGAATGAGAATCACATATGTCCAAGCATTGCGTTCCGGCCTGGGGTCATCAAATCGAAGTGTTTGCGTGACCATCCAAAGCGTTGCACCTCCGAACCCAAGAAGTGCAAGATCTAATGCCCAAGAGGGAATCGATGGCTTTTCAGCATGCATTCGCGATTGCGAGCGGCGAAGGCGAATTTGGTCTGATTCGAAAACATCCATCGGCGGTTTGAGATCCCTGTTATACGAAACTTTATGTCTCGAAAACGTTGACTACTATAAACTAATTAGTTGGCAACAATAAATCGACCCACACCAATCGATGATCAGTCGCTTCGATCATCTTCTTATCATTAGCGGAAATGCCCTCGCCTTTTGGCCAAAAGACACCGCTGGCTGCAATCTCTATGTTAGCCGATGGAAGCGCGAAATCGCATCGAAGATTCCCGGGATTCGAGTCATTAAAATCGCCCGTATCATGAGCGGGATCTCCTTTATGTTTTGAGTTTTGCTTCCCTTGTAGCGACGCGGCCTCGACTGCACCCTCGCTTATCGGAACGATTTTTCCATTGATTTGCTTAGAATCAATCAGCCCTTGGATTCCATCGTGAATCCCACTTCCATCGATCGGGTCTGCGTTCAAATCGCCCAGGATAATGAAACACGAGTCTTTTGCTAAAGCTCCTCTGATTCCAGAGTCATCGTAGTGATAGCTTGACTGGTTCGGATGGACTGCGGACCATTCAATGTAGTCTTTAAAGAAGCGAATCTCGTCATTGTTGCGACGTCCATTACGGTCCTCGGCACCATCGAAAACCGGAGGTGTCGGGTGAGACACGAGCAAGTGCAACGTTTGGTTATGAATTGTGATTGGCACGTCTGCGTGAGTTTTAGAACTTAAACGAAGCTGATTCCAAATCGAATCATTCCAGTAACTTGATCCATCTGCGTTTTGTGGTCGAAGCGCATTTGGCATATCCTTCCAAAGAAATTTCTGAAATGTACGAATGTTTTTTTCGTCGATAGGATAGCGACTAAGAACAGCTAGCCCGTATTGACCGGGGTACTCACCGTAGCCCCAGCAATCAGACGGCGATCCTGTTTTACCGTTATTGTCCAAATCAAGCCCCGAGTCGACGCCCGTATTAACGCTCGGAGAATAGAAGTAGTTCCACGGCCTTAACGGAGCAGAAGACACAGCCTCCGAATCTTGGCGGTTTAGGTACTTGTCGCGAAACAGTTTCACTGATTTTCCACCGTCATCATCTATTTCGTTAAGCAGTATTACATCGGGGTCTACGCGCCGAATAATCTTGGCGAGTTGCTCGGCTTGTGCGTCACCGCGCTCTAAGTCGGCAGCAAGTTGCCCTGCTTTCTTGCGGTAAAGCGAGACATTAAAGGTCGCAACGCGAATCGATTTCTTCGTTTGCGGACTCACGGAGGTATCGGTCAACGTCACCGGACCATCTGTGGAGAAAGCTTCCGAAACTCCAGTGAGAACAACTCCGAGCATGGCGATTGAAACGAGGAGCAAATATCGAAAACACATGAGATTTCAATTGGTCGGCAAGAGAACAAGGGGTGTTTAGGTCGCCCTGGAGGATACACATATTGTATCACGCCTTCCCAACGCGATAAACTTGCATGTATTGAGAAATAGCGGAACCGCGATATACGTTTGCTGGATCGTTTGATACTTTACGAGCTCTAGTTATTTTCTGTGTCACCGAGAGAAACCTTATGAATTCAATTCACCCGGATCAATTGTTGGAAAGTCTTCGCTGGCGGTACGCTGTGAAATCTTTCGACGCAACTCGAACTGTCGATTCGATTACTTGGAAGGCAATTGAGCAAGCGATGGTTCTTGCGCCGAGCAGTTATGGGCTGCAACCTTGGAAATTTATTGTTGTGACCAGCCCGAAAATTAAAGCTCAGCTGCCCGAGATATCGTGGAATCAGACTCAGCCTCAGGATTGTTCGCACATGGTCGTATTGGCTGTAAGAAAATCGATGGACGAAAGCTATATCGATTCCTATGTTCAATCGATCGCAGAAACTCGTTCGGTCCCTGTCGAAAAGCTTGCCCCCTACCGTTTAATGATGATGGGAACCGTCCAAAAGATGGACCCCGAGTCAGTGCGGTCGTGGAACACTCGTCAAGTTTACATCGCGCTTGGTCAATTGATGACCGCCGCTGCAGTACTCGGAGTCGATACTTGCCCAATGGAAGGGATTGACGGCAAGGCCTATGATCGAGTTCTAGGCTTGAGTAATTCGGATTACTCGTCAGTCGTTGGGTGCGCCGTCGGATATCGTGATGCTTCAGATAAAAATGCATTTGCTAAGAAAGTCCGATTTCCAACTGACGATTTAGTCGAATATCTTTAGAGAACGATCATGAGTTGGTCCGTTATCGCAATCGTGGTCTCACTATTAGCCATTTCAAATGTCTTTATGACGTTTGCTTGGTATGGGCACTTGAAGAACCTTGCGCATCACCCTTGGTATGTTGCAGTGTTAGTGAGTTGGGGTATCGCCTTTTTCGAGTATCTCGTCCAAGTCCCCGCGAATCGCTTTGGTGACTCGCATAACCTTCAGCTTGGACAACTTAAGATACTTCAAGAAGTTGTCACGCTGGCTATCTTTGTTCCTTTCGCGATTTTTTACATGAATCGACCGCTCGGCTGGAATTTTTTGTGGGCTGGCATATGCCTGTGCGGTGCGGTGTACTTTGTTTTTCAAGAGTAATGCCGATCACCAACATCGACGAAAGTTAGTTCATCACCTGAACCGCCGGCTCGAATGTCGCTGGTAGATTCTCGCGTGGTTAGTCTATGCGATTATCCTATCGCCCATTATCGCCGCGCCTTTTTCATCTTTCGTACTCGTACTCAATGAAATGGTACTCGTACTCCTACTCGAAGACGATGATTCGAGCACGAGCACGAGCACGAAATCTTGGGTTTTGGGCGGTCTGTCGCTACAGCAAA
>JAIYDQ010000396.1 GCA_027487375.1 Planctomycetaceae bacterium
CGAAAATCGAAGCAGAAAAAATGGTCGTCGAGCAAATCGACACAGACCCAATCAAGATCGTTAATGACGTCATGACCTTGATGGAAGTGAAGGCCAAGGCAAAGGGATTAACGCTGGTCGCCGAATTTGTCAGCGCGATTCCAAAGACGATCCAAAGCGACCCAACACGCGTCCGACAAATATTAGATAACCTGGTCGGCAACGCGATCAAGTTTACCGACAAAGGCGGAGTCAAAATCGAAGTTGGAATAGATCCAGTAGATCCAAGTCAACTAATGATGTCAGTGATCGATACCGGAATCGGAATCAAACCGGAGCAAGTTGGTCGATTGTTTGGTTCGTTTGAACAAGCGGATGCATCGACGACTAGAAGATTTGGTGGAAGTGGACTGGGGCTTCGAATCAGCAAGACTCTCGCCGAAATGCTTGGTGGTAGCATGACGCTTGAGACCACGGATGGTAAAGGAAGCAAGTTTACAGCTCGCGTCAAAACGAACTGTAAAGAGGGCACCCAGATGATTGAATTCAATCGGGGCAGTAAAGCAATGTCTACTGCAGAACCCGCGAAGACCGAATCGAACGCGAACCGGCTTGCTGGAATGCGAATCTTGCTTGCCGAAGATGGTGTTGATAACAGACGCTTAATCTCGTTCCATCTCAAAAAAGCCGGAGCGACTGTCGCCTTTGCCGAAAACGGAAAGCTTGCGGTCGAATCGTTGACAACGGATGGAACTCTCGAGGGTCCGCTCCTGGAGCCATCGCCATATGACTTGATAATTTCCGATATTCAAATGCCCGTTATGGATGGCCTGACTTCGACTCGTCTGCTGCGTGAAAAAGGTTGCAAACTTCCGATTCTCGCACTTACAGCGCACGCAATGAGTAGTGATGCAGACAAAAGCACCGCCGCCGGTTGCAACGCGCATTTGACTAAACCAATTGACCAAAAATTACTCATCAATACCTGCGAAAGATGGATCAAAATGTATCAACAAACTCAACGCGACGTATCTCAACTGTACACCAGCGAATTCTCCGATGATCCGGATATGGCTGAGTTGCTGGATGAGTACATTGCTTCTTTTGACGGGACTGTCTCCGATATCAAGAGCTCACTAGAAGCCAGAAGCTTCGAGCAACTCGGGCGACTTGCCCATCAACTCAAAGGCTCCGGAGGCGGTTATGGATTTCCGATCATTAGTGCAGCCGCATCCAAGGTGGAAGCGAAAGTAAAATCGAACCCAAGCCCAACGGAATCCGATCTTTTAGTGATCCGAGAGTCCGTTTACGAGCTTGTTAGCATTCTTGAGCTGGCACAAAAAAGCGTTAGTCGAACTAACGTCTAAGAGACTAGAAACAGAATCGCTCCACAGTTTGAGAGGACTTGGGTTGATTCCTAAACTGGTTCTAACGTAGTTGGTTCTATGCAAGGAGCAAGAATCCTATACGCTGAAGAGACGATACGTCCTTGCGTCTCGGAGAGACGCAAGGACGTGTTTTGAATCACTGCATGGGGTGACCCAGCAGCTTGTAAAAAACCAAATCGATTCCACGGCTCAGCTATCAGCGAGCTCTTCCTCGGCGTCAACATCGCCCTCGGCCACTACGCCTTCGGGACCGGTGTAGCCGCCAGCAGCGAGAATTAGCTCACGAATTTCTTCCGCAACAGCGGGATTTTCGATCAAGAAGTTTCTAGCCTTCTCTTTGCCTTGTCCGAGGTAGGTCTCTCCATATTTGAACCAAGCACCGCTTCGATTAACGATCTTCAGAGCTGCTCCCAAGTCCAATACGTCACCTTCGTAGCTGATGCCGTTGGTGTGCATCATGTCAAATTCAGCGACACGGAATGGAGGAGCGACTTTGTTCTTGACGATCTTGGTTCGCACACGTTGACCGACCACTTCTTCACCATCTTTTAGCTGTCCGATTCGGCGGACATCAATTCGACAAGATGAGTAAAACTTCAGCGCTCGACCACCGGTGGTCGTTTCCGGGCTTCCAAACATCACGCCGATCTTTTCACGAATCTGGTTGATGAAAATCACTGCGGTCTTGCTCTTTGCGATTGCCCCGGTCAGTTTCCGCATCGCTTGGCTCATCAATCGCGCTTGCAGACCGACGTGACTATCACCCATTTCGCCGTCGAGTTCTTTCTTGGGAACGAGCGCTGCGACCGAATCGATGATAATCACATCGACTGCGTTACTCTTGACGAGCATCTCGGTGATTTGCATCGCTTCTTCTCCATTGCTCGGCTGCGAGACCAACAGAGTATCGAGTTCCACACCGAGCTTTCGGCCCCAGGTCGGATCAAACGCATGTTCTGCATCGATAATCGCCGCGATTCCACCGCTTTTTTGAGCTTCAGCAGCAATGTGAAGCGCGAGCGTTGTCTTGCCACTGGATTCCGGGCCAAAGATTTCGATGATTCGACCACGGGGAACACCATTTCCACCCAGAGCAATGTCAAGGGAGAGCGAACCTGTTTTGATCCCTTCGATTTTCAGTTGCGCTTCGCCCCCAAGCGGCATTATCGATCCTTCACCAAATTGCTTCTCAATTTGTTGAAGCGTTGTTTTCAGGCCAGGTTCACGCTTATAGACGGCTTCAAGTCCGCTTGGACCTTGTTCAGCTTTTTCAGTTTTCTTCTTTGCAGTTGATTTGTTCGCAGCAGCCATTCGGAAATTCCCTTTTTCAAAAATTTGTTTTACTCGAAACCCATTTGTGCCCAGCCGGCAAAACACATCCACGCCCATACCGACGTCTACTGACTTAATGTACCGTCGATGTTCACGTGTGACTATACGCCTGGATAGTAACACAGTCTACGGCAGGCTTCAACTACAGGAAACCAGTCAGCGGAGTGTTTTTTTCGCTCGACATAATTACTTTCGCACTGCGTTGTGACACGTTTGGTCACGGCACGAAGAATTTTGTGGAGTAAGCTAAGGCATCCTGTTTTCAGCCCAGGAAAACCCAAAGAAGTGGCTGCTCCTTAGAATATTACGCAAACACACCGATTCTCATGAACATTATCGATTGGTTTCTACACTTAGATAATCACTTGCAGGATCTGGCTACGGCGATGGGCCCCTGGTTATATGTCGTGCTGTTTGCGGTGATTTTTTGCGAGACAGGTTTGGTAGTGACTCCGTTTCTCCCAGGTGACTCGTTGTTGTTTGCGGTTGGCGCCCTTGCTGCCAGTCCAGGTAGCGTCCTTTCGCTTCCGTGGTTAATACCATTGCTCATCATCGCAGCGATCGCGGGTGACGCAGTGAACTATGCGATCGGGAGATTCGTCGGCCCAAGAATCTTTTCGAGAGAGACTTCTTGGTTACTCAACCGAAAACACCTCGATCGTGCCCAAGAGTTTTATGATAAGTATGGTGCTAAGACGATTGTCTTGGCTCGATTCGTGCCAATCGTTCGTACGTTCGCTCCGTTTGTTGCGGGTATCGGAAAGATGGAGTATTACCGATTCTGGTTTTACAACTGTATCGGTGCCGTTGTTTGGGTCGCAGGCTTTCTTATTCTCGGATACGTATTCGGTGGTTTCGAGATCGTAAAAGAAAACCACTCGATGGTTGTCCTTGGGATCATCGGAATCAGCGTGCTTCCTATGATTTACGAACTCTGGATCAGTCGTAAGGAAAACGCAAAGGCTTGAGTCCTGCAACTCGGCGAGCAGCGATCATGCAGATGTTTTTGTAGCTGAACTCGTAAGAGTTCAGATGTCGATTCAGATGCATGAAGAGATGCATTGAGAGCTGCGGACTTCAGATGTCTTACGAAATCTGCTGCGAGGATAAATCGCAGATGTTTAAGCGATGCGCAATCGCCTCTAGATCATGTTAGGAATCAGCTCGACCAATGCTTGGATAGCTGTAGCTAACCAGATTGCAGCAGGATAGGCTTCTATTGCCTGTCGATCGCGAATTCGACATGCTGGAAGCATATCCTACGACTGGTCATCATGCTCAATCCTGAGCTGTAGCGATCTACTTCTTCAAAAGCAACTTATGATCGCCGCGTATGCTGATTGTGATTGAACCTGGAATGAAGCCCGGGTCTACAAAGCTGGCGTTGAGTTCAACGCCGTCTTTCGTAAGGGTGAATTCACCAAGTTCTTTTGAATCAATGGTGGCCGTTTTCTTCCAACCCTGAGCTTCTTGACTCTTCATCCAATCTTGAAGCGAAGCCTTGGCAGCCCCTGACTTGGTCGTAAATTCGATCGAATTATCATCGGTTTCAGAAACCGTTGCTTGAGCTGGCGCCGTGATCGTAAGCTTCGGTGGATTCTTTTTTCGTTCCATTTCCGCTTCACGCTTTTTCTTTAGTTCGGCGATCTGAGCATTGGCTTTCTTTTCGTCTTCGGCAAATTGCTTTGCGGTCTGATACTTCAGCTCGGCCTGTGTTCGCCCTTCAACATTACGGAACTTGATTTCGAGGTATTCTTTTTTGTCGTTTCGGAATATCAAATGGTCTTCGAACCCGATCCGAACGGTATTCTCCGTGGTTGGCTTCCAAGAGGTTTTTCCCAAGGACTGCTTGAAGAAAGCGATGACCTCTTCCCGTGATTTGTCGGTGTCAAAAATCATTCCCCCCGTTGAGTCCGCGTACTGCAGAAACCCGAATGATGGTGGTACTGGAAGATCCACGGAGAGCTGCTCGCTCGAGACCTGAATTGCCGTTTTTCCTCCTTGTCCTGGAGCCTCACTGACCATTACCTGCAAGCGCGTCGCGTTCTTTTTGACAAAGAAAGAAGCCGATGTATCGCCAAATTTTTCCCAGCCTTGCTTGAGTAGTAAGCTCTGCAATTCTGATTTCGCTTTATCAACTGGCATCTCTGAAACATAGGAGACCATTGCCGGTAATGAATAAAGGAGCTTCGCTCCTGCTGGCATTGGAAGCTTTGCTAAGTTCACGTTTCCTAGATTTTGAAGATTTACTTGCGCCGTCGATGGTTTACTACCAGGAAAGACAGTGAGCGTAACAGTAAAGCCTTTACCTTGATAACTGGCACTTGCATACGCATCAGTAAAAGACGCTCCGGCCGCTTCCGTAAATCCTTTCTTCACGAGTGCTGCCTGAATCTTCTTCGCGACATCGACCACCGCTCCCTTGGATGTATAGCTTTGGTAAGCGATCACCTGAACGCCTTGCGAGGCCTCGGGATCTACGTCAACATCGATCATCGGGAATGTCGAAAGATCCAAGACCGAGGCTGCCTGTTCTGCTGTAGCCGGTTCGCCGATTTGCTTGCCCGCGTCCTGGCTTTGAACAACACCGGAAAGCAAAATGGAAACAGCGAGCACGGTTGTCAAGAATCGAATCATTTGAAAAAGCCTCGATAAGGAATAATGCAAAACGTCGCCGATGATATCAAATTTATTCCGAAGCAAGTTACTTCGGAAATACAAAACTAAAAACATTGACTCAATTTTCTGATAAAAAACTCGCTGCGAAGGTGACAGGCAAAAATCAACGATCTCCGTAGGATGGGACCATCATCCCGTCCGACAGCCAGTCCGGTTGCTTGTCACGCCGGTTGCTCGTTCGGGACAAGTGGTCCCAAACTACTTCTTGGCGGGTTGCCTCATTGGACAACGCCACTTTGAACCTGACAAAAATCGCAACTCTGCTGGAGTACAGCCTTTATGCGCTGACCACCTTGGATGCTCCGCAAGCGGCTAAAGCCTGGACTTCAGCGCGAAGTGGCTGTGTCCAACTAAACCGTGTTTGTCGGCAGGAAGCGATGTGGCGAGGCAGGGAAGGATCTTCCATGCTTGGCGAGCATCCGAGAGATTGCAGGTACGTTTTCGATGCGATCGAGCACATAGTCGGCTCCTAATTCTAGCAACCCTAATTTCAAAATCGCATCACAATCAAAGCAGACTACGATCAAAAACAATTTCGATTGCGAGCGTCTCTTACCGCTATCGTCATCATGCGTCCCAACCTGAGGTAATACCGATTCGGCTAAAGACTTCAGTAAGGCTAGATTCTGAAGTATATGGCCGGCATGATTGTGATCAATGCCGACTAAAATGCATGTAGCGCGGTCGAGTTGCTGAAGCGATTCGGTTGCTTCCAACGGGCGATCTATTGGCCAGTTTAACTCTTCCCAGTCGATACCGGTTTCTTTTCCAAGTTGACTTTTGCCTTGCCTTATCCAAATCGCCGCCACATTCGTCGGAACGTTCCAGTACAACCACCGTTGCTTCTCGGTGATCGGAACATGCGAAATTGCGGCTAGTGGAGGTTCCGGATTCATTAGATACTAAACGGTTGAGGACTCATCGAAAAAATCATAAGACAAAATACCGCGATCACTATTCTAGAGAGACGATTCAAAGTCGGATGCTGACTCACGAAAGTATAAACCAAGCATACAGGCCAGATAGGTTTCGTTTGAAGAGATTGTTGCAGCGAGTGCAGCGACTTCCTGAGGGCTCCGCGCGGCGTGAGTCCGATCTAGCGCGACTTGAAGATGCGCTTAAGCAATCGATCGAGCGACGGACGCAACGTGAAGCGATCAAACTCAACCTGGATTATGATCCCGAATTGCCAATCGCCGCTCATCGGGAATCGCTCATTGATCAGATTCGTACGAATCAAGTGCTCGTCGTTTGTGGCGAGACAGGGTCTGGGAAAAGTACGCAATTGCCCAAGATCTGCTTAGAAGCAGGCTACGGTCGCCAAGGGATGATCGGCCACACGCAACCGCGACGTTTGGCAGCTCGATCCATTGCTATGCGCTTGCGAGAGGAGATCGCGACCGAATCTGTTGGTTTTAAAATTCGATTTACCGATGCAACTCAGCCTGCGACCTTAGTGAAGCTGATGACCGATGGTGTGTTGCTGTCCGAGTTATCGCGAGATCGATTTCTTGATGCTTATGACTGCATCTTGATCGATGAAGCACACGAGCGCTCGCTCAACATCGATTTGCTACTTGCTTATCTGCATCAGCTTCTACCTAAGCGA
>JAIYDQ010000170.1 GCA_027487375.1 Planctomycetaceae bacterium
ATCAGGTACACTCAAAAGCCGACCTTATTCCATCGCAGAGACCATCGTGCTGATGGTCGCCGAAGATACTAAACCTAGCGCTGAGCGTCTCCGAGAATTTCGGGACAGCAATCGCGAATCGCTCGAGCAAGAGCTTTACAGTCCCGCTCCCATGTATCCAGATCTTGAACGCACTTTGCTTGCCGACGAACTTGCAAAGCTAATGGAGGATCGCGGCGGAGACGACCCGCTTGTTCTCACGATCTTGGATGGGAAAAGCCCACGTGTGCGTGCAGCTGAAGTCATCGCCGCTACCAAGCTTTTCGATG
Organism: Planctomycetaceae bacterium; assembly: GCA_027487375.1. Classification (GTDB taxonomy): domain Bacteria; phylum Planctomycetota; class Planctomycetia; order Pirellulales; family Pirellulaceae; genus JAIYDQ01. The sequence continues at coordinate 309 of JAIYDQ010000170.1, forward strand.
TGGAATCGCGGAAGGCGCTTGCTGCCGGCGGGGCTGAAGCGATTGCCAAGAGCAATGATCCACTAATCAAAATGGCGCTCGCGTTGGAAGCTGAGTATCGCCGGATCGATGCCGAAATGGATGAGATTGAAGAAGTCGAACGTCAAGCTTACGCAAAGATCAATCAAGCACAATTTGCGATCTCTGGAGACACCGTCTATCCCGATGCGACGTTTACTTTGCGATTAGCATTCGGGAAGGTCAAAGGCTACAACGTCGATGGAACGCCGCTACCTCCTGCAACAACGATTGGAGGGGCATTCGAGCATGAGAGCCGCCACCAATCGCAAGCACCGTGGGTGCTGCCGAAAAGTTGGCATGCCGCAAAGGAATCGATTAACCTTAAAACTCCACTCAACTTCGTTTCCACGGCGGACATCATTGGAGGTAACAGTGGGAGCCCTGTCGTCAACAAAGCAGGAAAGCTCGTGGGGGTGATCTTCGACGGAAACATCGATAGCCTTACCGCTGATTTTTACTACACCGATAAAACAGCCCGAGCAGTATCGGTGCACATCAGCGGTATGCTTGAACTACTGAGCAAGGTCTATAACGCAGAACACCTCGTAAAAGAAATGATCGCGAAGTAAGACTCTTCTCGGGCGATGCCATGGAGTATTGCCTTGAATCGTGCTCGTGCTTGTGCTAGTACTCGATGGAGTGATCCAAATCGATTACGAGTACGATTACCGCCGATGGCTGAGTACGAGTACGAACTATCTCGATGATCAGCTATCGGTTACGGATTTAACTGAATGTCTTCAATTTGAGTGACACCGATAGGAAGATGAATTCGTAGATGGATGATCTTCGCTTTAGCTTGAATATTTACTTCATGGGTCTGCCAATCATCAGAGGCTCCAACAACGAACGCAGTACGATTTTTGGGTTCGAAGTCCTTCTCGCCTTCGACTCTCCAAGCGATCGAAGCCGGTCCTCCAACATTGTTCTTGATCTTTAGCTTGATGTCAGTGGGCGGTTTCAAAGCAAGAGAACTTCGAGCAATGAAAGGGGCTTTGCCTTTGTCGGAAGTAAGCACCATGATTCCATCTTTCGATACCAGCGTTCCACTTCGTGCTAGCCAGCCGGCAGTATTTTCTCCTGAATCTGTTGTGGCTGGAGACTGCGTCTTGGGGACTGCGATCGCTTTCCCTTCCAAATAGTGGTCGAAGTAATCATCCCAATTCCGATTCATCTGTCCCAAAGCCATTCCAGGCGGATTAAGGTTGTCTGCCCATGTCTTGAGCTTTGCACGTAACCGATTCGCAATGTCGGGGTGCCTCGATACAAGATTGTTTTTCTCTTCACGATCAAGACTAAGATCATAAAGATACTCACGTTCGCCACCTCTCAGTAACTTCCAATTGCTTTCACGAATCGCGCTCTGGGCCATCCATCGCCAGTAGAGAGAATCATGTGGCGGTGAATTGGCTTCACCTTTGAGATGAGGAAGAAGGTTCACACCATCCAAATCGCCTTTCTCAACATGGACGCCTGCCACAGCAACTGCAGTCGCGGCAATATCCAACGCCGTGATTGGATGGTCGTAGGTTTGTCCGCCGGGAATACTACCGGGCCATGCGACCACAAAAGGAGTCGACATGCCACCTTCGGCAAGCATCCCTTTTTCTCCATTGAGCGGTGTATTGAGACTTCCATCCCAGCCTCCGGCATCTCCGTGAAGTGGCGAATCTATTTTGTGAATCTTTAATGGAGCGCCGTTATCACCGACAAAGAAAATCAGCGTCTTATCGGTAAGACCATGCTTCTTCAGAGTACTTGTAACAAGCCCGACACCATCATCCATAGCAGCGATCATTGCGAGAGCTTGTCGCCGTCGCTCTGGCATCTCACCCGGAAAGCGATCCGTGTATTTCTTGGGTGCATCCAATGGAGTGTGGGGAGCTCGATAAGCAACATAAAGAAAAAAAGGTTGATCTTTGTATCGCTCAATTACTGCCGCTGCTGCTTGGCTACAACCATCGACGTGGTAGGCAGTCGGCGCGCTCTCTCCCATCGGCTTATCTTTACCACCGAGCGTAATGTTCGAAAAGAATGGTCGCTGTGCATTTTGTGAGAATACATGCATGAATCCATGCTTGGTAATCTCAGTTGCCGGTCCGAGATGCCACTTACCAAACTGCGCAGTGGCATAGCCCGCCTTCTGTAGCCGCGTTGCAATCGTTGTTTCTTTATTGAAGCCATCTAACGAGGAGTTATTGTTATCAAGGTTGAATCGTCCCTGGAATTTTCCAACCATAAGTCCACCGCGCGACGGTACACATTGTGGTGCAGTGCTATAGCCATTTGTTGCAAGTACTCCACTCCGCGCAAGAGCATCAAGATTCGGAGTGCGAACATCCGTTACCGCTCCGTAGGCACCCAAGTCAGCGTGTCCATGATCATCGCTATAAAAAACAATGATATTCGGCGCAGCAACAATATTTTGCGAAGCGGTAACAAGAGCCGCATCACCAAATAGCCATGCGCAAGAGAGCAAGACAGCAAGCCACTTCATAACAGTTTCACTTTAGGAGAGAGGAAGACTTACCGGTTGAATCGCGAAGGTCGAATTGCTCGCAAGAGAATTCGCCCGGTGCGTTCCCTGGGTCTACGCGAAGCGCGCTGAGATCTTTTGCGGGGACGTCGATCGTGTACTGATTAAGTTTACCATCATGAACTATTGGAAAGTCTACACTGCGCTCCTTGAGAAAGTTTTTGTCGTTCTTACTCATATAATAAACAACGCCGGAGCCTTTGCCGGTGCTACTCAATCGCAGCGTTACCGTAAAAGGGCCGCTTGCTTCGGGGATTGCTCGAGTGCTGATCCAAGGATCGCCGCCAGTTGATTGAAATGATAAGTGCTTGTCGTTCTTGATAAAGACGACGTCCTTGCTCGATCGCCAGTTTGGGGGAGAATTGGAGTCGGCTGACTTAACTGGAGCAGCAGGCGCCCCTTTCGGCTTCTTGTTTCCTTTGGGTGCTGGCTTTCCCTCTAATTCTTGATTGTATCGAGATGGATTGAAGGCTGGATTCGGAACCGGTACGACTGCATTGGTTCGAACAAGAAAATCTTCAATAAGCTTATCAAGTTCTTTGACTAGCTCCGGTTCGCTTGAAGCAAGATTATTACGTTCGCCAATATCATCCAACAAGTTGAACAGCATATATCGGTGTGCTCCGTTCTCGCCACCGTGGAAGATTCGAATAAGCTTCCACTCATCACGATGAACCGATACCGCGGGTGGAAGCCAATCGGGAACACCGGGCGAATGCGGGAAGTATTGAAACACAGGCCCGCGTCGGAAGGTTTGTCCCTTCAAGGCAGGAAGAACGCTCATGCCATCTAGAATTTGTTCAGGTTGCTTCGGCATCGCGAGTCCTTCAAGAAGCGTCGGATAAAAGTCTTCGCTTTGAATTGTGACATCGCTATAGCTTCCCGCAGTAGTCACACCAGGCCACACGACAACGCATGGAACTCGTGTTCCCCCTTCAAACATGCATGCCTTGCCTCCTCGAAGCGGAAGATTGCTTGTTGGAGTTGTTCCGTCGATCTCGTTGTACATGTTGCCACCATTGTCAGCAGTAAAAATGATGGTCGTTCGATCGGCAATCTTCAATCGGTCAAGCGTATCTAACAGAGTTCCGATCGCGTCGTCCATGCTCTCGATCATGGCGGCATAAGTAGGACTTCGTTGCGGATCAGAAGGATCTACGCGTGCACGATGCTTTTCGATCAGCGACTTCTTGGCATCAAAAGGAGCATGCACGCTGAACATCCAATAGTTCATATAGAAAGGCTCATTCTGATGTTTCTCAAGGAAAGCTGTTGCCTCTTTGGCCATGCGGTCTTCGAGATGTTCATCTGGTATCGTTGGGTCATGATCAAAGTCCTTAAACTTCCACGGAGCAACGAAGCTTCCAGCAGGACCAGGACCGCTATGGTGTGGAATATCGACGTCGAAACCTTGTTGCAAAGGAGAGTAAGGCTCTGAGCCAAGGTGCCATTTACCGAAATGGCCAGTCACATATCCTTCGTCTTTGAACGACTCCGCAAGAGTTCTATACTCCGTCTTTAGTCGAGTCACCGTTTGCGGTTGAATTGACTTCTGATCCGGAGGAGCTGACTTGCTTACAACCGCTTGGAGTACAACTTGAGGCAAATGACAACTAGGAGTAGTGATGCCGGTTCTCGCAGGACTCATCCCAGTCAATAACGCAGAGCGTGTTGGCGAGCAAAGTGGACTTGCCGAATAAGCACGCGAGAAAGTCATCCCGCGCTTTGCGAGGCGTTCGATGTTCGGCGTTTGATAGAATTTGGTGTTGCCGTAAAGAGTCGTGTCGCTCCAACCAAGATCATCCGCCAAGATGACGATCACATTTTGCTTTGGAGATGCTTGGACGATCTGACCGAACCAAGCAAGCGCAAGCATGCTCGACAAGCTTAGGATAACATTTTTCATTGTTGGTTTTGGTTTGAGAGGACTACAATTGCGGCAGCATAATGCAAAGCGTTTGCGAAATCATTGCCTTGCCGAATAGTTATACCGCTATTGTAAACTAACTATTCGTGATTTACGTCACCGTTAGGCAATTGCCAGAAATTGGTGTGCCGACAGTAGCTTGGGACCATAGTCCCGAGCTACGATTTCGGACGGGACGATGGTCCCA
>JAIYDQ010000517.1 GCA_027487375.1 Planctomycetaceae bacterium
CCGACATTTGTGTCCATTGTTTGGCTTGCGATAAACTCAACAATCTCATTCAACGCCCCCAGTCCCATGCCAGACAGCGCGGCTAAGGTTAAGCGACCAACCGTCGGTTGTTGCGATCCGCATGTCGCACTAATTCCGCACCAACAAGCCCAAGTTGCGATTCCAAATCCAAAGGCATGCACCGGTTTATCGTAGACCAGGATTCCTGGAATGATCTCCCAACTGTAGAAGGAACGTTTGTCCCCGTCTGTAAGCCAACCGGCCGGAACTTCCAGTACGCCTCCCACAACATGGAGCAGACCCCAGATGCTAAGCATCCATAATAGGCTTAAAGGGAGTTGGGCACTTTTTCGGATAGCCAACGTCAATACGCCAAACAGCGCAACTACTGGAATATAGAAAACGAATTCCCAATTGCCTTTGCGAGTTGCTATTAGCATTCCCAGCAATAAATAGGTGAGCGTAAAAACTGTCACAGACAGAACGCTACGCGTCTTCACTTTCGTATCGACACCGCTTTGGTGATCCGGCATAGGAGAGACTTCTTTTAACGGTGACTCGAGGACAACAATCAACCATAGTACCCTCGCCACCTAAATATCGGAACTAAGGTATGGGGAAGTCGCGAAAGCAAGTCGACATCCAGTAGCATGCCTTCGTGCCCCAAAAGCTCCGCCGGAACAAATGTTTTACCATCAAATCGCTTTCACATTCCCGTACTAGTGCTGTTAAGCAAATGTGTTACTGAATCGCGCGAACCGCACATCTCAATTCGTGCATTTTTCTCAACCTGCGCCGATGTGGATCGACAGAGAAAGGCATCCGCCTTGCAAGCGGATCCATGCTGGCGCGAATCCAGTCGTCGCCTCTGTCAACGGAACTGCGTGTTTGGATTGCATAACCAACAACGAAGGTATCGAAACAACAAACTTCGTTCATTTGCCATTTTTCCGACTCGTCGCGATAGTCCAATCTTCGCGGCGAGTCACTTAATCATCGCCGTTTCAACTTTCCTTATTGCTCGCGAGTCAATTGAACAAGTATCTCGCGCGTGGTGAAGTATTCGGTTCGACCGAAATCAATCAAGCATATTGGTTACTGAAGGGCAGTAACGGCAATAAGGGCGTTTTGGCGTATCATTTTCACTATCCAGGTTTTTCGTAACAGATATAATTGCCGATAGTTGTTTGAACAACTATTTTTTTACGAAGAAAAGAGACTCTCAGAGCAAGGCCACAATGGGTACCGTATCACGACGCTCCTACGCTGTTGGGATCCTATTTTACTTAGGCTTGCTTGTTGCTGGTTTTGCGACGGTACTTGGGGTACTGCAACTTGGGAATGAGTGGGGGCTGACTGGGACCACGTCAACTGAAACGCACCCAGAGCTAAAATCAAGCTCAAGTGTGGATGTTGTTTTTCATGTCCTAGTTACGTTAGCCAGTGTGATTTTCTTAGGTTCTATATTCGGAAGGCTGTGTAGGTACATTGGTCAACCTCCGGTTATTGGCGAAGTCATTGCCGGGCTTTCGCTTGGACCGTCTTTACTTGGAGCGATCAACCCCGATCTGATGGATCTGCTCATTCCATCTCAGATTGTTGATCCCAAAAGTGCAGTCGCGACGTCTCTCAAGGTGATCGCCCAGTTGGGCGTGATTCTCTACATGTTTCTGGTTGGCCTGGAATTGAATGCGGCTCAACTCAAACATAAAGCCCATGCTGCTGTAGCGATTTCCCATGCAAGTATTGTGGTCCCCTTTACGCTGGGTACGATCCTTTCGCTTTGGCTCTATCCAATGCTGTCAGATCGAGATGTATCATTTGTTTCCTTTGCGTTGTTCCTGGGAGTTGCAATGTCGATAACTGCATTTCCAGTGCTAGCTAGGATTCTTACCGACCGAAATCTACAAAACACACCAGTGGGAACGGTTGCATTGAGTTGTGCTGCCGCTGACGATGTTACGGCATGGTGTCTGCTTTCATTAGTAGTAGGCGTTGCGAAAGCAAATGTGGGGAATGCAGCCTTCGTCGTGGGAGGTGCGATTGTTTTCATCTTGATGATCTTCTTTATTGTACGACCGTTATTGATTCGATACGTTCGGATCATGGATCAAAGTGAACGCGGCTTGCAACCCTACGCGATCGTTTCTGTTTATGTGATGATTCTCGGTTCGGCTGCCGTGACAGAATGGATCGGTATCCATGCAATATTTGGTGCCTTTTTGCTTGGAGTCACAATCCCCTCGGATAGCTCGATCGCCAAAAGTTTTCAATCGAAGTTGAAAGAGCCTGTAACGGTTTTGCTGCTCCCTGCATTTTTTGCGTACACCGGAATGCGGACAGAAATCGGTCTGCTCAATGATTGGAATCAATGGATGGTATGTCTAGTGATTATCCTTGTCGCAACCTTAGGAAAGTTTGGCGGCACCGCCCTCGCGGCTCGATACTCAGGCGAATCTTGGCGAGAGGCCAGCATCCTTGGAATGCTAATGAATACTCGGGGGCTAATGGAATTGATTGTCCTTAACATCGGGCTTGACTTGGGCGTTATCAGCCCAACACTGTTTGCGATGATGGTGATTATGGCTTTGGTCACCACCATCACTACGGCTCCTGTTTTGTATTTCCTGAGCCGCATGGACGATTTTTCGAAAGACGATATTGCAAAGGCAAACAACGATAGCGGGCTTACGGGTGAAGGGTGATGTAGTTCGTGTAAGCTATTCCAATTCCTTTCGCATGCGTTTCCAGCCAGTTGCCTGATCCTCCGAGGCAACCGGTTAACAGGAAAAGTTTTTATCACCTAGGTTCGCGGATACGGTTCGCAAGTGCAAGAAATACAAGAATCTACTCAAGAGAACCACAACGAATGTCAGTCTTGCATTCTGAGGCGCGAGAAGCTGCAAGCAATTGGTGTTGCCATTTTCTTTCCATCACTCTTTTCGTTCGGGCTGTTGCTGCCTTTTTCCCTGATAGCTGCCATCGTAATTCAATCTCTATCATTACGGAAATGTAAGGAATGCCGTGAGCGCGCGAAGAAGGAACGGAGTCTAAAGTATGAATCTCGAAAGTTGCCAATAGAGTGAGTTTGCGCTGAATAGCATTTTAAGCCGGTTCATGTGCGTCAATCTGATTGTTTTGATGAGCTTTTGTGGTTTCTGCCGTGCATTTGCAGCTTCTCCAGGCTTGTCGAGATTCTACGCTCCAAACGGTACGACTCTGAGCCGTCTCGAAGGATTTGTACCTCACGAACATAGATTTCAAGTTGGAGGCTACGGATGCGATTGTCTTGATAAAACTTTGATACTTCACAGCCTTCTTTTGATGCGCGCTTAATATCGACATTGCGATAATTCTTATCAGTCAATCGTACTGAAGGAGTTCGCAATGTTGACGCTTACCATGTTCTTTATCGCGACCTGTGGGTTCGCAATTCTCTGGGCGTTGATCCAGTGGATCGAACGATCGCGAGGTGCCCTATGAATGCCATCGTCGTTTTGGTGGTTGTTCTGTCGTTTGTCTATCTGACCTACGCAATGCTACGCCCCGAGAAGTTTTAACTATCAGCCGGAACTCGTTAGCGTCCGGTTATTAATCAATTTCCGCGAACCGGAGGCTAACGCCTACCGGCTGATGACATAAAACAAAGAAAGCATCATTAAAGAGATCGTTATGACTACTTGGATTCTACCCTTGATGATTTTGGGAGCAGCGGTTGCGCTCGCTTGGCCCCTTTCGTGGTATATGCAGATTGTTTTCGATCGCAATGGCAAGTCAGCAATAATGCAACGGTGGCATCAGTGGTTGGGAAAACTGCTTGGACGAAACAGTTCGGACGCGCCGGTAACGTGGGCAGCGTATTGCCGTTCCATGCTAGTTTTCAACTACTGCATGTTCGTGCTGATCTTTTTTATCCTCTTGTTTCAAAACTTTCTTCCGATTAACCCAGATGGCAAGCCAGGCCTTGAACCGACCTTGGCGTTCAATACGGCTATCTCGTTCATCACGAACACCGATCTGCAGCACTACTCTGGTGAAGCGTCGCTTAGCTACTTTTCACAGTTGTCGCTCATGTGGCTTCAGTTTGTGTCGGCGGCGACTGGTATCGCGGTTCTTGTCGCGGTTGCACGAGCGATGTCCGGCTCGAAGTCGATGGGCGATTTCTACCAAGATGTCGCCACAGCTTCGTTTCTGGTGCTTTTGCCTCTGTCAGTTATCGTCTCGATTTGCCTGGTTCTTGGAGGCGTGCCGATGACGCTTTCAGGAGCCGTGGAGGCCACTACTTTAGAAGGTGCCACACAGACGATCGCTCGCGGTCCCGTAGCCGCATTTGTTGCGATCAAACAACTTGGAAGCAACGGCGGCGGATTCTTTGGTCCTAACAGCGCACATCCGCTCGAGAACCCAACTTTCTGGACCAACGTCATTAGCAACGTTTGCATTTTGCTGATTCCCATGGCTTCGGTATGGCTATTCGGTCGCATTGCCAAGCGGATGCTTCATGCACACGTCGTATTTATCGTCATGCTAATGCTGCTGATCGGGTTGATTGGTTACGCCAATTACTTCGAGCAACAACCCGCAGTTGCATTGAACAATCTGCCCGTCACTTCGCAAGCGAATTTAGAAGGGAAAGAACTTCGATTCGGCATGTCCGCAGGACCTACTTGGGCCGTTGCCACAACGGCGACTTCCAACGGTTCGGTCAATGCGATGCACGATAGCCTCAACCCGCTGACGGGACTGGCTCCCATGATCGG
>JAIYDQ010000348.1 GCA_027487375.1 Planctomycetaceae bacterium
AAATACGAAGGGAGCGCTTGCTGGGCACGAAAGAAAACTTCTTGAATGACATCGGACGCGTCTAGTCTTGAGGTTAGCTTGCGGTTGATTCGACGCTCTAAGAATCGTCTCCAGTGTGCACGTTCACGCTCAAACAATTGACCCAAGCCAGACACTCCGGCATCCAATGGTATCTGATTGATTTGTGTCATGAATCTCTTCTTGCAGTAGACAGGTCAAACAAATTGTCACTTTGTTTGGTGTAGAAAGCTGTCAATGATGTTCTTGAGCTCTTGATTCGATTGGCTGTTAACGTTGACGACACTTTGTAATTCGGCTCGAAATGAAGATTCGACAAGCCGTAACCAAGATGCGAGAGTTGGGTCGGGTATACGCAAGCTTACGATCTGCTCTAGCTTAGGGATGTCACCTTGGAAGAGTGATGAAAGCACGCGGTCAGCTTTCTCGGGATTGATTTGCTTATTGACGATTGCCTTTGCGAACAGCTCAAGCGTAGTATGTCCGCGCAGCTTCTCGGAGGGAGACAACGTCGAGTTATGAAGCGGATGATGCAGTGCCGTGACCTTGTTTGCATTCATGATCGGCGAGCTGCGATACTTTTGGATCAGCGTATCCAATTCACCAGGTTTTAGGCCATCTGTCGTTACTTTCTTGACAATTCGATCAATCTTGGAAGTCACTTCGTCCGTGGTGGCTTTATCGGTTCCTTGACTAACAACGGAGTGTTTGATTGCTTCGCCAATGACCTCTACAAAGCCCGATTCTTCATTCTCGATTGCAGATGCAAGTTTTTTGAGGCTGTTATTTTGTGATTGCGGTTTGATCACCGACGATGGATTATGCTCTGGCTGCGGCATAATCTTGGGCACGACTAAAATCGCGGAGGTAACCAAAAAGCATAACAATCCACCGGCGATTGCGTATTTTACTCGCTTCCGCATTGCGGTCTTGAATTCTTGTTCCGTCATCCTTTTTCCGACGCGTCGCCTGTCGCTAGGCGTGCAACCGTTCAGAAACCTATCGAGCACCGCAACCATTTCTTTTGCAGACTGGTGTCGCAATTCGGAGTGTGGGTCGCAGGCTTTATCAATAATCTTTCCCAGTTCTGCTGGGATTGCAGGATTTAGTTGTGAAATCTCCAGTGACTCGTTTGGGCTTGGTGCCGTCGAACTCTCAAAACTTGCTAGTTCGTAAAGCGTTCGCCCCAGCGAATAGATATCGCAGCGAACATCGACAGCTCCGCGCAATTGCTCAGGAGCCATGAATCGAGGCGTCCCCGCGACCTGTCTGCTCTGAGTCACCGTCATTCCCGTCTCGCTCACTTTGGCGAGACCGAAGTCGATGATCCAACACTTGCCGCTCTTATCGATAAGCAAGTTCGATGGTTTGATGTCGCGATGAATAATTTTGTTGTGGTGAATGTACTCAAGCGCTGAAGCGATCTGATGCCCCCATGTCGCTAAGAGACTCCAATCACTGCGTAGTTCCGATAGCCAATACATTGCCTGAACTGAAGGCTTGGGCGACAACAACTCGGCAAGTGTTATCCCTTCGACGAGATTGGTAACAATGTAGACATAGTCTTCGCTCACGCCAAAGGATTCAATTGTCACGACGTTCGGATGGCTAAGCCGGCTAAGACTTTCGATCTCGCGGTCCAACCGAGCGAAGTTGGGAAGCTCAGTGTCGAATTGAACTAGCTTGATTGCAACAATCTTGCCACTATCGTGTTTTGCTTTATAGACAACTCCGGAAGTCCCTTTACCGATTTCTTGAATCAGTTGGTAATGCGGGATCTTTGGAAGCGATGCCGGCTTGCTTCCAAGATCGCTTTCCAAGGCAGCCATCATCGGAAGTTCGGTAAGTATCCGATCCGCAAACTGCGGAAACTTTTTCGCAAGCGACTGTACGCTAACTCGGTTGCCACGACGCAGCTCTTGGAGGTAAACCTCGGTGATATCCGTATAGCTAATGTCTAAGCTGGCTTGCATATTCGAATCATTGGTTTTAGGCGATAGCAATGGTGGCAAGCACGCACATGGATACTTGAATGCTAAGAAAGAGTAGCTCCTGCTTCGATCACCAAGCTTTACGCTTCATTAAATTCCTTGAGTCGGTTCTCCCTGAGTCATTACAAGCCGTATGTTCGGAATTCAAGATAAAGCTCATACAACCGTCAAAAGTCGTGGATTCATATCCGAGCTAAACAATCTTTGTTTTGACCTTAGCTGCGGCTGCTTTATCGACGGCACCGAATATCCGCGGAAAGCCCATCATCCCTAAGATTGTCGCACTGGTCATGACGCCTGCAAGCAAGGCACCGTTGACTCCAGGAACGCCAACATCGCTTCCTGTCATGTACAGATTGCGTACCGATGTTTTGACTGTCCATGCATTTTCAAATAGCCGATCGGGCTTGCAGGCCTGGCCATAAATCATCCCGCTCGGATGCGAAGTGAAGGACTCGACCGACAAAGGGGTGGAAACCTCTTGGTATTGAACAAGGTCTTTTAGCTTGGGATAGCTGCGGCAAGCGTAGTCGAGCAAGACCTTGGCGAGCTTCTCTTTGTAAGCATCGTAATCTTCACCACGTTTCTTCCATTTCGAGGACTCGAACGGAAGCCATTTTTCCATATCGCTGAAGGTGACCAATTGAGCAACGTGCGGAGTCTGGCCTGGATTGCGCACACTCCCAAACGATAAAAACATTCCTTCCAAATCCTCTAGCTCATTGAACTTTTTGTGGCGCTGCTTGGTGGAGTCCATTTCGTCAAAGAGCCAATAGTTCGCTTCATCAAATCCATGATTGCGTGGGTCGTCGTTCAATCCCATATAGAGCACAAGACATGAGGTTCCAATCTCGCATCGATTTAGTTTCTTGCGCTCTTCGGTAACGCTTTCTGGCGGTGTGAGTTTACCGAACGTAGTAAATGCGCCTGCATTGGAGATGACGATCGGTGCTCGAAATTCGATCGATTTCCCTTTGTGTTCCGCTCGTACACCGACAGCCTTGCCGTTCTCGACAAGAATCTCAGAAACACCATGATTGATCAAACAGGTGCCGCCATGTGCTTCGATAGTTTTCACCGCTCGTTCACCAATTTGCTTGCTTCCACCGATTGGATAGTAGCCGCCATCTAGATAGTCTCGCATCACTGTTCCATGAAATGCGAACGCACTTTCGTGAGGCAAGGTACCATACGAGGGCCAAACTCCAGAAAGAATCCCTTTCAATCTAGGGTCTTTAAAGCGTTCGTCCAAAACTTCCTTAGTGGTCATCGTGGCTCGGCGACGACCGAACATCGTCAACATATCCGAGAACGGTCTTGGTAGAGTCTTGCCTACAAACCAACGCGATATCCAACCGAAAGTGGACTCAAGTTCGCGAAAGAATTTTTGAATCGCCTTAGTCTCTTCTGGGAATTGCGCAATCAAAGCAGCTTCATACTTCTTGCGATCATTTGGGACCTCGAAGGTGAAATCAGGAAACACAAAGCGTTCGGTCACAGGTCCAATTTTGTGCCACTCGAGCCCTCCGCCAGTCACATAGTCCATCATTTTGCGAGTCTGAGTGCCTGGAGCCATCTGTCCTATGTAATGCACACCTGGATCCCATTCATACTCCTTGCGTCGAAACGCATGCGTGAAGCCGCCGATCTTAAAATGCTTTTCGAGTACTAAAACTCGCTTGCCTGCAACTTGAGCGAGGATACTGGCGCAGGTCAATCCACCCATTCCCGATCCGATCACGATCACATCGTAAGTCTTTGAATGTGCCTCCTGGGTTGCAGACTTAATGTGACTTTGGACAGTGGAGGAACTGTATTCTGTTGGTAATGTGGCTGTATCGAGTGTATTCATAATTTTGGGTCTTCGGTTATCTTCGTTAATGTTCTTCGGATGTCGATCTCACATTGGCCTTGAACGGCTTGCGAGTGAAAACGTCTCGTTTACCTTTTCGTAATCTCATGCTCGTACTCAGGCGTAAGCCGGTACTCGTACTCGTACTCGGCCGGTTCGAGTACGAGAAAGTCGCGGTGCCGTGTTTCGAAACGGGATGGATGTTGTGTTCACAAGGGGAGTTGCCATCAGCCAGCCACATAGCGGCTGACATATTCATTGGTGTTAGGTTGTGTGGGTTTGAGGAACGGGAATCGATAGAGAGCGACGTATCCACAAGGGACCAATAGTAGTGCTTGAACGGTTGCACCCAAGACCCCGTAGGAAATACATATCGCGAGCGGCGGCCAAAAATCTCCGCCGGCTAAGTACAATGGGAGGAAGCCGGCAATGGTTGAGACGGTTGTTAAGACAACGTGCCTTGCATTATCAACGACAACATCAATGATGCGAGAAATAGAACACAGTCTCGCGCGCTCGTCAGCTTGGATAGCTGCAATGATGCACAGAGAGTCGTTGACAGCGACTCCCTTCATACCGATGATCCCGACAATCTCCATAAAACCAAGTGGTAAGCCTGCAACCCAAAGTGCGATAAGACTGAAGCCCACCGAGGTTAATGCAATGACACAAACCAAGAAGGCGAGTCGGAACGAGTTGGTAGAAAAGACCAGGGTTGCGACAAACGCCGTTCCAAGAATGACCGAATAGGCTAGCAAGTTCCCGATTGCTGTTTCCTGTTCCCCTGCAGCACCTTTGTATTTCAGTTTGTAACCCTCCGGTAACTGAAATCCCGACGCTCGAAGCCTGCTCTGAAAGTCTTTCAGTACTGTCGCAGGTAGAATGCCCGCCGGTATGAAAGCGTGTATCTCATTACAGCGTTCTCCATTCTCGCGAAGGATCCCACCTGAAAACTGGGACAGCCGAATGCTGGATATGGCGCTAAATGGAATACCTTGATGCGAAGCGTTGGTGCTGACCAGTCGTTCCTGTAGGTTTAGCGAAAGTACTTCCTTCAAATCCTTGCGATTCTGTTGGGGCAATCGAACACGAATGGGGATTTCTTCGGTGCCTTCTTGAATAGTCCCTCCAGTAGCCCCATCAAGAGTAGTGTTTAGGATCTGGGCAATCGAAGTGGAATCGTAACCAGCAAGGTACGCGGCCTGATCATCGACATCGATCATCGCCTTAGGAATCGTCTCTTGCATCTCGGAACGAGTGTGCGTGCTCAAAGGGGTTTGGCTCAGAACCAATCGAATATCATCGCCCAATCTCTTGAGCTGTTGAAGGTCATTACCCAAGACCAGAATCTCAATTGGAGCAGCGAATGGTGGTCCTTGCTCAAGCTGCCGAACAACGCAATGCGCTTGCGGAAAAAGTTCAATAACTTTTGCCTGCAAGGATTCAA
>JAIYDQ010000508.1 GCA_027487375.1 Planctomycetaceae bacterium
AAACGTTTTGACCCGGAGTCATCAATCCGTATCCAACAATTTGTTGAATGACTTGGGCAGCAATCAAAACACTAATCGTGGGATCGATTGTCAACGCGACTAGGAGAGCCAATACGGTCACGCACGGGATCGCTAAAACTCCGCGAACACCGATCCCTCGAAACAACCATGCGACTATCAATCCCTGAATCACCATGCTTCCGATCTGCGTTGCCAGGTTCATTTGCGCAAACCAACTTGTGCGAATCTCACCCGTGATTTCGCTCGCTTTGAACGCGAGCTGTAGGTTGTTATAGATGAACGTGGCAGCGAATTTCCCGATTAGGACATAACCGCACAACGCCAAAAGGTATCCAGAACTAGCGACACGAGCCATTCCGGACCAAAGCCCCGGCGGAGTCTGGTTGTCGCTGTTAGCTTCTCTGTTTGGCTCGCGAGGCGGTTCCGCAAAATCGGACTTCGGCGGAGCATTGCTTTGGCGCATCAATGTGTTATGGCTTGGATTCTGTAGCTCATGTCGACGCAACGCGATGAGATAGCAGCTGATTGCGATTGTAAGCTGAATGCCGATAAAGCTTAGTAGAAGCAAGCCATGCTTCCCTAGCGACGTTAAATAGATGGTCATCGCCGATCCAGCAAGAGCTCCCGCACTGCCTGCGCTGGCTAATATACCAAACCACTTTTTTCCTTCGTGAGAATCAAAGACATCGGTCATCACGCTCCAGAATAGTGCGACAGTCATCAAGTTAAAGACACTTACCCAGACGAAAAAGCAGCCTGTAAGCCAATACGGAGGGTCGTTCCACCCACGCATGTACACCGCAAAGCCCAGCATGCAACATGCGAAAAACTCGTAGACACAAACAACCAGCCATTGAGTTCCCAGTCGATCCGTCAATCGTGCGTAGACGGCCATTGCGACGATCATGGTCACAAAAGTAGCCAGATACCACCAGCCCAATTCATTCGCGAGGGTCGCGCCAAGTCCATCGCGTAGTGGCTTTAAAACGTAGTAGCTCATCAAGAGCAAGAAAAACCAAAGCCAACCCAAGATTACTTTTGGATTTGTAACTTGGCCGGCAAGGTGCATGCGAATGGCCTATTGAGTTTCTAAACGACGACAGTGTTGCCACATAGCTTTGCATCAACTTCGTTTGCAACGATCACACCATAATTGATCGCGCCTAGCCACCCAGACATGATGATACCTACACTGCCTGCATGATAGAGCCCCGCAATCTGTTGCGGTAGAGCTCGGCTTACAGCAAGTCCTTCAAACTTGGTTCCAAAACTCGCTCCAAGTTGGTGTTGGGTGTAATGATGGAACGTTTTTGGAGTCGCTGCTTCCACGTGTTCGATTTTATCACGGCAGTTGGGAACGTACTTTTCAAGAGCGTTTAAAGTAGTCTCAATCAAATCTTGCTTGCTTGCGGCGTACTCTTCGTCACTCAAATTTGCCCAGTCGCTCCAATTCGCATTCGTACTGCTAACGATTGCATAGCGTTCTTTGCCAGTCGGCCGAGTTCTTGGGTAGTAGAAGCTAAAAGTTCGGGATGTGATGTTCTTGCTGAGTAATAAATCGGTTCGAAATAGAGGTGCCGTCGAGCAAAACAGGAGATCTCCAGTCGACTCGTCAACAGTTTCGCCAGGCTTTAATGCCATGTAGACTTGGGTGCTTGAGTTGTTTAATCGGACTGCCCGAGCGTCGCTGACGAACTGCGGATCGAATGCTTCTTCGCCCACTAAATTGAATATCGTGTTTCGAAGATTGGAATTGCTCACCACCGAACGGCAGCGAATCACCTTTCCATTGACAACCACCCCTTCGACGCGGTGAGGGCCGGTTAGGATCTTCGTTACGTCGCAGTTGATCCTCGCATCGACACCATTTTTCTTCAGTTCTCGCCCCATCTTGGTTACTAGATCGTCAGTTCCACCTTCGTAGATAAAGACACCTTTTGCCATGAAGTTAGAGAAGACGATTCCGTAAGTGATTGCAGGATCTTCGAGCGTTGATCCATTTGCATAGGTGATTGGCTCCATCAGGAGACGAACAACGTCTTCGCGGCCTGGGAAAAATTTTTCGAAAAGCTGACCAGTGGTGGTCGCTTGATCATCATAGAAATTCATCCCGCGAGCCGTGTCGAAGAACGCCTTGACTCTCTCTTCCGCGATACCAAATCGGCTGGTCAGAAGCTTTGTAAAGTCTTCGCGATTGAAAGTTGTAGTCAGCGAAAACATCGGGTTGTCGAACCGAATGTTCTTCAGCTGAACGATACAGTCGGCTATCTCGTCGCCCCAATATCGACGGCAACTTTTGAGCATCCCGTAGGGAAAGCCATGGAGCGAAATATCGAAGATATGCCCACCAGGTCTACGAAACCAAGTCGCCAAGCCACCCAGTTTATAGTGCTGCTCAAGTAGAAGGACTCGATGCCCTGCGCGGCCGAGAATATTGGCGGAGGTCAGCCCAGCCAAGCCTCCACCAATGACAACGCAATCGTATTCGTCTGCGACACCGGCGAGGAAATCCTTGGGCATGGTGGTTTTTAATTGAACCGTTTTAGTTGAATCTTCGAGCAAAAATGCGGATAAGAGGAGTCGAACCTCCACGACCGTTTAATAAGTCACTAGATCCTGAGTCTAGCGCGTCTGCCAATTCCGCCATATCCGCGACGAAAAAACACTCGCGATCATTCATATCGCTTGGGAAAGGGTAGCCAGGAAAGGCATAAGGTCAAGAGTCTAGACAGGCTCGAACAAAGATTGTTTTGGTCGGCGATTGATGTTCCAGGTCCTTCCGAGCGAAACCTAAAACCACAATCGTTTGCTTGGCGTTTCCTGATCGCAAGGAGGTTCGGCGACCAGATCGCCGGTAGACCCGCCCTCACAATTACTCCAAATTCCAACCTATTTACCAAGTTGTGTCTTTGCCAATGTTGCCTTCGATTGACGAAGCCTTCGATCGTTAGGACAATAGTCACATCCCCAATGGTTTAAATTTCCCAGAGATGAACAGATGAATATCCTTCAAAATCAAGATCCTGAAGTTTGGTCCGCTATCGAAGCGGAAGCCGTTCGCCAGCAGGACGGACTAGAAATGATCGCCAGCGAGAATTACACCTCCGTTGGTGTTATGCAAGCGGCAGGCAGTGTTCTGACTAACAAATATGCTGAAGGATACCCCGGACGACGTTACTACGGCGGTTGCGAGCACGTAGATGTCATCGAAACCTTGGCAATCGATCGTGCTAAGGAACTCTTCCAAGCAGAAGCCGCCAACGTGCAGCCCCATTCGGGCTCGCAAGCAAACATGGCTGTTTACTTGACCTGTCTGCAACCTGGAGACACGGTTCTCGGTTTAGATTTGGCTCAAGGCGGTCACCTTACCCACGGGATGAAGCTCAATATCAGCGGCAAGCTCTATAACTTCCACGCTTATGGTGTTGATCCGACCACACACCGCATTGATTTTGATCAAGTCGCAAAGCTAGCCCGTGAGCAACAGCCGAAGCTGATCGTTGCAGGCGCGAGTGCTTACCCACGTGAAATTCCTCACGACAAGTTTGCACAAATTGCAAAAGACGTCGGTGCAAAGTTGCTTGTGGATATGGCTCACTATGCAGGTCTCGTCGCAGCCGGTCTTCATAACAGTCCTGTTCCCTATGCTGACTTTGTGACGACCACCACACACAAAACACTTCGCGGTCCACGAGGCGGATTGATTCTTACTAAGACAGAAAATGCTAAGGCGATTAATAGTGCTGTTTTCCCTGGCATTCAAGGTGGTCCGCTAATGCATGTCATTGCGGGTAAAGCCGTTTGTTTTGGCGAAGCACTTGCTCCTGAATTCAAGGTCTACGGCCAAACGATTATTGCCAACGCCAAAGCACTTGCTGAAACTTTGATGAGCGGGGGCTTGCGATTGATTAGTGGTGGAACAGATAACCATTTGGTTCTTGTCGATGTAACCAGCATGGGACTGGGACTCGGTGGAAAGATCGCCGAAAAATCCCTTGAACACTGCGGGATCACTGTCAACATGAATATGATTCCGTTTGATACTCGCAAAGCGATGGATCCAAGCGGTATTCGAATTGGTACGCCAGCTCTTACGACTCGAGGCATGGGACCAGACCAACTTAAGCAGATTGGTAAGTGGATTATCCAAGCTTTGAAAAACACAGATAAGCCAGAAGTTCTCGATGGAATTCGTGAAGAAGTGCGTCAAATGGCAATGAATTTCCCAGTACCTGCTGGGCAATTAGCACTTGTGTAATGTAACAGTTACCTATCAGTTACACGATTATTTAGTTGATCGAAGTTCCTCGTTTAGACCGCCTCTTTCAAATGCCACAAACTCCTCGTATTCTCATCGCTGACGATAACGCGGCTAATCGCGAACTTCTGGAAGCCTACCTAGCGAACATTGATTGCGAAGTAGAAATGGCAGTCGACGGGGCGGATACCTTAGCCAAGGTCGCCTCGTTTCAGCCCGATCTCATTCTTCTGGACGTGATGATGCCCAAGATGAATGGCTTTGAGGTCTGCCGTAAAGTCAAAGGCGATCCGGTAACCGCCAAGATTATGGTCTTGATGGTAACGGCACTAAGTGAGCTCGGTGATATTGAGCGAGCGGTTGCTGCCGGGACGGATGACTTTCTTTCCAAGCCATTCAATCGCATTGAATTAGACAAACGCGTTGGCAACATGCTGAAGCTCAAGGACACGACCGACGAGCTTGAACGCCTTCGACAGTACATCCAAGCGATGGAAGAATGAGCGCAGAACGATGACCCCTTGCGAGTCACCTTACGCTGCTCGATTGAATCACCCGAAACGTTGCGATCAAGAACTCCTTGCTCGTATCGAACGAATTGTTCCGATTGAACACAAATGGACAAAAATCGCGGACAGGGATTACCCGTGGACGCAGGTGCGTGATCCCGATCGCTTGCTCATGCGAGCTCTTTCACTCGAGGACGCAGGAACCCCGGAGCTTGACCCGTTTTGGGCTGCAACTTGGCGTGCAGCGATCGGGCTGGAGAAATTTCTTGATCGCTACGACCTTAATGGTCATAGAGTTCTCGATCTGGGGTGCGGTAGCGGGCGAAGTGGGATCGGTGCAGCGCTTCGAGGGGCGATTGTTACGATGACAGATCTTGCGGGAGCTGCGATTCTTGTATCGCGATACAACGCACGATTCGTCGAGTCGCACGTTCAGTGTCGCCGCTTGGACTGGACCGACGAGACGCTCTCGGGTGATCGATTCAAATGGATCATCGGCTCGGATATCGTCTACGATCCGAAGCTGCATCCGATTCTTGAGCCCTGTTTGCGTCGTCATCTCGCACCTGGAGGGCGCGTGCTACTGAGCGAACCGCAAAGACATACGGGGGATCGCTTTTCGAAATGGATTCGCTCCGCAGGTTGGAAGCTCCAGGAGCATTTCTTATCGTTGGATGATAACAATCGGGACTTACGCGTTTTCGAGCTAACCCTTCAGGACTAGCCAGGGACCTTTGAACGTAATTGCGCAGCGATCGTTTGAGCAGGATAGTCGATCGCAACCGTGTTGGAGTACAGCCTTTAGGCGCCGAGCACCTTGGATTTGCCGAAAGCGGCTAAAGCCTGTACTCCAGCGCAAACCTGGCGCTGACCAATTAGACTTCGTTTCGAAAGTTGATTTCACGTAGCTGCGTCTCTCCGAGACGCAGGAATTTCGCGTCTCCGAGAGACGCGACTGCGTGTTTAGAAACCGAGCCTTAACAGAAGGCGCTAGGTTGAGCACGACAATCGATTGCAACCGTGTTGGAGTACAGCCTTCAGGCGCCGAGCACCTTGGATTTACCAAAAGCGGCTAAAGCCTGTACTCCAGCGCAAACCT
>JAIYDQ010000030.1 GCA_027487375.1 Planctomycetaceae bacterium
AAGGCCCCGATCGCGAAATCATTCTGATGCGTCACTATGAGCAGCTCAGCAACTTAGAGGCGGCGCAGTCGTTAGGGTTATCTGAACCGGCTGCCTCGATGCGGTACCTTCGAGCGTTGCGTAGACTTCGTGAGATTCTCGACGAAGGCTTTCTGAAGTCATCCTCTGAAGGGCTCAGTCCTCAAGATCCGGTTGCGAAGGTGGCTGGCATTAAAGATACACCGACTTCTTGAGGAGTTTTTTGTGATAAAGAACTTGCTCTGGAACACTCAGAAGCCCGAACCGACTTCGCCTTCCGTTGGTCTCGATGACATAGCGAAAACAACTTCCACTTTTGTACAACCCGAAGCGAATGAAGTTAGCGAACCCGATGTTGTTAAGGGTACCGACGCTGGTCCTTTGAAGACAGCTACGAGTAACCAAGCTTCTTCTAGCGATCTCAGCGATCAGATTGACTATCAATACGAAGACGAAATTGGTGACGACGAAGCCGATTATGTAGACGATGCGGACGCCCCTTCGGAGCACGATCAAAGACTTGCTGTCTTGATGTCGCAACTAACCGATCGTCTGCATCATGGAGAAGATCTTTCGCTTGAGACAATATGCTTTCAGTACCCCGAGTTTGCACTCGATCTAAGATTGCTTTGGGGAACGATGGTCGTCGCTCAGGTTGCCGGGCGTGTTGACTCCGAAGATGCTGCGCGTTCATCCGGGTCACCTGATTCGGGCGTTTGGCAATTGCAGCTTCCAGTCTCGCTTGGCGACTATGAACTTTTGGAAGAGCTTGGGCATGGCGGCATGGGAGTCGTATACCGAGCCCGTCAAACGAATCTTGGTCGCGATGTCGCTGTGAAGATGATCCTTCGAGGTCAACTTGCAACGGCTCAAGATCGACGACGATTTTTTGTGGAAGCAGAAGCAACTGCAAAGCTGAATCACCCGAACATTGTTCCGGTTTATGAAGTCGGAGAAATCGAAGGGCGTCCCTACTTCTCAATGCAATTAATTCGCGGTGAAACACTTGCTGCAAAGATCGCTGACGGACCGCTCTCCAATCGTGAAGCCGCTCGGATCATGATTCCTATTTGTCGAGCGGTCAATTACGCTCATGAACAAGGGATCTTGCATCGCGACATCAAGCCTTCGAACATCTTGATCGATGAAAGCGGACGCCCACGATTGACCGACTTTGGGCTCGCGAAACAAGCTGGTGTTCATGAGTCGCTTACTCGGACCGGTGCGGTGCTCGGTACGCCGACTTATATGAGTCCCGAGCAAGCCAACGGTCGCGTCGATGCTGTCGGACCACGCTCGGATGTTTATAGCATCGGAACAGTGCTTTATCATATTCTGACGGGTCGCCCGCCGTTGGTTGCCAACTCGCCAGTCGAACTCGCGTTGAAGATTCTGGAACAGGACCCACCAGCGCCTCGATTGCTCGAACCGAAGATCGATCGCGACTTGGAAATGATTGTCGTGCGATGCCTTCAAAAGCCGCCCGACTTGAGATACGAATCTGCTGCGGCCTTGGCAAATGATTTAGAAGCGTTCATGCGTGACGAACCGATCGCGGCTCGCAGCGGTCAGTTCGCGCAGATTGTTGCTCGCGTTTTTCGCGAGACGCACCACGCACCGGTTTTGGAGAACTGGGGATTGCTGTGGATGTGGCACTCGTTGGTGCTTTTGATCGCGTGCTTTGTGACCGAGGCGTTCGAATGGAGCGGAATTGCTAGTCGACTTGCTTATGCGGGTCTTTGGACGGTGGGGCTAGGAACTTGGGCGGCAGTATTCTGGGCGATTCGCCGCAGGATGGGACCGGTCACGTTTGTTGAGCGGCAAATCGCGCACGTTTGGGGGGCAAGCATGATCGCGATTGCGGCTATGTTCCCCTTGGAATGGCTGCTCGGACTGGACAGCCTGACCCTGACACCACTGCTCGGCGTGATTGCAGGAATGGTTTTTGTGATCAAAGCCGGAATCCTCAGCGGGGCGTTTTACTTCCAAGCTGTATGTCTCTTTGCAGCAGCGATTCCGATGGCAATCTTCAAGGACTACGCCCACGTTATTTTCGGGCTTGTTGCCGCTCCCTGCTTTTTCTTCCCGGGGCTTAAGTACTATCGCCAAAAAAATGCGCAGCAATAATAGGGGACGGCGCGCAGCACTTCGAGTTCCGGATGAAGTGAAGAATTGCTTCGTCATTCGCTATTCCTTGTTCGGTGTTCGACATTCAAAAGTAGCCAAGGGTTGGTACTTTCAGGGCGGCCCAAAGTCATGCCAGCTTTTTCCACGGAGGTAGTCACATGAATCCGATTCTCGAATCGTTAAACCCATCCCAACGATCCGCAGTCGAGACGATTCATGGTCCCTTGATGACCCTGGCTGGTCCTGGGAGCGGCAAGACACGGGTTGTTACGCATCGAATCGCCTACATGATCGACCAAGGGATCCCGTCCACCTCGATCCTCGCCATGACCTTCACAAACAAGGCCGCCGGTGCGATTCGCGAGCGAGTCCAGCGACTGGTTGGAAATCGACCTATCACGATGGGAACATTTCACGGATTTGGTGCGAGATTTTTAAGACGATACGGAAGAAGTATTGGGCTGAAAGAAAACTTCTCAATCTATGATCCCGACGATGCGAAGAAAGCACTCGAAGTAGCCATCATCAAATCGAAGATCAGTCTCAGCCATACTTCGATCGGTGACATTGTTCGAGAGATTAGCCGACTCAAAAACAATCTCATCACTCCCGAGATGATGGACCAGCATCGTTTAAGCAGTCTCGAACATATCGTGTACCGAGTCTACCCTGCCTATCAACAGCAACTGATCGAAAGTTCTGCAGTCGACTTTGATGATTTGCTTTTTCACACCGCAAACATCCTAAGAAGCGAACCTGATCTTCGAAGCGACCTAGACCAACGCTACGAATACATCTTGGTAGACGAATACCAAGACACCAACAGTTCGCAGTACATGATCGTCAAGCTGCTCTCGATCGATCATCCTAACTTGAACGTCACCGGCGACCCGGACCAATCGATCTATGGTTGGCGCGGCGCGAACATTGAGAACATACTTTCCTTCGAGAAAGACTTTCCGCAAACAAAAGTCGTTCGTCTCGAACAGAACTATCGCAGCACGCCTGAGATCCTCGGTATCGCCGATTCACTTATCCAGCATAACCGCCGACGTAAAGCAAAGAACCTTTTACCGACTCGCGATAGCGGCACGAAAGTGCGCCTGGTTCACTACGCAGATGATCGAGCAGAAGCGGAAAACATTATTGATCAGATACGAACAGCAGTTGTCGATAATGGCGAATCGCCACGCGACTTTGCGATTCTCTACCGAACTAACGCGCAGTCGCGTCTCCTGGAGAAGGAGCTTATCAAGAATCGGATGAACTATCAGTTAATTGGTGGCTTTCGATTCTATCATCGGCAAGAAATCAAAGACCTGCTTGCCTATCTTCGCTTAGTCATGAATGCCGATGACGACGTTGCTTTCAATCGCATCATCAACACTCCAACACGAGGGCTTGGCGATAAGACCCTTTCGAAAGTCGCCGAGATTGCTTCACGCGACAGAATTTGCATGTTGAGCGCGTTAGTAAAAGCAGTCGATGCAAACGTGTTTTCCAAAAAGGCGGCCGACGGAGCCAACCAATTCCTAAAGCTTTATGGCCAATTGGTTGAGCTTTCGCGAGGCAGTATCGTCGACATCCTGAACCATCTTATCGAATCGACTAAGTATCTTGACCACTTGGCCAAGAAGAAAGCCGACGATGACGAAGACGATGTCGATTCCAACATCCTTGAACTCCTAGCCGACGCCAAGCAAGTCGATCTGGAATTTGGCGACGATAACCCGCTTCAAATATTCTTGGAGCAAGTAAGCCTGCTCGCCGATTCCGATCAGCTAGAAAACGATCCCGATCGAGTTACGCTCATGACATTGCATGCCTCGAAGGGGCTCGAGTTCCCGTCGGTCTTTATCATCGCAGTCGAACATGACATACTTCCTCATGCCCGAAGCAAAGAGGACCCGGCTCAACTGGAAGAAGAACGACGGCTCTTGTTTGTAGGAATGACACGCGCAGAAGATCGACTCCAATTGAGTACCGCTCGCAGGCGAGGCTTCCAAAACCGAACGAGCGTGCCAAGTCAGTTTTTGTTCGAAATTCCACGTTTGGAATTGGAAGTCGTCGATATGTCGGAATCGACCTTCGAAGCACACGGCGGGTTCGGCGATTCAGATTTTGGTGATAGTGATTTCAGTGATACAGATTTCGGCGACAGTGAATCGGTTGACAATGATCCAACCAGTTTCGAATTCGGAGCTAATCAATCGAATCCATTTGCTGACGATGACTCTGCACATGAGATCTCTGAGAATGCTAAGAATCAAAGTTTCGGACAAGCGGTCCGCTTACCACAAGACCTCGAGGCGAAGCTAAACAAGTTGCGAAAGCTCCCAACCGCAGCCCGCATGCAATCGGCTGCGAACCTAGCGCCGCTGACTACCGCTGGAGGGGTCGATCTGGATCTTTTCCGAGTCGGACTTCGCGCGGTACATCCCAACTACGGTGAAGGCAAAATCATCGCACTCGACGGCCACGGAGCCAAACGCCGCGCAATCGTCCGCTTCGACATCGGCGAAACAAAAACGTTTGTCCTAGCCAGCTCAAAACTCACCGTAAGCTAGTTTCCCCAGACAACCACCGCGTAGGATGGGACCACCTGTCCCGTCCGTCTACCGATTAACTGCATCCCTTGTTGATCGAACTTTGAAAAATCGCTACGAAACGAAAAAACCCTCGCGCGATGTTTCCACCGGCGAGGGCTATGGATGTGTCAGAGTTGGAATGGTTTAATTTAAACCAGTTCCTTCTTTGCACCGATCAGTGTTCGTAGTCGTTCTGCAAGAAGTCTTGCGTCGAACGGCTTCTTGAATGTTTCGTTGATGCTCGAACGATCGAAGCTCATGGTGTTACCATCATCTGGTAGCAACGCAATGAGAGTGATCTCGGCAAAGTCAGGATTCTTACGCAGATTTTGGCAAATCTGCAAAGCTTCCAACTTACCGATCGAGAAGTCAACGATCATGCAATCAGGATGGAAGCTTTCGGCTTGGATGCCGGCTTCGAAACCGCTTGCGGCCACTGAAACCTTGAAGCTCCTCTCAACCGGTAATTCCCGCTTGAGGTTTTCGATAAGGACCTGATCTTGAGCAACGATCAGAACCTTGGCCATGGCCTCATCTTCCAAATCTCCCAAAGGCATACCATGCTCTTTGAGAAATTTGATTAGATACTCTCGGGGGATGCGTCGGTCTTGTGAACCGGGGATGCGGTACCCTTTGAGTCGGCCGGAGTCGAACCATTTGCTTACGGTTCGCGGGGCCACCTTACAGATCTTTGCGACCTGTCCCGTGGTGAACACCTTCATATTCGATTTCTCCGTTACCTTCGATTGCTAGGGATACTAACCCAAAGAACCAGGCATGTTTCTTAGGATTGGCACGGTAGACCTTCAACAACCCGCTTGTGTAGAGAACGATTCACATCGTCAACTAGGGCTTCTCCGCTACGAAGTTCAACAACATCCATGTCGTCTCCCTTCAAGCATCGATGCCACTCACAAGCGACAAATTGCTCAAGGTATTCAATTCCAGACACCAAGCACCTCTCCTGTCAGATCCTTCCGACATTCTATGTGCTTGCGATGATCGATTTCGACGTATCGTAATCCTCATTGCAGACTCTTCGAACCGCACCCCTTATACGGACTTCGAATCGACCTGCATGGATACAAATAGCGAGCAGTTCAATCATGCATGGTTGCCAGATGCAGGCGGAACAAACCCTCTAAGATTCATCCGAACAAGCACGAAATAGCTCGCAGGATGTACCTTTGAAGACGACCGACACCGAGAAAGTATCAGCCGTGAATGAATTGTCCCCCCAACATTTAGCAGCAATGATCGGCTACTCTTGCGCACTTGGCCCGAAGGTTCGTACACGTCAAAAGCATATCAAGCTGTCTAAGACCTAGTTTCGATTCAAATGGGGGGATTACTTTAGAAAGAATCTTCGGATGTTAAGTTACAAGCGTTGCAAGCCAAACCGGCGTGCCGACCGACACGAAAATTCCCTGTTTATTCAAAATCTTCACACAAAAGTAAAAATTCGCTCAAGCGATAATCAGCTCTACCACGTCACAATCGACCGGTTCATAGTCAGGTTTTACTGATTGACATTGCAGCTGGCCTGGCTTCCAAACCTTCGCACCTTTGAACCGCTCCACGAGTGATTCATGAATCTGAGCGGCCACCTCACGTAGGGTTTCCCCACTGCGAATAAACAGCGGCTTCTCCATGTCGGGATGTTCCTCTTTGGGGTGCTTGCAATAAACGCGAACGATATCCATGGCTTTCACGGACAATTCCAAAGCAGATTCCAGAGTCGACTTATCAATCGCAGAGACCGCAACGGCTGGTAGAGATAGACTGAGGAATTCCGCGAATGATTCCAACCGATCAGTAACCTCGGCGGCGTTGTAAGAACATTCCGTAAGGTTGCCGAAAATGATAGTTGAAATCGTTTTGACTCCAATCTCATTGGGGTCCAAAGCGGTCGAAACGCCAAGTCGTGTCTTCTCGCTGCGGAAGCGATCGATTGCTTGCTGAGTTTGTTCGATAAAGTCATCGTTACCTAAATCAACAACCAACCAAACCAAATCTGCACTGCGTACCCATTGCGCGAGATCATCCTCCGCAGGCGGATATCCGATCGATGGCAAATCAATCAACTGCAATGAACACTCTTGCCAACGCATCATTCCAAATTGAGGATCTCGCGTTGTGAATACCTCAGCCTTTGATGTTTCCGAGCGTGGCGGAAGATTTACACGAGTCAAAGATTGTAGAAGCCGAGTTTTTCCACCGCGAGTTGGACCAATCATTACGACGCGTCCAACCCCCTGTTTGGCGATGCTACTTGCCGCGTTGCCTCGAGATGTCGTTGCTTCTCCCCGTTCAACAATTAGCCGCAGCTTTGCGATCTTGGTTTTAAGATCCGCTTGCATGCGATCGGTCCCTTTGTGTTTAGGGATCTCGCGCAGCATCCCCCGCAGCGCTTCCAACTGGTCCGATGGCGTCACCGCTTTACGATAGTCGGCTTCCGCACTGAGATATTGAGGCGTGAGATTAGCTGGCATAACAGAGAAGCATACACAAAGCGCAACTTCTATGGAGTGCTGTGAGTTGTCTTAGCTTTCGAGAGGTTGATTAGCTGGACAGCGCCAATTTGCTGGAGTACAGCCTTTAGGCGCTAAGCACCTTGGATGCTTCCAAAACGGCTAAAGCCTGGACTCCAGCGAATAGTGACGCAGTTCATTTTGACGGTCAGAAAGAGTTTTGCTTTGCGTAAACGGTCTTGATGCTAAGCACCTTGGATTCTTCCAAAGCGGCTAAAGCCTGAACT